>CALVIG010000001.1 GCA_944329425.1 uncultured Bacilli bacterium
TCAACTAAAAATTTTTACCCTATTTTTTAATAAAATTTACTTATTTAGTTCATTTTTGCAGTTTATTTGAAAAAATGAGCAAGATTTAAAATCTTACAATTCCTTTATTTATAAGGGTTTCTTGGAGGGGTTGAATAAATCGGTATCAACCAGTTGATACTTGTTTTGCTTTCGTTCAATTAAATCATTTCCTTTTTTCATTTCTTTATTATTATATCATAAAAAAAGTAGATTTTTGAATTAGCTCAAAATCCATTTTAATTTTTAATAGTTTAAAGGTTCTAAAGAAAAAATTTCTTTATTTAATGATTTTGCATATTCTATTTCGTTTTTGGTTGATGTACCCATATAACCATTAACATTAACTACATAAATTGCATCACTTATATCAATTTTTTTATAATGCAAATCTGCTAATAATGATTGTTCTTCTTCATTAAATTTATCATTACTATAAACGCACTGGATAACTACGTATTTATTTTTAATTTCTAAATCTTTAGCAACTTCCATCATTTTATCTTTAAATTTCATACTACCACATATCGTTACTATTTTCATAAGTTCCACCTTCAATACTTATCAATAAGTCAAAAGTTATATTATTTTTTTTGACAATAATCCAATAAATTATAATTTCTATTTAAAGCCCTGTTAATGTTTCTTCTTCTATATTCATAAGATCCCCTTTCTAAATAATATATAAATTATTTTTTTCTAAGTCTTAAAGAATTTAAAATAACTATAAAACTACTTAAAGTCATTGCTATACTTGCCAAAATAGGATTTAATGATATACCCATTGGTTTTAAAACACCTGCTGCTATTGGGATCATTAATATATTATAGAAAAATGCCCAAAATAAATTTTGTTTTATAATTCTTACAGTCTCTTTACTTATATTTATTAATTTTAAAATTGAACTTAGATCATTTTTCATTAAAATCACATCAGATGAATCAATAGCTATATCTGTTGCACTTTCAAAGCTAACACCTATATCACTTTTCTTTAATGCTGGGCTATCATTTATTCCATCCCCACACATCATTACTATTTTATTTTTCTTTTTTAAATTAGTTATTACATCTGCTTTTTGAACTGGTAATATATTTGAAAAAATTTTTTGAATTTTTAATTCTTCCCCTATTTTATTTGCTACTTCTTCGTTATCTCCTGTAAGCATTATAGTTTCAATGTTATTTTTGTTTAATTTTTCGATAACTTCTTTGGCATTATTTCTTATAATATCATTAACACCTATTAACGCGATTATATTTTTATCTTTTATTACATAAATAATGCTATTTTTATTACTCAATAGTTTTTGTTCATCATCTTTATGCATATTTAAAATAGAATTTTCAATCAAATACTTTCCATTACATAAAATATATTTATGATTATCAACATTACCTAAAACGCCATATCCTTGTACGTTTTTAAAATTACTTACTTTTAATTTTTTAATTTTTCTTTGATTTATATAATCTAAAAATGCATTACTAATTGGGTGCGTTGATAATGATTCTATACTTGCTATTATTTGTAAAAGTTTATCATTACTAATATTGCTATAGTTGTATATTTTAGAAATTTTTAATTTCCCATAAGTTAGTGTACCTGTTTTATCAAAAACAATGGTTTTAATCTTTGATGCTTTTTCTAATACTACTCCTTTTCTAATTAAAATACCATTTTTAATACATACTCCTTCACTAACAACAATTGCAAGCGGAGTTGCAAGCCCTAAACTGCATGGACATGCTATAACAAGTATCGTAATAAAAGTTAATAAAGCCGAAGAAAAATCAGACCCTAATAATAAATATAAAATTAAAGTTATAACTGAAATAACAAATATTATTGGGACAAAATAACTTGAAATTTTATCAGCAAGCGATGCTATAGGCATTTTTGCATTACTTGATTCTAACACTATTTTAACTATTTGAGATATGGTAGATTCCTTACCTATTTTTTCTGCCTTATATTTTAAATAGCCATCATAATTAAGACTACCTGCAATAACTTTATTTCCTTTTTGTTTTAAAACAGGCTTACTTTCACCGGTTATAAAGGACTCATCTAAATGTGATTTGCCTTCTATTATCTCACCATCTACAGCAATTTTTTCACCCGGTTTACATATTAGTATATTTCCTTTTTTAATTTCATCTAAAGTTATCTTTTTTTCTTTATTTTCAACTTCAATAACTGCAAATTCTGGTGTTATTTCAACAAATTTTTTTATAGCTTCCTTTGTTTTATCTTTATTAATACTATCTAAATATCTTCCTAGTTTTACAAAATAAATTACAATGCATGATGATTCGAAATATAAATTATTAACAAAATAATAATCTCCATTAAAGATTCTATACATTCCATACAAACTATATAAAAAGCTACTAATTACTCCTATTGAAACTAACGTATCCATATTTGGCATTTTATGTATTAAATTTTTATAACCACTTTTTAAAATATCAAAGCCAAATGATAAAAATAATATTGTTAAAAATAATAACAACATTGAATAAGTAATTGGATTTTCATTTGGGTTTATAGTGATAATATCAATGAATTTTATCATATGCCCCATCGAAAAATATAATAAAATTATTACTAGTAATGAAAATATAATAATTTTTTTCTTGTTTATCTTATTTTCTTTTTCAGCAGTTATTGTTTTAAAAATACCTGCACTTTCAAAACCTGATTGACTTATATATTTTTCTATTTTTTCTAAATTTAGTATTTTTTCATCATAATTAATACTTACATTTGACATTACTAAATTTACATTAGCATTTATAATACCATTTTTTTTATTTAAAAATTTTTCCAATCCATTTGAACAAGCACTACAAGTCATTCCATTTACTTTTAATATAATATTTTTCATAATTAGTTATCCTTTATTTCAAAGCCTAAATCATTTATAGTTTCTTTGATGCTATTTATATTAACATTTTTATCTATTGTTACTATAACAATACCATCTTTAAAATTTGCATAAACATTAGTAACTCCATCTAATATATTTAATGCTTTTTTTATTCTATTTTCACAGCCTTCACAATGCATTCCGTAAACCTTGAATTTTAATTCTTTCATATTACTACCTCCTTTTTAGTGATGGTGATGTTTTTCTTGATTATAAACTTTAACATTGCAATTCTTTTCATTACACTTTTCTTCCATACATTCAATTTCTACTGTTGTATGAATTATTCCTATTTTTTTTAGATCTTTTTTAATTTTATTTTTTAGCATTTTTTGATTATCGGATCTTGTTACTACATGCATTGTTGCATAATTTGAAATACCATCCATACTCCATACATGGACATGATGAACATCAACAACATCTTTTATCTTTAATAAATCATTCTTTAAATTTTTAATTGATATGTTTTTAGGAGCTTTTTCCAAAAATAAATCTAATATGTTTTTTAAGTTTTTAAAAGCGTTAATAAGAATAAATATAGCAATACAAATTGACATAATAGAATCAATAATTGAAATATCAGTAAATTTCATTAATACGGAACCTATTAAAACAACTACCCAACCTAATACATCTTCTAACATATGTAAATTTACTGCTTTTTGGTTTACTGAATCCCCTTCTTTTGTAAAATACGCTGCTATAAAGTTAATTACTACACCAAATATAGCAAAAATAATCATTCCATCATAATTAACAATTCTTGGATTTATTATTCTATTTACTCCTCCTATTATAACTAATATAGATCCAACTGTAAGAATCGTAGTAGTTATTAATGCACCAAAAACAGAATACCTTATATAACCATACGTATATTCTTCATTTGGTTTTTTCTTACTTATTTTTTCTAATATTAAAGATATTCCTATACTTATTGCATCCGATAAATCATGAACGGCATCAGACATTATTGAAACACTATTTGTAAACAATCCTCCTATTAATTCAAATATAGAAAATGATATATTTAAAATAAATGCTACTAAAATATTTTTTTCAGTTTTCATAAACAACCTCCTTAATTATTAAATCTTTTAAATAAGCTTATTAACTCATCTATTATTTGAAAATCACCTTTTTCTAAATCTTCCGCAACACATTTATATAAATGATTTTCTAATATAAAATTAGCTAGACTTTTTAAAGATTTTTCTGCTGCAACAACTTGAATTAATAAATCATTACAATAACAATCACTATCTACCATTTTTTCTATTCCATTTA
This sequence comes from uncultured Bacilli bacterium, assembly GCA_944329425.1. Taxonomy (GTDB): domain Bacteria; phylum Bacillota_I; class Bacilli_A; order RF39; family UBA660; genus Aphodocola. Next base: position 4,242 of record CALVIG010000001.1, read on the forward strand.
TTTGACCTTTTATTCTATTTAATCTATTAATGATTTTTTTCTTTTCATCATTTGATCTTATTGTTTTCTTTTTAATACTTTTTTCCATTCCCATCAACTCCTACATGATTATATACCCTTTAGGGTATTATGTAAATAAGGGGGTATATATTTATAAAAAAATAAGAATATAAAACTTATATTCTTACTTCAAGTAAATTATAATTTATTATATTCATCATCACCAACAGGCTCGTTTTCTTTTAAGCTATTTTCTACATCATAGCTCAATAATACATCAGCTAATATCTCTTTTTTTAAATTTCCCATTTTTAACACTCTTTTCTATTATGTTAATTATAAAAACTATTTTACTTTACCAATTTTGTTTACTGGGAATATTCTTAAAGAAACACTACCTAAAATATCTTCTTTATCGATTAATCCAATAACTCTTGAATCTACTGAATCGTTTCTGTTATCTCCTACCACAAAATATTTATCACCTGGTATTTTTAAATAGCCTATTGTTTCGAGTTTAAAATCATTAGTATCCGCATGCTTAAAATTTTCGTCAGTAACAAAACCATTTACATATAGTAATCCATTTTTATATTCAACGTGTTCTCCAGGAAGTCCAATTACTCTTTTAATTAATTTTTCGCCATTATAATTGACGACTACAACGTCAAATCTTTTAATATCATTCAACCTGTAATCTAATTTATTTAAAATAACAACGTTATTATCCTGCAAATTAGGAAGCATTGAATTTCCATCTACCATGGCAGGTGTTATTATAAAGCTTCTTATTAAAACAACTACTATGACAACAATAATATAGGGATAAATTTTCTTTAATGTTTTTTTTAGTTTCTCTTTAGTCATGTTTTTTCCTCTAACAAAAAATAAGGCAAAAAAAGCCTTATTAATTTCTTTCCTTTAACTTAAATTGACCAACTATATCCCTAGCATAATATAATTTAGCTCTTCTTGCTTTTCCTTTTCTAGTTACCGTAATTGAATCCAATTTTGGAGAATGAACTGGGAAAGTTCTTTCAACCCCAATTCCTCCAGACATTTTTCTTACGGTAAAGGTTTCAGAAATACCAGAACCCTTTCTAGAAATAACAACACCTTCAAAAGCTTGTACTCTTTCTTTTTTTCCTTCAATAATTCTAACACCTACGTTTACGGTATCACCAACCCTAAACTCAGGAACACTAGGATTTAATTGTTCGTTTGTGATTTTTTCAATCTTATTCATTTTATTCTTCCTTTCCATATATAACCAGCAATCATATTAAACGAGTAATGGCGGATTGCCTTTTTACAAACAATAAAATTTTATCATATAATTTATTTTTATGCAAGCATTATTTACTTTTGGAAAAGCCGTTAAATAGTTCATTACAAAACTGGTTATAAAAATTTCCATCATAATTAATGCTTAAACTTAATTCACTACCACAAGTAAACGGGTAATTATTTATTTTAAGAACATCTCCCTGAACACTTATCCTATTAAAGGTTCTAATAAGTTTCATTATAACATTATCATCATATGCCTTATTTTTCTTTTCTAATTCGGCTTTGTATGCAACAAATTCGTCATCAGTATACTTTTTAGAATAGTAATTTATTCTTCTGTTATATGACTCATAATGAGAATTATATCTAATTGGTAAGTTAACGGGTACAACTATTTTAGATATATTTATTTTTTTTAAATAATCAATAAAAATGATTAACGATGCCACAAAACTCATAGAAACATCTTTTGAGTTAAAAACATCGGAAATAGAATCATCTATAAAGCCTTCATTAATTCTAAATAACAACCTGTTTATTTTCTTTTTTAAAGAATTATTATGTAAAAATTTATTTTGCATTGCATATACATATACACTACCATTGTCTATTCCATATATAATATTAGGAAATTCGTATTTATGCTCACCATCTTGTATGACTACCTTAAAAGAATATGGTGCTTCAAGAATAGGACTTAATTTATCAATAATTATAGTCCCATCATAACCAATCACACTTCTTTTTACATTACTTGGATTTATGCTGTTAGTTAAGAAAGATTTTCTTAGTTCTAAAAATTTTACCGGATTATTTAAATCATCCCAAGTAGCATTTGAAAAAACGTATACCATTAAAGATTTGACATTATCATGAGAAACTATACCATCATAATAAAATTCTATAGCTAATGATATATATTCTTCTAAAGCTTTAAAAAAATGTTTTTTGTTTTTTATATATAATATTGGCTTGGGATTAATTTCATCCTTCTTGGTGGTATCTATTTCATCTTCCAATATCTTAACGCCAAAAAATATGGTTGGTTTAAAATCTCCAATTACAAGTGTTTTACTAGAACATTCTTTAATTATTTCATCATAAAATATTTTTTCAATCATATTATCTTCTTCTTTGTTCTTGGTCTTGCTTTGTAAAGAATGAATTCTGAAGGGTTTTTGCTTTAACAAATTCATTCACTAAATAGTTGATGTTCTTTATTATTTTATCTAAATTTTCACTACCTAGATAATTTGCATATGTACTTATGATCATTTGTTTTAACATTTCGGCTTCACCAAGTACCCTTGATGTAGATTCATCATCATCCTCACTAGATAATGCAAGATTAAAACGATAAGTAAGAATATCAACTTTTTTTCTAACGTTTTTCAAAGCAATTTTTTTAACGAAAGATTCTTTTACTATTAATATTTTATTTAAATTATTACTTGAACTTTTACCCTTTAATTTATAACCCGTTATATTTTTAGGCGACAATACGGTAATCGCTCTTATAGCATCATCTTTAAATAGCTTATAAACACCGGTTTTTTTTGTTTGCTTTACTTCTGTTACTTTAATGTTTTTTACATCATCTATGTATATTTTGTTCTTATTCTTTTTAATGCCTGACTTATTTAGCTTCACCTTTTTATTTAATAAATCCGGCCTTTTTTCACTAGTTATTTTTAATCTTTTTTCATCTCGCCACTCTTTAATTTTTTCGTGATCTCCAGATAATAACACTTCCGGAACTTGCATACCCTTATAATTTCTAGGTTTAGTATATGTAGGATAATCAAGTAAATTATCGTTAAATGAATCATTTAAATGAGATTGTTCATCTATTACTCCTGGCAACAACCTAACGATGGAATCAGTAATTACCATAGCAGGTAATTCTCCCCCAGTTAAAACATAGTCACCGATTGAAATTTCTTCATCACATATACTTCTAATTCTTTCGTCAAAGCCTTCATAATGACCGCATATAAAAATCAAATGTTCTTCTTTAGAAAGTTCATACGCTTTTTTTTGAGAGAACTTTTTTCCTTGAGGACTTAGTAATACAACTTTTGACTTTTCCGTTCTAACGCTATCTACCGCATCAAATATTGGTTGGCACATAAGAACCATCCCGCTACCTCCACCATATGGCGTATCATCAACTTTTTTATGTTTATTTTTTGCATAATCTCTAAAGTTAACCGTATTAATAGTAACCTTTTTTTCGTCAATTGCCCTTTTAATTATTGATTCATTCATAAAACCACTAAACATGTTTGGAAATAAAGTTAAAATATCTATTTTCATGATAAAAGCCCTTTCACATCGTTAACGTAAACCCTTTTATTTTTTTCATCAATATTATTAATAAAAGCTTTAACATAAGGTATCATCACGTTATTATCAAGCACTAACACTTCGTTAGCTGGGGTTTCAATAACGTTATCAATAACACCAATTAATTTATCATTTATTATAACATTAAATCCGATTAAATCAACCGCTAAAAACTCATTTTTATTAAGAATTAAATCACTTTTATTTATATAAACAAAGCTTCCTTTTAAATGTTCAACCAAATTAATATCATGATTATCTTTAAAAACAACCATATCAAATTGTTTATGCTTTCTATAAGATTCTATTATAAATTCTTTTTTTTCTTTTCCAACATAAAACTTAAAGCCAGGAACAAACACTTTATTTTTATGTTTAAAATTAGAGATAAGTCTAACTTCTCCTTTTATTCCATGAGTATTTACTAACTTACCAATATATAAATATTGCATATAACCACCACCAATAAACTTATTATAACACTAAGCTTAATATAATTAATCATTTTTGTAATTCATACATCAATATGGATGCTGCAACCGCAACGTTTAAACTTTCACAATTATTATTCATGTTTATGTATATGTTGTCAGAAACAAGCTTTTTTACTTCAAGTGAAACCCCACTACCTTCACTACCCATTACAATTGCTATTTTATCACGTGATTTAATTTCTTTAACGTTAACTCCTTCTTTAACGTCAGTGCCATACACTTCATAGCCATTGCTAATTAATTCAGGAATCAATTCTTCCAAATTAGCCGTAATAACATTTGTTTTAAAAATCATACCTTGTGTTGCTCTAATTACTTTTTCATTATGTTTTTTTACACAATTAGGACTTAAAACAATACTTGTAAAACCAAATGCCACTGAACTTCTTATAATGGTTCCTAAATTACCAGGATCTTGAACGCCATCAAGGATTATAACCCTGTTACCCAACTTCTTATTTTCATTGGTAAATTTACAAATTCCAATTATATCAGGAGGGTTAAATAACGTACTTAAGCTTTTAATAACATTACTTGTAACAATGGTATTTGGAACACCATAATTCACTTCTTTTGCCGATATCGTCTCAATTAAAAAGCCGCAAGAATAAGCTTCCTTTACAAGGTGATCTCCTTCTATTAAAAACATCTTTTTTTCTTCAGCATATTTAGAATTCTTTAATTTTCTAATTTCTTTTATTTTTTCGTTGTTTACAGAACTTATAATCATTTTTTTAATTCCTTTCTAACCCTTTTATAATCAGGACAATATTTTTCTACCGTAAGCCAAAATTCTTTACCATGATCAAAATGAACAAAATGTGATAATTCATGCACTATTACGTAATTTAAAAATTCCTGATCTTTTTTTATCAATTCTAAATTAAGTGTAACTGAATTATCCTTTCGGTTACATACACCCCATCTTGTTTTCATATTTCTAATCTTTAGTTTAGGGTATGGAATGTTTTCTTCAAAAACTTGATAAGCTTCGTCTAAATACGTTTTAAAAACTTCCTTTGCCTTAATTTTATACCATTTTTCAATCATGGCATCATCTTTAACGATAAGTAAGTTGTCATGAAATTGCGGTTTAGTAACTTGTTTATATATTATATTTAATGTTTTTCCTAAATAGCTATTTTTTTCCATTTGCTTTAATTTACTACTATTTTTTTGTTTATCTATCATTTTACAAATACTTTTAAAATTATCATTTATTACTTTTTCTACCATGTTTTTGCTGTAAAAATAAGGACACGTAACCTTAATGTTAAAATCTTCATCTACCCTTATATATAAATTTTTATTATTTTTTTTTGTTACAATTACCTCATAATTATTATTGTTGTAATTAAAAAACATATATACCACCTATAACAGATTTTAACACAAAAAGAAGGGTAAAAACAATTACCCTCCTATTTTTTATATGTATTATTTTCATTATTGTCTTTGCAAGTTTCATTTGCATCTTTATACTTAATTTTATAATACATTGCATAATGCATCACTGCTGCCGTATAATACGGAAGCATACCATCATCTATAGTTACATCATGATCAAATTTTTGTATTATTTTTTTTATAATTAAAACGTAATCATCATTAGAATACTTAGGAAAATTAACGTTTTTCAAGTCATCAAAAGGAATGTTTTTTATCCTTTTATAATATTTATTAGCTTTTGCCTCAATTTTTTTATTTTTACTATCTTCCATTAAAGCATCAAATTCACTATTGTATAAGTCACAAAATATAAGAAAAGCATCACCAAAATCGACATCTTTACCATCACTTGTTAAAAATTTTCTTGGGTCTTTATTTAAAGCTATTTTCACCAAATCTCTATCATCGGTTGTTAGTACTATTTTCTTACCATTTTCAAAAGCAATAATAAACTTTTCATACATGTTAATTATAAAACTGTTTTCTCTTTGCTTTTGAATTATAAAAGCATATTTACTTTCAAATAATGATTTTAACGCTAAAAGAATTGAAAAATATTTTTCCTTATCTTTCGAAAAAATTTTGTCATCCATAACTACTTTAACACAATTACTTATAAAATTTTTAAATTCAGCCCAATTTTGTGGTTTTGTAAAACATATACCATAATTATTACCATATATATTACCTAAAATAACATCTAAATCATCCTTGATAAAATAACCATTTTTAACGCAATCTTCCTTTTCTTTTGGCGAAAGTTCTCTAAAAAAATTACTACCAAAAACAATCTGTAATAACTTAATGCACTCATTATTAGCACCATTATTAAACTCGTTAATTACCAAATCAGAATTGCAAATAACTAACTCACCATGTTTCGCATCGGTAACGTTACAAACCCTATTTAACGCAGTACTTTGAGCTAATAATTCTTTGTTTTCTTGAGTTAATTTATCTTTTTCCTTTTTTATTAGTTTAACATATTCTTCATAAGTCATTTTCTTTTTCATAATACTTCCCCCTTATTTGCAAGGTGATATACTATCAAAAAACACATGTTTTGTCAAATAAAAAACAATTAAGCAAAAACTTAATTGTTCTTATTTTTTAAAATAAAGATAATTGACTAGACTCAGGCATATTATCCAATATTCCCATCATTTTCATTTTATCGGTTAAAGTAGTAGAAACTTTAGCTCTTGTTTGAAAATCTTCAATACTGATAAACTCGCCTTTTTCTCTTTCTTGGCTAATTTTTAAAGCAACCGTATCCCCCAAACCATCTATTGAAGAAAAAGGTGGATATATTGAGGTCTCATTTTTAACACCCCATGTAGTAGCATTACTTTTATATAAATCTATTGGAACAAATTTAATTCCACGAGCACTAGCTTCTAGAGCAACTTTCAAACTTTCTAATTGTCCTAATTCTTTATTGGTAGCATCATAGCCCTTGTTTTGAATGTCAATTATTTTTTGTTTAATCGCATCATATCCTTTAATCATAACCTCAACATCAACGTCAGTTGCTTTTGAAGTAAACCAAGATGCATAAAAATATACGGGCATATGAACTTTATACCAAGCTATTCTAAACGCTGATATAACGTATGCTGCAGCATGTGCTTTAGGGAACATGTACTTTATTTTACCGCAAGAATCTATAAACCAATCAGGAATATTTGCTTCTATCATTGTTTTTTTATGTTCATTCCATGTATCTGGTTCTTTTGAGGCCTTACCCTTACGTACAAACTCCATTATCTTAAAGGCCTTTATTGGCTTTACTCCATGATACATTAAATATACCATTATATCATCACGACAACCAATTACATCTTTAAAAGGAACTATGTTATTTTTTATTAAATCTTGAGCATTACCTAACCAAACATCGGTTCCATGAGATAAACCAGAAATTTTTATTAATTCAGCAAAGGTTGTTGGCTTTGTTTCAGCAACCATGCCAATTGTAAACGGTGTACCGAATTCTGGTATTCCAAGTGTTCCGGTTTTACACATTATTTGCTCGTTTGTTACACCTAGTGCTTTAGTTGACGTAAATATACTCATGGTTTCTTTATCATCTAAAGGAACTTTAGTTATATCAGTACCAGTTAAATCTTGAATCATTCTAAGCTGGGTAGGATCTGAATGTCCTAAAATATCAAGTTTAAGTACACATTCATCAATAGCATGATAATCAAAGTGAGTGGTTCTCCAAGGGTTAGTAGGATCATCTGCTGGATACTGGAATGGAGTAAAATCAAAAACCTCCATGTAATCAGGTATAACTACTATTCCTCCTGGATGTTGGCCAGTGGTTCTTTTTACACCAGTACAGCCTAATGCAAGCCTTTCTATTTCAGCAGCACGCTTATTTATTTGCTTATCTTCACAATAACCTTTAACAAAACCATAAGCCGTTTTTTCTGCAACCGTACCAATCGTACCAGCACGATAAACGTTATCTGAACCAAATAATACTTTGGTATACGCATGTGCTGAAGCCTGATTTAAATCACTAAAGTTAAGGTCTATATCCGGTACTTTATCAGCGTTAAATCCTAAGAATGTAGCAAATGGCATGTCTTGCCCGTCTTTATACATGTACTCTCCACAAACAGGGCACTTTTTATCTGGCAAATCGAATCCAGTCGAATATACACTACCCAAAGGTTTATTATCTTCAAAATTAAATTCACTATGTTTACAATTTAAGCATCTATAATGTGCAGGTAATGGATTAACTTCAGTAATTCCCATCATCGTAGCAACAAATGATGAACCTACAGAACCACGGGATCCTACCAAATAACCTTCATCATTTGAGTGTTTAACAAGTCTTTGTGCAATTAGGTATATAGGGTCAAATCCCCCACCAATTATCCCACCAAGCTCCTTGTTTATTTTTTTAGACAATAACGCATCCGTAAGCTTTCCTTCTTCTGCTTCATTCCAATTTTCCTTAAAGTAATCATTTAATATTTTCTTTACAGAGTCAAAACCTTTAACTACTATTTCGTGCAAGTACTCATAAGTTTTGGATTCTAATTCACTTTCTGAAATGTTAGTATATTTCTTTTTTAAGTTTTCATTACAAACCTTATATACTATGTTTCCATATAATTCCATTGCGATACGTTCTTCTATGTTATGTGGAAGCGGATTTCCATACCACGAAGCTGCTCTTTGGTATACAAGATCAGTTACTACCATAGGGCAATCCAAATATGATTTACCATCATCTGATTTTACCCTTGGTGAAAATGGTATGCCATGTGTATCAATAATAACTTCTATTTCTTCAGCCATATCTAGTATTTTATTAGTATTAGTAACAACTATTTCATACGCTAAATCTTCACTTAAAAACGAAAAATCATTTAACATTTCTTTAGTTGTTCTAAAGTGTTGTGAAGGAATTTCTTTTATGTCCTTTTTAGCAAGTGGGTGTCTTCCGCCACCAGGAACTTTTTGATTAACTATTATTTCACGATAAATCTTATCTTCTTTTCTAAAATGATGAACATCACCAGTTGCAACGATTATTTTGCCAGCTTCTTTAGTAGCGTTAATAATCTTCTTAATATGATTTTCCAATTCTTCTTCGTTTTTAAAATCCCCCATTTGAATAAGATGATTATATACTTCTTTGGGTTGAACCTCTACGTAATCATAAAAATTAATTATGTTAGTTAGTTCCTCGCCTTCTTTACTTCTAGCCAAATTAAATACTTCAGATTCATAACATCCACTACCAATTAAAACTCCTTCTCTTAACCTTTCAACCTCACTACGAAGTATTCTAGGAGTTTTATATAAATATACGGTATTGGCAAGAGATATCATCTTAAAAACGTTCTTTAACCCAGTTTTATTAAGCGCAATTACGTTAAAATGATAAGTTATTCCAAATTTATGAATTTCGTTTTTAGGTACCAGCTTTTCCAAATCAGAAATTTTTTCATAATTTTGAGATAATAACTTCTGAAGCATTTTATGAAAAACTAAAGCAGTTCCTTCTGCATCATAATCAGCTCTATGGTGAGCATCTTCATCCCAAGGAACGTTATACCTTTTAACAAGTGCTGACAAACTATGCCTTGAATAACCTTGGTCCAAAGTCCTAGATAATTCTAGCGTATCAATAACGGTACTATTAAAGTCTCCTAAACCATATTTTTTCATGGCCATTTTAATAAACGAAATATCAAATTTAGCATTATGAGCAACCATTGGAAGATTCCCAGCCCAACTTAGAAACCTTTCGGTTACGGTTTTCTCATCATCACAACCCTTTACCATATCATCCGTGATGCACGTTAATTCGGTTATTTTATCAGGAATATGTCTTTTAGGATCAATTAATTCATCAAACCTATCAATAATTTGTCCATTTTTTATTTTTACGGCGCCAATTTCAATCATTTGGTCATCTCCACCAGCATTAAAACCGGTAGTTTCCGTATCAAAAACAACATAAGTACTATCAGCAATAGGTAAGTCACTTGGGTTTACCACGATATTAACGGTATCATCAACTAAAGTTAACTCAGTTCCGTATAAACCCTTAAAACGTTTTTTAGGATCTTCAATTGATTTATTATGTGACTTTATTATTCCGTATGCAATAGGAAAAGCCTGACAACCATTATGATCGGTTATTGCAACTCCTCGGTATCCCATATTAATTGCGTTAGTTACAAGTTCACACGTATGCTTACCTAAATCTAATTTAGTTAACCCATCCATCTGGCTCATCATGGTATGAGCATGTAATTCTACCCTTTTTTCATCAGCATCATCAACTATAACTACGTCTTTAGAAGGAATTTTCATAACACTTCTTATGTTTAAAACCAAATCTTTAGCATATACATCTTGTTTAACATAACCGTTTATTCTAAACCATCCACTCTTCATTTTTTTAGCTAGTTTTTTAAAAACGTCTGCATCTTTAGTAAAATATTTAGCATACATACTATCAGTATTATCACTTATCTTAAATGTAAGAATTTTAAAAGCACTTTTACTAGACTCAAACTCATCAACACCAAAAACATAACACTCTACGTTAATACTAGCTTCCTCAGTAATAATATCTTTAATTTCAGTTATTTTACCTTTTATTTCATCCCCTAATAATATAGGACTTTCTTCTTTTGGTTTTAATATGGCTTCTTGCTTTATATCATTTTTTAACTCTTCCCTTACGGTTTTTGCATGTTCTTCATTAATATTTGCTTTTATCATAAGGTTTTTAAAACCTATTTGGCGATAATAATTTAGAATGCTTTCTTCGCCTTTTTTTAAAATAGTTTCTTCCGCCACATTGTCAACGTCAACTATAAGGTTATTTTCCTCAACTTTAATACTTTTTTCCTTAAACAATTCTTTCATAGGTTTAGCTAAAGAACTATTGTCAATGCTTTTTTCGTAATATTTACTTGCTTCGTTATAATCTATATTACTAACCATAAATTCCGCTGAGATAGAAATCATATCAGGAAATCCTTTAGACATGTTATCATTAACATAATCAATAACATCTTTTTCAATAACACTCGGAACCTCTATTATAAAAACTCCCCTTTTTCTCGTAGAATCAAGTTTTAATTTTAATATCTTACCACCCAAAAAAGCGTCATAATATTCTTTTGGTAAATTTATTCTATCTAAAAGAAGTTTTAATTTATCATGCATAATATCACCTTACTTCACACTAAAAAATATTATAACATCTAAAATTAAAATGATAAACATTAATGTATTAAAAAAGTAACAAATTGTTACTTTTTGTTATTATTATTTTTCACTTATAACACTAGATAATGACGTTATTTCATATCCTCTACTATATATTGTATTTAAAATTATTTCAAATAAATCCAAGTCAAAACTATTTAAATCATATGTTATTATTGCTCCTTTTACAAGTCCAGCTTTAAGTTCGTTAATACTAGGGTTATTTAACGTAGATAATATTGAGTGCATCTTCTTTTTTTTACATAGTTCTTTTTCTTCTTCATTTTTTTCATCATTCAAACAAAAACTAGAATCTTTTAAAGTTATACTTTCAATTAAATTATTCGTATTAGATATAGTTGCCTTATCATATTTACCATCATAACCTAAATTATATAATTCTGAGCCTAAATTAACCATCGAAAAAGCGGTTTCAACGTTGCTTTCTAACCATGAACCATCAACGAAAAAAGAAACATTAGATCCGGTTTTAGCAACTAGTTTCAACAATTCATCAACCTGTTTAGAACTGGTAATTTTAAATAATATTGCAACTTGTTTTTTTGAGGGATTCCCTTGTTTAATATAATAATCATAAGTTTTTGATATCGTGGTTTTAGGCAAAGCGTCTTCATAAACGATTTTTTCTTCACTAAACTTATCATCTTCCTTCATCTTTTTATATGATTCTTCCTCGTTTACTATCAAACCAGAATATCCCAAAATAATTTCATCATCTTTTATTATTGGTTCAACTGCTAAAACATCGTTTTTTTCTTTATAAGTTTTTATGTTTTTCATTACTGGGTCACTGTTTCTTGCCCCATCAAAAACTTTATCAGTATAAATAAAACTAAGAAGTAAAAGTAATAACAAACCAGCCAATTTACTAGCGTTTTTAAACATTAAAATCACCTAATTAATGATATGCATCAATAAAAAAAAAAGACTGAAGAGTCTTATAAAAAACATTATAAAGTTCTACTTACCATAATCTAATATTTTTTTATGTATACCTGGTTCAACCGAATCAAGAGTACTTATGCTTAAATCTAAAGACTTCTTATAATCACCTTTAAAAAATAGTTTTTCGGCTTTGATAAGGCCATCATTAATACTTGGTTTTGAAGAACGATAACGGTTGCCATAGACTATCGCATATTCTGATAAAAGTGCTAATTTTACCATTTGACCAGTGGTATTATGAAGTTTAAATACTAAATCTCTAGCAGTATCTACCCTAACGTTTAAAGTATCAACATCAATTGGTTTATTCGTTAGTTCTTTTTGAATTTCTTTTATAGCATCCGCTGCTTCCTGCAATTCAACATAATAATTATCTGGTATTATAGGAAGTCTATTTTTTCTAATTTGATATTTAGACTGTTTTAATAAAAGTTTTATATCTTCTAACTGACCTCTTGCTCTTTCTTCGTCATCTTTTAAATTACCAACTTTTTGAAGTAAATTATTTAACTTTTCATGTAATTTAGATAACTTTAAAGATATTATTTCCAATTCTTGATTAAGTTTCGAATAAGGAAAAGAATGGTTTTTATCCAAATTCATTAATTTTTCATAATCATTATTAATACTATCAAATTCGTTAGCAAACAACTTTATTGAATCTAAAGTATCTTCGGTTAAATTATATTGATTTTTCATTTCGGGAATTTTGCCCGAAATAGCAGTTAAAATCTTTTGAACATGATTACTTTTCTTCTTAAATTCTTTTAAACCTTCTTCATAATATTTTCTAGTTAGTTTTTCGGTTTCAAAATCATTAAATAAGGAATCAAAATACTCTAGTATTGTTTTTAATTCAAAAGATACATCTTCTAAATTTAAAACCCTAACCCTATCAAAAATAGCGTTAACTTTTTTTTCAGTTTCCATTATGTTATATTCAACGTTTAGATAATCTAATTGGTAATTTTCTCTAGTTAGTTTAATATACTCACTAGAAACATCTTCAGTTCTTTTAGGTATAAGACTTTTACCCATAAGCATAATTTCCGGAATTTCATTAATTACTATCGTCATATGCTCAATCATTTCAGTTAAACCTTTAACAACGTATATAACTTCTTCATAGTCCTTTTTTTCCATTACCATTTCAAACTCTTCAAATCGTCTTTCAATATTTTCAAATTGTAGTTCTATCGTTTTTGCGGTTTCTTCATAATCTGCCTTAGTATCCTCAAACTTCTTTTTAAGTTTTCGATACGTAGCTTTAAGTTTAATTATGGTACTTCTATTTCTTTCTTCGCTTGAAGTTATTTCTTTTATTTCAGACATTATTGATTTTATTTTAACTTTAATCTCATATAATTTTACTTCAATTTCACATATTTTTTGATACACTTCCGAAGTTTTACTTTTTTCTACCATAAAATCCGCCTCAATAAGCATATCATTTATTTCTGGGATGGTTTCCTTTTCTATTATGTCAAATTTAAGTTGCCACGTATTATATTTTTCTTCTAGTTTATTGTTTTTTACAAGTGCCTTTACTTTACTTAATTCATTTAGAACAGGAACATTTATTAATAAGTTTTTTTCTTTTTCCAAGTCATTTATGGCTTTTATCATTGCCTTTTTCTTTTTATTTTTAGCAACCACGTAAAATACGCTCATGATAACAATGATTAAAACTACTATAGTTCCAATATACAAACCCTTTCCCATGTTAGCACCCTCCTACCATATAAAATATTTTAACACATTTTTATACAATTTGCATCATATTTAGATAAAATTAACGTACGAATCTACCCAATGCTTGAATAAATATTGACTATTTTCATAGAATTAGTTATAATTAATAACGCGTAAACTTTAAAGCAGCACTTTTTGAATTTGATAACGTGTTTGTTTGCAAAGAAGTTATGTTAGTAATCTTTATAAGCTGCGAAGGTGAAAGCATTAAAACAAACTCCCTATCAGGTGGCAAAAGTCCTTTAGTTTACAAAAAATAAAGGAGGAGATAATATGTCAAGATATACAGGTCCTGTATACAAAAAAAGCCGTCATTTAGGTTTTTCTATTCTTGAATCAGGTAAAGAATTAACAAAAAGACCTTATGGTCCTGGTCAACATGGAAACGATAAAAGACGCGGTAAAGCTTCTGAATATAAGCTTCAATTAATGGAAAAACAAAAAGTTAGATTAATGTATGGAGTTAATGAAAAACAATTTAAATTAACGTTCCAAAAAGCAGCTAAAATGAAAGGTATTCAAGGTGAAAACTTCCTTAAATTACTTGAAAGCAGATTAGATAACGTAGTATATCGTATGGGTATGGCTACTACAAGAAAAGCTGCTCGTCAAATAGTAAACCATGGTCATATAACTGTTAATGGTAAAAAGGTAAACATTCCTTCATACCAAGTTAACCCAGGTGATGTTATAGCGGTTAAGGAACAGTCTAAAGATCATAAGGCAATTTTAGAAGCTTTAGAAAAAATTAATAAAACCGTAGAATACGTTGAATTTGATAAAAAGAAACTTTCTGGAACATACGTACGTATGCCTGAAAGAAGCGAATTACCAGCTGATATCAAAGAATCAATGATCGTTGAATTCTACAACAAATAAGATTAGCAAGTCTAATCTTATTTTTATGTAAAAAAGGGATGTTTTTTGCATCCCTTTTTATTTTGACTTTATTTCGGAATCATCATATATGAACCCTTTTATGTTATCAGGTATTTTACTTAACGGTACATTGTTTTTTCTTACAAATAAACGATATTTGTCTGACAATTTATTTATATAATCACGCATATAATCATATAATTCAGTATCAGCATCCAATAAATTTAAAAATTCTAAGTTATTATTTAAAATACGGTTTAATTCATCAAAACTATTTGATGCATCGTCTACATATTTCATAAAGCACCTCTTTTTTTTATATAAAATATCAAAATTAAATTAAAACGTCAATAAAAAGGAGCTTAGCTCCTTAATTTTTTTAATAAATAGATGTATTTTATCGATGATACTAATAATACAAATCCCATAAATATAAGAATAAAAGTTAATGGTATTTGAAGAAAACCATACGTAATAGATAAACCATTATTAAGTTTTGAATAAATTAAATCATAAACTATCGTAGAATTAAAAACGGTAACAAGTAAATTGTCATTGAAAGTATCACTTAAAGAAGCGTGTTTACCCGTATCTACGTTGTATATAAGCATTGATATGGCTCCAACCACCATAGAAACAACAAAAGCATATAAATTCATCTCATAAAAATTATTAATCAAAATAATAATGGAAGAAATACTTATGAATAAAGCAATTACTAAAAAAATAGCTTTAATGGGCTTAACTTTTTTCATAAGCATTGCTTTATTTTGGTTATTTTTTCTTTCAGATAATTTATCATTAATGTATTTAGAAAGCTCATCTTCTTTACTGTTTAGTTCATTAGATAAACTATTTATCACATCTTCAGGATTAAGATTAGTATTTTCTTCTAATAAATAAGTAAATTTAACCATGTCTGATGATAACAATGCTTCTGATATTTGTTCAGCTAACTTAATTTCATCATTTAACAATAAACTTTCGATATCCTTTGAAAACAATTCTGGTATTCTTGAAATTGAAGATAGTTTTTGCTCCCTTAAAAAATCTAAATTATCATTTATTTTGTTTATTTCTTGTTTTAAATTTGAAATTTTATCATTTGCATTATTAACCAATTTTTGAAACGTCGCTTTTTCAATTTTATACTTACCTTTATCAAAAAAGTTCATTTCAACAAAACTATACATGTTTATAAAACCAAATATTCCAAACGGAACTGTTAGAATCAGTAAATAATTACAAAAAGTAAGATTATATATTAAACAACAAAACAAAAATAATCCTTTTATAAAATCATAAACGTTTTTAATTCTAGAGTTTGCTTTACCATATAAACCAGCCGTGTTTAAGTTTTGGTTTATAAAGGTTAGCGTATCATTATATGTATTTTTTAGAAACTCTTTTGATACAATTTCTTTTCTTATCTTTTTTAGATTATCTACTTCTTTAATATCATATAAATATTCATCATACGCTTGTTTTAGTTTGATTTTATCATTTTTACTAGATAACTGATATGCAGTTTCATAAGTTTTTTTTACTTCTTTTAAGTCATCTATTGAAAAATATTTATTGTAATCATGAGTATATGCCTTAATAAAAGATACATATCCATAAACGTTTTTAGGAAATAATTTTATCATTTTTTGGCAAAACGGTATTGCATCTTCAAATTTTTCATTACAAAAGCAAGACTCTATTTCATCTTTAATTTTTTTTAACGACCCTTTACTTGAAGTTTTACTACTTTTTTTCATAGTAACACTCCTTTTAAAATTCTATCTTTTCTTTTATATAATTAATAGCGTCATTTAAAGACAAAGTAATTTGTTTCATTGTATCCCTGTCTCTTATGGTAACGGTACCGTTATTTAACGTTTCATCATCAATTGTTATGCAATATGGAGTACCAATAACGTCTTGTCTTCTATACCTTTTTCCTATTGAACCAGTTTCATCATACGTTGTCATGAAACTCTTAGAAAACATTTGATATACTTCTTCAGCTTTATCTTTATGATATTTTTTAACAAGCGGTAAAATAGCTGCTTTATAAGGGGCAACAGCTGGATGAAAATGCATAACTTCCCTAGTATCGTTTTCTAATTGTTCTTCTTCATATGCTTCGCATAAAATAGCTAAAGTAAGTCTATCAGCACCAATAGAATACTCAATTACATTTGGTATATATTTTTCATTTGTTTCAGGATCTTGATACTCCATTTTTTTACCAGAGAATTCACCATGTCTTGATAAATCCCAAGTTCCTCTATGATGAATACCATTTAACTCTTCCCAACCTATAGGAAACTTATACTGAATATCACAAGCAGCTTTTGCATAATGAGCTAGTTTATCATGATCATGATATCTTAACTTATCTGAACTTAAACCCAAGTCTTCTATAAATTCTAAAGCTCTTTTTTTGTAGTCTTCATAAAATACCATACTATCTTGTTCTTTACAAAATTTTTGTAATTCCATTTGTTCAAACTCAATAGTTCTAAATAAGAAATTACCAGGAGTTATTTCGTTTCTAAAACTCTTACCTATTTGAGCTATTGCAAAAGGAAGTTTAGCACGCATAGTTCTTTGAACATTAAGAAAGTTTACATACTCACCTTGACAAGTTTCAGGTCTTAAATAAACTGCATCTTTATTACCTTCAACAGTACCACGAGAGGTTTCAAACATTAATTTAAATTGTTTTATTTCTGACCAGTCAAATCCCCCACAATTAGGACAAACAATATGATTATCATTAATATAATCTTGCATTTGTTCATTACTCATAGCCTCAGCTGCAACTTTTCCATTTGAATGTTCCTCAATTAAATTATCAGCTCTAAATCTTTGTTTACATTTTTTACAATCCATTTTAGGGTCTGAAAATGAGGCAACATGGCCTGATGCTTCCCATACTCTAGGATTCATTAATATTGCGGCATCAACACCATAAGTATTCATATCTTCTTGTACAAATCTTTTCCACCAAGCTCTTTTTATGTTATTTTTAAGTTCAACGCCAACCGGCCCAAAATCCCAGGTATTAGCAAACCCATCATATATTTCACTACCAGGAAAAACAAAACCATACTGCTTACATAAATTAACTATCTTTTCCATACTAATATCTTTCATACTAAGCCTCCATCTTCATTTGTAATACCATTTGTTTTTCTTTATTTTCTAATTGATGTTTATGTTCTATTACCAAAGCTAATGCTAACTCATAAGCACGATAATCAAGTTTCAAAAACTTATTACCTAAATTTAACGTAACTTCTGTTCCGGGTAAAAATCGAACTTCTGGTTCAACACTAAAGTCTCCATAAAAATCTAAAATTATTCTTTTAAATAATTCTTTATCAAGACAATTATCATATGATATATATAAAGTTTTTATGCCTTTTATTTCATTAACTTCGTATAATCCTTGGTTTGAACTTGAAGTTTCATATTCACAACCACTTTTTACGTAATTAACTAATATTCTAGTTCCGTTATAAGGCGAAAACTTTAGTACCGAGTTACACGTGTTACGAGATAAATTTAGTTGTATTTTATCCTTAAATCTATCATATGTACACATATCTAACTCTAAAACACTATCATAAGAACTAATAATAACCATATATTTATTTAAAAATTTAGAATAAGCAGGTTGGTTTTTAATAACACTACATACATAATTCTTATTTAAAAATTCATCAATTATTACACCAACACTATTAATATCATCACTTCCGATATAATTAACAGAGCTATATTCGCTAGCACTATTACCACGAACTCTATAATAGTGTGAAGCCTTATTAAATTCTTTTCTTTTATTAAACATTTTTAAACCTCCAAAAAATAAAAAAATTCTAGATATAAAGGGACGAGCTTTAGCACGCGGTTCCACCCTTTTTATTCTAGAAGAATCATCTTTAAATGTATTGCTGGTGGGTTTCCAAGCCCGTCATCGCATCCAAATATATAAATATTATATCATAAACTATTTTAATTTAACAACATTTTTTAAAAAATCCTTACTCTTAAGGTATAAACCTGTATATCTATCATAATATTCATTAATAAAATCATTTATTTCTTTTTTTACCAAATCCGATATATCTAATTTAGTAATTTTAGATATATCAACATATTTTAACATCCTTATAATTTTTAAAGTTTTACTACTAACCACGTATTCCTTGGAATAATGATTTTTGCATACGAAACCTCCTTTATCTGAAGAAAGCGTAACAACGTTAGTGTTTTTACAAACTACGCAACCATTTAATTCTGGTGCAACCCCTAAAAAATCAAGGTATTTAAGCTCCAAAATACTGGTTATAACCATTGGATCAAAGCCCTCTTCTATCTTATTTATGCTTGATATATACATATCATATATAAAATCATTTTTTGATTGTTTTAAGACTTGTTTGGTAAGTTCAGATATAAAATTCACGTACGAAATTTTTTCTATATCTTTTTTTATGTTTGAAAAAGAATCAATTATATCAGCACTGATTAAAGTTGAAAGTTTATCTTCCTTATAGCTAATTTGAAAACAAGCATAAGTAAATATTTCACTTACACTTCTTAATGGGCTCTTTAGTCTTTTAGCACCTTTTGCAATAACACCTATAACCCCATTTTCCTTTGATATAATGTTTAATATTTTACTTGTTTCACCATAAGGCTTTTCACCTATTACTACACCATTAATCGTTTTCAACTCCAAGTGTATCAATCTTCCTTTCAACCATTTCTTGATACTTTATATAATATTCAAGTTTCCCAGTCATTTTAAATAAATTCCATAAATCATCTTTAGTCATATTATTCACCATCCATTATTATGGTGGTAATAACTTTTAAATTTTATTCACCTTCGTTTTCACTGATATCATAAAAACCTAATTCTCTTAAATACTTTTCTTTATCTCTCCAATTTTTAATGGTTTTAACAAATAAATCTAAGTAAACTTTTTTGCCAACCATTTTTTCTATATCTTGTCTTGCTTTTGAACCAATGTTTTTTAACATTTTCCCTTGTTTACCTATTATTATACTTTTTAAAGAATCTCGTTCAACGATTATGGTTGCGGTAATTATTGCTTTATCTTTTTTATCTTCATATCTTTCGACAACACAAGTTACCGCATGCGGTACTTCTTCATCAGTAAGCCTAAGAACCTTTTCCCTTATTAGCTCAGCAGCCCTAAATTCAATAGTAGTATTTGTTAACTCCTCATCAGGAAAATATTTGACGTTATCTGGCAAATATTTTTTTAAGGTATTAATAATTTCATTTACGTTATCTTTTTTTAGTGCGGAAATGGGAATTATTTCCTTAAAATCATAAATATCTTTATACTTTAAAATGAGTTCCAAAAGATGGTCTTTTTTTATTTTATCCACCTTGTTAAGTATTAAAAAAGTAGGCTTTTTAGCTTGTTTTATTTTATCTAATACAAAGTTATCGCCCTTTCCAAAAGGCATCGTAACGTCCATTAAAAACAATATAATATCCACGTCATCAATTGAATAATAAGCTTCTTCATTTAACCTTCTACCAAGTTTATGTTTAGGCTTGTGAATTCCAGGAGTATCTACAAAAACTATCTGACTATCGTCATCATTATAAATTCCCTGAATACTGTTTCTCGTTGTTTGAGCCTTATCGGAGGTTATTGCTATTTTATAACCAACCAATGAATTCAACAAAGTAGATTTACCAACGTTTGGCCTTCCTACCAAACTTACAAACCCTGATTTCAACAAAACCACTTCCTAACAACTATAATAAGAATAAAAGGCTAAAAATAGCCTAATTAAATCATTTTAATAATAACATAAACTTTGGTAAAAAAACATAAACACCAATAATAACCGCGGTAAAAGCAGATACTACTACCGCTGCTGCAGCAGTATCCTTAGCAACCATCGCTAATGGATTAAACTCACTAGTATACAAGTCTACCGTTAACTCAATTGCAGAATTTATAAGTTCTGAAGTTATTACTAAACACACTGCAAAAAAAACCAAAACCCATTCATAAACCAATAATTTAAAACATATCCCTAAAATCACAATAAATATGGTAGCTAATATATGAATAAGCAAATTTTGCTCACGGTCGAAAAAGCTCTTTATCTTACTCATAATCATTACCTGAACAATGATAATATTTTAGGAACAAAAACAACTAACCACATACCGGCTGCGGTTATATCAGCTATAAAGCACGCAGCTGAAGCAGTGTCCTTAGCTACTTTTGCAAGTGGATGATACTCACCTGTTACCATGTCAACCACAGCTTCAATTGAGGTGTTAAAAAGTTCCGCAACTAAAATCAAAGCTCCCATAACAAGCGTTATTACCCATTGAATTGGTGAAATTTGAAAACCAAATCCACAAACAATGATAATCGCCATAACAATTACGTGTAAAAGTAAACTTTGTTCATGTAAATATGCATACTTTAAACCGTCAAATGAAAATTTAAAACTTTTTAAAATCCTTTTTAAACCCAATTTTTTTAAATTTAGTGATTCAACGTACTTACCTCTTGAAATTTCTACTTTAACTTTCTTTTTTGATGCCATAACTATCCAATAACTCCTTTTGTAAACTAAACATTATTTTTTCTTCTTCTTTATTCATATGATCATAACCTAGCAAATGTAACAAACCATGAATTGCAAGAAAACATAGTTCCCTTGTTTTACTATGATTATATTCATTTGCTTGCGAAATAACCTTATCATAAGAAATATAAATATCACCAAGCATCCTGATACTTAATTTAATACCATCATCAAAATCTTCAAGCGCAAACGTTATTACGTCAGTTGGACGATCAATGTTACGGTAATTTTTATTTAATTTATGTATCTCTTGGTTATTAACAATTATAACATTAAACATAACGTTTTTCAATTTTAATTTTTTTATACAATATTTAATAAAGTCTTCTAAAGTATTTTGATCTTCAATACCATCATTATATTTATTTATAACGTTTATATAATTCATGAAATAATCCTCCAAAAATTAAACTTAAATGATAAATATATTATAAACAAAATAAGAAGAATTGACAATATATCTAAGAACCAAGAATTTTTCATAAACTTAGGAATTTTTGCTGTGAAATTATTAGTTAATTTACAAATCAAATAACCAAAAACCCCGCCTAATGTATTTAGTATAACATCATCAATATCTGCTGTCCTGCCTATTATATTTTGAACGAATTCAATCGAACATGATACAAAGCATGATATAAATAAAATTGGGAAAAAACTTTTACTTTTTATGTAATGTGTTGTAAATATACCAAGAGGAACAAAAAGTAAAATATTTCCTATCACGTTTTTAAAAAATAATTTTGAATTTAAATCATACCTAAATATTTCTCTAAATGGTACAAAGTTATTTGTCCCATAATTATTATCTTGAAACGTTACCACGTAATATAACAATAATATATATATAATAAAACAAAGCATGGTAATTTCTTTATAAAAAATTATTTTTTTATTATTGTATAATAAATAAGTAAGCCGTATGGAAACTATTATAATAGTAAATATAAAAAGCATAGGCCAAACGTTATGAGCTGTTCTTAAAAAAATGTTATACATAAATACCTCTTTATTCTGAATTTTGTGTATCCTCTGGAATATCTTCTACTTTTACATAATCAGTTATGTTCTCATACACTTTAAAAAATACATCTACCATTATTTTACTATCATCTACGCTATAATTCAAAGCTTTTTTACTTATTATGTACTCATCTTTACTTAATGATGAGTTAATTTTTTTCATTGCTAGATCTTCGGCCTTTTTTAGAGCCTGTTCGCTAGTTAAACGCTGGTTAATCACCTTCGTTTTTCTTTGCTTTTCTATGCTTAACTCAAAAGGGAAAACCTTATCTTTTATTAATACTTTTTTATTTTCTAAATAAGATTCGGTATAATTCTTCTTAAGTGAAAAACTTTTATTAAAAAAAGTAATAATAAAATTATTTTTTATTTCGTTTAAATACTTTATTTCTTTATAATACAAAGGATATTCTACTTTAACATTATACCAAGTTTCTGCATAAACTACTCCCTTAGCAACAACCTGACCTTTTATTGTATCATCCTTTATAATGTTACCAGAAATAATTATATCACCCTTAGTAACATAATCATTAACTTTTTTTTGTATTTCACCATTTGAAGCTTCTATTTTTTTTATGATACCACTTTTTTTAGCTACTATATGCCTATTTTCTAAATTTTCTTCATCTGGATTTATTTTTCTTTCGGTTACCTTAACCACTAATTTACTTCCTAATCTTTCAATTTCAAGCCATTCAATTTCATTTTTATTATTATTTATAATCTTATTAATTATTTTTTTTCTATTTTCATAGTTTGGTATTAAAGATAATTTTTTAACTCCTAGCGATGATAATTCATTTTTAATTAAGTCTCTTATTTCTTTATCGTTATGGACTACTTCTATTTGAAAACACAAATTAGAAATTAACAATAAAAAAATAATTGATAATACAAAAGATATAATAAACGAAAAATTAGATTTAAAGAAATTAACGTATTTTATAAAACCATAACTCCTAATGATTTTTATATCATATACCGTGTTTTTAGATTCTAATAAAAGATAATCATCATATGAAATTTTAACAATTATTGTGTTTCGATTTAACTGCTTAAATTTTTCATATTTTATCTTGTTTAATATGAATCTTTTAAAAAATAACGAAGGATTTTTTCCAGTGATACTTATTGTTACATATCCCTTATTCATGTTTTTTACCTAACGTAATTTTTTTTATATTTCCGCAAATCACTAAAATCTCTTCAAACATCGTTTCAATAACTAAGTTTTTACCTTCAATTATATAATTATCGTTATTTTTCAAAACTATTATTTTTTCGTTAGAAAAGTGTTCAACTTTATCATAATAATATATTTTTACTTTATTTTTAATTATTTTAATTTCAAATTCATTGCACTCCACGTAGTCGTTAATAATTTTCTTTATATTCACTAGTATCACCAATTAATTTTATGCAACAAAAAAAGTTACTATGTAAAATAGTAACTTTTTAACATGAGTAAAGAAAAATTTACGCAGCATTTCTTTCGCGTTTTGCAGCCTTACGACTATTTTTTATCGCTTCTTTCTTAGCGTTTCTCCTTTCAACCCCAGGTTTATCAAAAGCTTGTTTCTTTTTAATTTCTGAAGGGAGACCACTTTTAGCAACTTTTTGCTTAAATCTTTTTAAAGCTGCATCAACGTTTCCGTTCTTAACTGTTACGGTTATCATTTTTCTTTCCCCCCTCTCCTCTTTTTTCTACTAGTAATTATATCACTCGTTTTAATTTATGACAATATCTTTTTATTTATTTATAACAAAAAATGACAGTTTTCTTATAAAAATCTGTCATTTTTTTCTAAAAACTCATTATTAATCTAATAAAAGTACCAAATATTCTACCTAATTGTAATATAAATTCTATTAAAAAACAAATAAAATTAATTGCAATTGGTAGCAAAAAAACGATAAAAAATATTTTAATTAATCTTTTTAATCTAATGGACAAACGTTACCACCAATTAACCTTCTTATACTACTGCCAAAATATCTTCCAACATCTAAAACGGTATTAAAACCTTTAATTAAAGCACTAATTAACGTGCCAGTAATACCCGCTCCTCCCACAATCATTTTTGCTTCTTTTTTACTTAATTTCATAAAATCCTCCTTTCTTTTTAACGACATTTAAACGGCCTTGAAAAGCCATCAAAAACACCTACTAAAAACGTTATTCCTGCGATTATACCAGCAGCTATCCAACCTCCTGCAGCACCTGCTTTTATGTTCTTTGATTCATTTTTTGTTAATTTTAACATTTTTAACCCCCTTGGAATTTTATTATTTTACCATCTTTAAAAGTTATTATTTTATTAAAATACTCAGTATTGGATTTTCTGTGAGTTATTAATATAATGGTTTTATCTTTATAATTTTGTTTTATGTTCCTTAAAATTTTTGCTTCACTATCAGAATCTAAATTACTGGTTGTTTCATCAAATATTATTAAATCCCTTTTTGAGTTAAAAGCCTGAGCAATGGCTATTTTGCTTATTTGACCACCCGATAAATTGGAATTGGTATTGTCTATTTGATAATCATAATTAATCTTATTTTCTTTTAACATATCATTTATCATCGCAACCGAAACAGCCTTTTCATCAAACAAATCACCCATGAATATATTATCTTTTATGCTTCCATTAATAAGTTTTATTTTTTGGTCTACATAAACTATGGTATTTCTCATTACTTCTTCACTAATACTTGAAATACTAGTATTATCGATATATATAGAATCTCCGTCATAAGGTATTTGCTTAGTTAATAATTTAAACATCGTTGATTTGCCACTACCCGTTGGTCCGTTAACCATAATCCAATCACCTTTTTTTATATCAAAAGAAATGCCATTTAAAACTTTTTTACCACCATAACTATATTTAATGTTTTTTATATGGATGTGATTAAAACTAATTTTAGAGTGAGTATCAATAAGTTCCTTTTTATTATATATTTCGTTAATTCTAAGATACGTGTTTTTAAAGTTAGCATATAAAGGCATCAATTTAAAAATTTCCAAAGCAGAATTAGTGATGCTAGTTTGTAATGAAATCGTTAATAAAAAGATTGTTATCGTCTCATTTTTATTAACTAAAAATAAAACAATAAATATCGTAATAATAGTAATTATAGTAGATACAAGAAATTGTTTTTTTTGATACGATAAGCTAAAATCATTAAACTTATTTAATACTTCTTTATAAGTATTTGTTATTTTTTGCGCAAAATACCTTTCCTTAGCAAGGTTTTTAACCGTTAATATAGATCCAAAAACATCTGTTATTTTATTACTTAATTTTTCGTTTGAACGCTGCAATTCATATGATTTACTTAAGTTATTTTTTATGTATGACTTATTAATAAAATAAAGTAATAAAACCAAAAATAAGTTAATTATGAAAATAGTATGATTAATAAAAAACATGATTAACAAGCTAAACAATATTACTAACACGTTTAAAATAACTATTTCAACAAAAGCAAAAATTGTATCTTTTATATAAGATAAATCATTAATTTTAGATATTAACTCTCCAGATCCATTATAATGGTAAAAAACATGAGGTAGATTGATAATTTTATTTATTGTTGGTATAGTAACAAACTTATCAATATATAACTGAAATTTAAGTGAAAAAACGGATTTAAAGTATGAAGCAAGATCCTTTGATAAACCTAAAAATAGAAATCCAAGGATAATAAAGTTAAAATTATGACTTTTATCCCCAATAATGTTTATTACTACTGGAATCATAAAAGAAAATAATACGTTTAACAAAGTCAGTATAATAGATAACATTAATATTTTTATTACCATGCTTTTATTTTTTATAACCAAATTAAGAAAATTTGATTTTTTTTCAAACATAATTGCAACACCAGTATACTTTTTTAAAAAATCACTTTTACTTACGTACATTATCCTAGAAGCCGGATCGGCTACCAAAATCTTATTTTTTAAAACTTTTATTACAACAACAAAGTGTTGTTTTTCATCGTTAATCAAGTGAACAATACAAGGTGTTTTTATATTATCTATTGATACGTTTTTATAACCAGTTGCTTCTATATTTTTCTTTTTTGAAAATTTAATAAGGTCATAAACACTTGCTTTTTCATCACCAATATTAATTTCTTTTTTCAATTCAGCAAGCGTAACATTAACTCCGTAAAATTTTAAAATCATCGTTAAACACGCTAAACCACAGTCATTACATGACGTTTGATTTACAAAATAACCTCCGTTTATTTTTATCATCTCCTCAGTTATATTGTTATTTATAAATCTTAAAAACACTCTAATTTATAAAATGTTTTTATTTTTTTATAAATAGTGTTATTATATTAATAAAAACAAAGGAGAAAGTATGATAAAAAAACAATTTGATAGTTGCGTTATAATTTATAACCCTGTATCTACTTCTTTTAATGAAAACGATTTAGATAAAATAGCATTAGTTTTAAAATCAAATGGGATTACACCTATTTTTGAAGAAAGTAAATACAAGGGAAACGTAATTGATTTAGTAAAAAAAGCAGACCAAGAAAATACTTTAACACTTACATTAGGTGGAGACGGTACCGTAAAGGAAGCTTATACGGGTCTAAACATGATAGATCAAAAAGGAATATATGCCCATGTACCAACGGGCACCGCTAATGATATGGCAAGAAATTATGACGTAAAAAGTAATGATCCTAAAGACATAGTAACAGACATTTTAAACGGAGAAATTACCGAACTAGATACATACAGTATAAACGGGCATATCGCTGCTTACACTTCCGTATTTGGATATTTATCACACATACCATTTATAACAAGTCCATGGCTTAAAAAGAACTTTGGATATTATGGTTATGTAATTCGTGCGGCATCAGAAGTTGTAAAAAGGCCAAGAAAATATGATATTAGTTACGAAACTGACCAACTAAGTGGAAGGGACGAATTTATACTTGGAGCTATTTCAAACACAAAAGGATTCGCAGGAATTAATTTATATAATAATGCCCAGTTAAATGACAGAAAAGTAGAAATGCTTTTATTAAAAATGCCAAGTATAAAAACAATATTTGAAATTACAAAAGATTTCTTTAAAAATAAAATTGATTTAAGTAAGTATGAGAAATACGTTTTACTTACAAAATCAAGTCAAATTAAACTAACGTTCAATGATAAATTTCCAAATTATCCGGTAGACGTTGATGGTGAAAATTCTTTGATAACACCAAATTACGCAGATAATGATTTAATCTTTAAAGTTGAAAAATCAGTTAAAGTCATGAAAGCAAAAAAAACATTTTAAAATAAATATAATAAAAAACATTATCGACAGATAATGTTTTTAAATTCAAGTGGCGTCCTGTAAAGGATTCGAACCTTTGACCCACGGCTTAGAAGGCCGTTGCTCTATCCAGCTGAGCTAACAGGACAGTGACTCATTCAAAATGAACAAGTCAATTATAACAAAAAATATAAAATTATTCAATATTTTTAATTACACTTTTTGTAATTTCCTTACCATCAACCGTAAATATAACCTCTTTTACGTCATAATTATCCCTTACTGACAAAGATATTGAATAAATTACTTCCTCTAAAATGCTTTTAGAGTTTTCATCATCAAATAAAAAATTATTAAAGTTAAGTGTTAAAACATCATCGGTTAACTCATAATTTAAAAGTTTAGTATTATAATTAAGAAAACTCATTAAATTAGTTTCATAAATATGAGAACAAGTTAACTCATCAATAATTATTTTAATTTTATCTCTGTTATCATTAGTAATTTTAGTAACCGGCACGTAATAATAACCATTATTTGACTTACTTACATAATAAACTGTTACACTACTTGCATCTTTATAATTAGTAACATCATAAGTTTTATTTACTCCGGATTTTCGGGTAAATGGTTGCACAAAATTTTTACCAGTTTTGTCAAAAGTTTTAAGTAATGAACCGTCTATCTTAATATATAAATTAGTTATCCCGTTAATAGAAGTTAAATTAAACGTTAATGCCTCTATCGCTCTTTGTACATCAGGGGAAGATAGTTCATAAAATTCCTTAGATAAATCAATGGTTATACTATCACCATTAATACTTACATCATTAATCTTAACATCAGTAGGTAAAATCGCTCTAAAACCATTTGGAATTTTTTCTTGATACTTTCCATCTATTATAAGTAATTCTACTAATTTGGTAGCGTAATCCTCATTGGTATTTCCTGATATTAAAACTTTACATCTAGCTACATAACCATTTTTATCTATTAAAAATACTTCATTTTTTTTAAGGTTTGAACTTGTTTTAACCGTTATGTCATCTTCTAATGAATATTCTTTTGATGCTGGAAACAAAAGAAGTAATAAAAAAAGCAATAACATTCCTGTTGTTCTAAAAATTTTATTATAAGCAAATTTCCTTAACATGCGAACCTCCAATTAAATATATGAAAAAATCGCATTAAATATGCGATTTTATAAAGTAATCTCATTTAATTTTATAAGTTCAATTACTGCGCATGCTCTTCCTTTAACTCCAAGTTTTTGCATTACATTAGATATATGATTTCTAACTGTTTTTTCACTTATTCCAAGCTTTTGTGCTATTTCTTTAGTTGTTTTATTAGTTATTAAGTAATCGAAGATTTCTTTTTCCCTTTTAGTTAGTATTGCCTTTCCCATGATTTCCCCACTTTCTTATTATAAGAGGTATTTTAATATTTTTCTATATTATCTTATGAGTCAAGGCATAAAAAGGTACTTAATTTTGAAACTTTACTGAAACATACATTTTGTTTTCATATTCTTCTTGAATAAGTCTCATAACACTATTTGCAAGAGAATAATCATGATCTTTTTTCTTTATAGTTACGCTAACGTTATTAGAATCAATCTTAATAAAAGAATCAAGTTTTAATTTATCTTTAAGCTTTTTTTCTAATTCCTCTTCTTTAGCTTTTATTTGATTAATTTGTTTAAGACCATCATACGCATTATTTTTTTCTTCAGTAGAAGCATCTTTATTAGTTAAAATTTCGTTATATTCTGCAGCTAATGCTGCCCTTTCTTCGTCGGCTTCAACTTGAAGAGCGGTTAATATATCAGTTTCACTAACACTAACGTTTGAAGTGTCATTTTCGGTAGTGGTATTTTTAGTGCTTTTTGAAGTAGTAAGAAGTTCACTAGGCATCGTAATATAATACACGCTTAAAACAAGTATTAAACTAAATAAAGTTAAAAACCATAATTTTTGTTTATTAATCATATTATCCTCCAAATCTTTCTAATTAAATATATGCACGATGATTACAAAAAGAACAAAAAAGAAGCTTTATTAAGCTTCTTCCTTTTCTGCTTTCATTATAGCGTTAGCAAATGGTAAAACATCATTTATCTTTTTATCTAATTCTCTTTTCTTTTCATCTAATTCTTTTTCTTTATTATCTAATTCCTTTTCAAACCTATCCAATTCCTCTTTTTTCGCATTAGAACTTTCTATTAAATCATTAACAAAATCTTCATCTTCTTGTAATTTACGTTCTTCATCTTCATACTTGCTTTGTCTTTCTTTAATGGCTTCCAAACGTTTAGTTAACCTATTTATCATTTCTTCAACTATCTCTTGTTCATCAAGTTCAGCATCTAAGGTTTCGCCATCTTGAATTCTATCCAAAGGTTTAACCGATAGATATTCATCATCTAAACTTTTCTTTTCATTTGGAATTGATACTACTGGAGATTTAGCTATTTTTAGAATTTCCTCAACATCATAAGATTTTTTAGAAGTTTCTGGTTTTATTTCTTTTTCTACTTCAATAGGCTCTATTACTGGAATATCCATAGGCTTAACTTGTTCTTCTTTTACTTCCTCAACTATAGGTACTTCTGGTATTTCTAAAGAATCACTTGGTACTTGTATACTAGGTTCAACGATATTACTTATGCTTGGAACTTCTGGTATTTCTGGAATTTCCGGAATTTTCGGAATTTCTGGAATTGTACTAATTTCTGACATAGAACTTTCTTGATTACTGTTTATGCCATCATAAGTACCATCAATATCATCAAAATCTATGGTTCCGTTTAGTGCACCACTTACTTCGTTCACAAAATTATTTAAGTATAAATTACTAATTTTTGCTAGTGACTTAGAAATCAAATCATACACATCATTTTTATATGAATTCATAAGCTCCGCAAGTTTGTTATCATCAAAATTACTAATTCCTTTTAGATAAGAAATAAATTCGTTAATGCATTTTTCAATCTCTTCATTAGAACCATCTTCATTAAAAAATGGTACTCTTTTAATTTTTACTATTTCTAAATACTTATCGTTTAATAACGAATCCAAGTTTTGAATGAAGTTTTCTTTTTCTTCTTTTGTATTTATGTTTGAAGTTTCAATTTTATCGTTTATCTTATCAACAAATTGTTCATTTACCGTTTCTACACTTCTTAAATCCTTAATAGCATATGATTCAATTAACTTTGAAATTGGGGTCGTAACCATGTCTTTTACGTTCATTATTGCGTTTGAAAAATCTACCGTATAATTAGAAATGGTAACAACATCACCAATTAATGCCGTTGTTTTTTCATCTATAAACTTATTTAAGTTTCTAAGTTCAGAACGATAAGTATTATTATCTTCACTAAC
Organism: uncultured Bacilli bacterium; assembly: GCA_944329425.1. Taxonomy (GTDB): domain Bacteria; phylum Bacillota_I; class Bacilli_A; order RF39; family UBA660; genus Aphodocola. Next base: position 35,526 of record CALVIG010000001.1, read on the forward strand.
CTTATCTAAAACACTACTCAACAATTTACTCATTATCGTTACCTCCCATTTCATCAGACACCTTTATCTTATTTAGACCTTTAATTAGAGGCTTAATATTAAGAAAAATTACTTCAGCTTCTGATAGTTTAGAATTTAATTCAACTTCCCTAGAGTTTAATTCAAGTTTTCTTTGTGATAACTTATTCTCTCTTTCAATGTTAGCTTCAATGTTTTTGTTAGTCGCGGTTAGTCTTTCATCGACTTCATCTTTTCTTTTTTCTAACTTCATTTCTTTTCTATACAATTTTTCTTCCTTGGTATTTAAACTCAAAATAACTTTGTTAAACAATGTCATATCATCATATTTCTCAAATTTATTAGTTGCTACACCATTAACACTAGGTTGCATAGCGGTTTCCATACTTTTGTCTTCCATCATAACATCATCTTCCCCTTTTTCTTTTTCTACCACATTTTGTTTTAATTCATCAGTTAAAATTTTTAAATATTTATTATCAGTACTACTTATTAGTTCCTGTAATTTATCTTCCAATTCTTTTTTTGTTTTATCTAATAATGAATTTATTGCATTTACTAAAAACGCGTTTTCAGTTAAGTATGAAGTAATTTCTTTATCTACATACAAACGAAGTTTTTCAATTATTTCACTAAGATTTAAATCTTCGGTCATGTTTAATTGATTAGAATTTTTATTTGACTTTAAATCCTTAATGTATGTTTTTTCTAATTTATCAATGGTAATATTACCTTCAACGTATTCTTCAATAAACGAATCATTCGTTATTTGAAGTGCGAGAGAATCAATAAATAATTTTCTTTTTATTTTTTTTACAATTGATGATTTAATGATCTCAGAGGTTTTATTACGCAAAACTTCTTCTGACAACTTAATACTTGTTCCATTTAATAAACTTGACAAGTCCTCTGCAAAATGATAAATACCCTCGTCAATTAACTCTATTAAATCTTTAGATATTATTTTTTCATTTAAGGTACTACATTTTAAAAGGACACTGTTTTTAATCCTTTCAATAACGCCAATCATAACTAGCCTCCTTGTTTAAACCTACCCCTTTTAACACAAACCATAACGGTTCATATTATAACTATAAACATTCTATCACAAAAAAAGATAAATTTAAACATTAAATTTACCTTTTTCTACTTTTTTTAAACACCAGCTTGTTATTACAAAAACAATATACCATTAACAAGGTGAATGAAACTATTGATATAATAATACCTTCCTTTAACTTATAAGGATAAAATACCATCTTTATATTATGGGTACCTTCCGTAATATCAAAACCTAAGTAAGAATCCGCAATCATATAAGTTTTTACTTTTTTACCATCTATATATACGCTCCAACCTTTATCATACGCTATTGAAGTAAATACTATTTGATTTTTCTTAGCAGTTAGTTCGCCAACGATATTGGTATCATTATAATCACTAATTTTTAGGCAACCATCTTTTATTTCTTCATAAAATTTTTCAAAAGTAGAATGATTAACTGAATAAGCGTAAAAACTTAAAACGCCTTCCTCATATGAATCAAAATTAATTTCAACGTCAATTAAGCCCCCGCTTTTTTTGCCAACGTTAACAACATAATATTCATCAGACGTTAAAGAATAATAAGTTCCATCTACATAAAAACCAGTAACACTACTTCCTCCAATATATATATAAATACTTTGTACCTTATCATTTTTAAGGGATAGCTTCAAGGAAGTAGATCCACCATTTAAATTGTAAGTAAATTCGCCGTTTGAATTCATTTCAAAATTTTCATCAACGATGTAACCCCCACTAACACTACTAACCTTAACCGGAGTAAAAATATTATTATAGCCAGTTGATAATAAAACAAAATTACTTTGATTTATAAAAGGCACTCCTGTAATCAATTCCCAGTTTTTAACACTTTTGTCCACCGCGTACGCAATAGACGAAGAATATCTATACTTATTTAAATCATAATATTCATCAGAATATTCAAGATCATAATAATCATCATCAACATAATTTCCCATTAGGTATTTTACGTTAAACATCGTATTATAAACTGGAGTTTGAACAGCGTTATAATAATAACTATTAATGTCATTGCCAGGCATTCCCATCATTCTTTGAAATTTAGAAACGCTTTCGTAAGCCATTGAAGAAAAGGTTGATATACCCTTATAACCATACCACGCAGGATCATTTAAAGTTAAATAATTAGTTTTTTCCATTCGGTATAAGTCATCATCAGTTTCTTTCGCATACGTTATTAAATTTTCATATGGTTTTTTATCCATCATAAAATTATCAATATCATGATCTATCTTCCAATTAGCATTTATACCGTAAATGCATTCACAAGATACCGTAACTAAAGTAAATATCATTAAAACTCGTTTAGGCATTTTCTTTAAGAAACTTAAAAGATAAATAAAATAATAACATAAAATAAAAATCAAACACGCAATAACCTTACTTTCACTCATGTTTTCAAATGATAATTTTGATGCTAGCATTGTAAAAACAAACATAATCATAAATCCTAAAGTAACTTTTAACTTACTTAAATATTTTATGTTTAAAAAAGAATAATAAGAAATTACTATTAAAACAAACACGTAAATGAAAGAATATCGCCAAGGTAAATCATTAGGGACGTGAAAAGCATGCCAAATAAAATCAATCGTGTTTATGTTAAAAGAGAAAAAGAAAAATAATAATGATAGTAAAGTTAAAACCTTAGCTTTTAAATTTATCTTTTTATTTATGAATAAAAGGATGATTAAGCATAAACTAATAAGTCCACAGTACACGTTAGGAAGCGGTAATATATCGCTAGCAAAAACGGTTCTGTTAGTCGCGGTTAAATGATTAAATAAATAATCAATTACACCAAAATTAGTGGCAACGTCTGGAAAAGAGCCTTTAGTTGCAGAAATACTTTGAAGTGAATAAAAAAGTGGAACCAAAGCAAAAGAAACTAATCCGGCTGCTAAAACCGAAAACAAGCCAAACATCAAAAAAGTTTTTAAAATGTTTTTTATTTTATAATTACCTTTGTATAAAAAATAACCTATAAAATAAAATACTGAAAATATGCATATCATATACCCAATAAAATAATTTGCAAATAACATTATAGCCAAAGAAATAGTATAAAAAAGTGGTTTTTTTTCATCAATAATTCTATTTATACCATAAGCAATAAGCGGTAAAAACACCATTCCATCAAGCCACATTATGTTCCAATAATAGGCACAGAAATAACCTGAGAATGCGTATAAAGCCCCAAAAGCACATATAGCAAAATTACTTTTTTTAAAAGTTTTTTTTAAATAATAAGCCATTGTACAAGAAGCAAAAATAGCTTTTAAGGCAATTATTACGGAAAATGCCATTACTATGTTTTCTTTTTTAAATAAGAACATTATTATGTTAAAAGGACTTGATAAATAATTCAAAAAATTTCGGTAAAAAGGTATACCTCCTCCAGTGTTAAAAGAGTATAAAAGGCATTCTCCTTCTTTTACCCTATCATATAATTCATTAAGTAACGGACCATACTGATGATAAAAATCAACATCTAGCATAGAATTGTTTCCAAATGGGGCTATTTTATTAAATGTATAAATAACCGAAATAATTATACTAGATAATAAAAACGTAATAATTAACCATCTATTTTCCTTTAAAAAATTACTTAGTTTATTTTTCATCATATCACCAAGATAATAATAACATAAAAAAGAAGAAGGAACAATAATTAAACTTTTTGTTATAACGTTATTCTAAAACGTTTTTTATCGCTTCTTCTTTTTTATAAAAAATCATTAATTTTTCATTTATATCTACCGTTGCAAGTAAAATGTTTTTGTAGTCGTTACAACCCTTTACTTTTAATTCCTTATTTAACCATTTAATATCTTTGTTTATGTTTTTTAGATTATTTATCATTATTTTTCCATCTATTATTACGTTTGAGCATAATCCCTGTTTACTAGGTTTTAAATTCATATCTTTTACGGTAACTTGCTGATATTCTTCTTTAGGTAAAAAACTAACCTTTCCATTCGCTTCCATTATTGCATACTTTATTTGGCTAACATCAAAATATCCAGCACTTCTTGCCGTTTCCAAAAAATCATTCATGTCAAATTTTATTTTTTTTAAATTTTTTACAACAAACTTCCCATCTTGAATAATAATTGTAGGGGTTCCCATTAAAAATCTTCTTAACAAAATACTTTTTGTAGTTAATATACCAACAATGGTTGCTATTAAACCAAATATCAAAACCGAAACAAAACCATTTAAAACCTGAGAATCTAAGTTCATTGTCATTTCTGCCGCAAAATTACCTATGGAAATACTTATAACGTAATCAAACAAACTAAGTTCTGAAACTTGTCTTTTTCCAATCATCTTAGTAATCAAAAAAAGAGTAATTAAAGAAAATACCGCCCTTGAAGAAACAACAAAAATCTCATACCAATTAGTACTTATTATATCGCCCATCATAAAACATCACCGTTTATATAATTATCAAAAAAATAAGATTATATTCAAAAAAAGATTACTAACGTAATCTTTTATCGACATTACTTATACATTAATTTTTCTTTTGTATTATGCTACTTTTGGTTATTGTCTTGATGGTATCACTTCCATCTATAGTATATTCAACGTTAAAATATATTACCCTTGTTACGTCGCTTTCTTCAAATAGTACCGTATCTGCTAAACTACTAGCGTCAATTCCAACATAACTACCATTTCCAATTTTATATGCTATTTTATTAACGGTGGCATTATCACAAGTAATGTCATATTTAGCACTATTTGAGTTAACTTCTTTTATTGTTAAAGAGCAATTACCATTTACCTGTTTTTTCGTTGTAGTTGGATTAATGGTTTTAGTAGAATACTTAGATATTTTACTATTATTTGGATAATAAACAACTTTAAGCGTTATTTTTTCAAGAAGTTGTTCTTTTGAAAACTTGATACTATCATTTAATTTCTTAGTTGATAATTTTTCGTAATCTTCTTTACCAACTTTATACTGAATTTCTTTTACTTTTGCGTTATCACAACTTATTTGGTAATTAACACCACTACTCGTTTTATCAAGGGAAGAAAAAACGCATTTACCAGAAGCATCCTTTATTACCGTTATGTTAAAATCAGTGGATTTTAGTGAACCATCAACAGCGGTTGCGGTAATTACGGCGTTCCCAACCGAAACTCCTGTTACTTTTCCGTTTTCATCAACCGTTGCAACTTCCTCATCTGAGCTTTTATACCTTATTTTTTTATTAGAAGCATCTGCGGGTGTAACGGTTAAATACACTTTCCTAGCCGTGCCTTCCTTTATCGTTATATCTTTAATAATGGGATTTAGATCAGTAATTAAGACGTTTTCATTACTTGTTTGGCTAGTCCCATTTACCAAGCCTTGTAAATTCAAGCTTTTAAATCCAAATAAACTACCATATCCAAAAACAAGTAATAAAGTAACACCAAAAAACGATAACCCAGCAATAATAAGTGATTTTTTCTTGGTTTCTTTACTTGCAAGACGTGGTCTACCTACTTTCTTTTTTTCAGTATCATCATCAAATCCTAAATATTCAACTACATCTTTTTTCACACTATCACTTCCATTATCACTATTATCTATAAAAATATTAACATTAAAAATATTCCCAGTAAACAACAATATATACGTTATGTAAAGTGATTTTACAATAAAAAAACAAGTTAAACAAACTTGTCTTTTTAACCTATCAAGAAGTTCACCAAAACTGGTCCGAGAACGATTAATAATATTAACGGAATGAAAAATATTACCGAAAAAATACTTATTTTATTTGGTATTTTATTAATTTGTGCTTTTATATCCATTACCTGTTTATCTTTTAAAAAGTCTAATTGGTTATACATAGTTTCTATAATACTATTACCAAAAAGATTAGATTGTTCCATGTTTAAAATTATATTATTAATCGTTAAACTTGGAATTCTATAACTCATAAGAGATAAAGCCTCCGTAAGTGACTTACCAAAATTAACTTGTTTTAAGGTTTCTTTAAATTCGTCAGATATTTCAGAATCAATGTACTTACATGCCATTTTTATCGCGTTTTCCAAGTTTCTACCAGACTCTAACGCAAGGGTTAAAACCTCAAAATAATAATATGCTTCATTGTTTAATTTAGCCTCTCTTCTTTTTAAAGGTTTATCAATCATTGCATAATTGACAAAGTAATACCATAAAACGGTAACAATGGGAGCTAAAAGCGCACCAGATGAAGCAAACAAAAACACCACAACGAAAACTAGCATAGAGGTATAAAACCTAAAATTCATAAAATATTCCGTATCAAATTTTTTTGATACCCCAAATAAATTTATCTTATCTTCCACCTTTTTTATGTCTTTTTCACGATAAATGCGGTAAATAAACGACTTTTTATCTTTCATGTTTAAAACCTCACTTTCATGATGCGGTTAACAACGTACGCATAAATACCGTAAAGTAAAACCATTATACAAAGTAATATGTTACCTTCGGTGGTATTAAAAAGAGGCAAAAAATAGCTTGTGTTTAAAGCCGTTATAAACAAAACAAACACAAAAGGCATAAATAATAATACCTTACTTATCATTGAAGAACTAGATGTTAAAGATTTCATTTCTTGTTTTAGTTTTTGCTTATTAAATAACATTTTTTCAATTGACGAAAACACCTTAATTATGTTACCACCAGTTTTATTTAAAATGCTAAGTGATGAGGTTATGTAACTTACTTCTTCCGACTCTACCCTTTTACTAAACCTATCAAAAACAACGTCAAGCGATAAACCATAACTAATTTCCAAATGCATTTTTTTAAACTCTTGTTTTATTGGCCCTTTTAGTTCATGCGCTACTATTTCTATGGCTTGCATGGTACTTCTACCTGATCTAAAAGCATTATTCATTATTATTATTGCGTTTAATAATTCTTGCTCAACTTGTTTTTTCTTGCGATAATCTGAGAATTTAAAGTATATATCAAGCAAGAAAAATCCTAATAAACCAAATAATAGTATATCAAATAAACTAGGTAAATTTCCTTCTATTATCCTTGCAAACGAAATAATAAACACGAATAGTAAGGAAATAATAAACTTGTTACTAACAAAGTCCATTGCACTAATATCCTTTGTTTCATCATAAGAAATGTATTTATTATATTTTAAACTATACTTTTTCATAACGATTGACTTCTTTAAATATGAACTTAGTTTATGAATGATTTTAGAATACTCATTATGTAATAAATCAAAAAGTGAAACAGATTTGTTTTTAATAGAGTCAATACTGTATTTAGCTATTCTTTTTTCTATTTTAAGTGCCTTGTTATATATTATTAAATAAAATATTATAAAGGCTAAAATAACCATAATTATGGTTTGAATAATAAATACGTTCATGTTTATTCACCTTCTTACTTTTTAAAGTTAAAAATATCTTCTAAATCATCTATCCCTTTACTTTTAATTTTTTTATAAACGTTAGGAACACGTTTTTTTAAATCAAAGGCACCATCTACCTCACCGTTTGAGGTTAAACCTGTTTGTTTGAAACTAAATATTTCTTTAAGTTCAATAACGTCGTCTTTAAAGCCATCCACTTCACATATACTGGTAACTTTTCGTCTTCCATCAGATAACCTTGATACGTTAACAACTAAATCAATTGCGTTTTCAATGTATTCACGAATAGCTTTTATTGGAATATCCATACCCGCCATTAAAACCATGGTCTCAAGTCTGTTTAACGCATCTGAAGGACTATTAGCATGCATCGTCGTAAGTGATCCGTCATGACCAGTATTCATGGCCTGAAGCATGTCAAACGCTTCTTTACCACGGACTTCACCTACAATTATTCTATCAGGTCTCATACGAAGAGAATTAATAACTAAATCACGAATCGTTACTTCACCGGTCCCTTCATAGTTAACTAACCTGGTTTCAAGTCCAATAACATGTGATTGTCTAAGTCTTAGCTCCGCAGCATCTTCTATCGTAATAATACGTTCATGATCCCCAATAAACGACGATAACGCGTTAAGTAAAGTCGTTTTACCGCTTCCAGTACCACCACATATAATTATGTTTAACTTTGCTTTTACCGAAGCATCAAGGAACCTAGCCATGTAAGGAGTCATGGAACCAGTTCTTAAAAAATCCTCAATGGTTTGCATGTCCCTTCTAAACTTTCTTATGGTGACAACCGGACCTTTTAATGATAGCGGTGGAATTACCGCATTAAGTCTAGAGCCATCTTCAAGTCTTGCATCAACCATTGGGTTTGCGGTATCAATGGTTCTTCCAAGTGGCTGAACTATTTTTTGAATGGTTCTTATAATGTGTTCATCATTAATGAATGATACCGAATCATCTTTACTTATTTGCCCGTCTATTTCAACGTATACTTCGTTTTTACCATTAACCATTATCTCGGTTATATTTGGGTCTTCCAAAAGTTCGGTTATAGGGCCATAACCATTTATTTCATTATCAATAAGGTTAAAAATATGACTTCTTTCTAAGTTAGTCAAATCATAACCTAATAGAGCCTTATCTATTTCATCATTTATGTATTCATGAAGCAACTTGTTATTAGGAATCTTATCATCTATCAAATTAGATATGATGGTGTTTCTTAAATTATCAAGTAACTCTTTATCTTTGAAAATTTCATAGTCTGCTACTGGTTTAGTAACAACTTTTTCTTCTTTTATATCAAATGCATCAAGTAGTTTTTTCCTAGCCATCTTTTCTTACCTCCTTGTTAGGTTCTTTACTATTTAACAAAGCGGTTGCTAACTTAGTAAGCTTAATTATATCGTTTTTCTTTGAAGATCTTATTTTTTTGTTAAGAGTTAATATTTCACCATCAATTACATACTTATCAATATCTTTTATGTAAAAAGAATGATCTATCGTATAATCAATGTTATGCTTTATTATGTTCTTTACGTCAAACAAAGAAAAATAATCTTTTCCAGTATCTTTCGATGAATTAAAGACAACCTTATAATTATCATTTTCGGTATCTTCAAATATTGCAATCATACTACGTGCATTTTTTAAGTCAACTGGATCATTTGTAACCATGAATAAAGTATTGTCACTCTTATCAATAGCGGTTAAAGAAACCGGGCTTAAATTATGAGAAGTATCAATCAAAATAACATCATACTTATAAATGCACGAAGAAATAATTAAATTAACGTACTTTGAATCAATTTTAAGTGCGTTTCTAGGATCTTTAGGTGCTGCTAAAACATCTATTTTATCATTGTATTTGCAAACGTAATTAGAAATCTCCTCAAACCTATTATTGCTAATGTCATCCACGGCGTTAAATATCGTTTTTTCAACTGGTACGTTAAGACTTAAAGCAATACCACCACTATTTAAATCAAGGTCAATTATCAATACCTTTTTATCCATCAAACTATATATTCCGGCCAAATTAATGGTTGTTGTTGTTTTACCAACTCCGCCCTTACAAGAAAACACCGTTATTATTTTAGCTGCTTGTTTTTTCATTTTGCACCTCTTCTATAATTATTCTATCATCCTTAAGAAAGCCTTTATATTCGCTTTTTTGTTTATATATTTTTTTTCCAACAATACTTCCAAAAAAACCCTTAGTCGATTTATCCAAACATACGTTTACGATTTTATTTTCCTCATCAATATCAATCTTATAATTATCTATCTCATCATCATTTTGATAAATCAAATCAACCATTTCTTTATAAGGGTCTTCATCAATATGTTTAACACCATAACTAACCACCATTTTGGTAATTTCGTTAAGTTTGTTGCTATTATACTTAGCATAACTAACATCAATAACAAAGGTACCAATCATTATAAAAAAAGGGATAAAAGCTACAAACAACGCAAGCGTTTGACCTTTGTTATTTAACCTATTCATTTCTTATCACCCTTGTTGCACTTACGTTAAAAACATCAGACTTTATGTAGGTTAATCCAGGTGTTATTGGTTCTATTTTCTTAGAAACCTTAATGGTTACGTAATAACCATTCGTATTAATTTCTAGTTTTACTTCATCTTTTCTGTTTTCGTTTATTATCGATTCAATTTCACTTGGAGTTTTACCATCCTGATAGAACGTAACAACATCAGAAGTAACGCTTTCTAAATCATTTTTCAAGGAAATTATTCTTCCAAAATCTACTACGCAAAAAATAAGAAGCAACGTTACTGGTAATATTATAATAAATTCTACAAGTGCTTGACCTTTTTTATCTTTCAACATAGCCACCCCTATTATCAATGAATATTATAACAAAAAGACTCGAATATTACAATCAAAAATAAAAAAATAACGATAAAACGTTATTTTTTGTTCTTTAAAAGCGTATACCCAACAAGTCCAACAATAATAATTATCATACCCACTATTATTACACCGTTATTGTTATTTCCACTTGCTTCCTTTACAACGGAAAGGGTTAAAAAATAATCCGAGCAATGGTCTATATCAAAAGTAACGTATCCGTTACTTACCATTATGTTGTTTTGAACTAATTCAATTTTATTAGTAGTATCATCATAATAATATAAATTTAACATCTGTTCATCTTTGAATTTGCTTACTGGTACTTTTATGGTAGCAGTAGATGGTAAATCGCCATGATAATTAAAAGAAACATATTCTTTTTTCATGTTTTTTGATATTAGTTTTTCTATATCATTTTTAAAAGGTGAATTAAACCCTATTGACATATCAAAATCAAATGCATTTTTCTCGTATTCTTCTTTATCAAAGCTCCAAGAATAAGAAAACTTTCCGTTCTCATCTTGAATAAAAATAACCTTATCTTTTGTATCCGTCTTAATTAAATTATCTGAGGCACTAATACTGCTTATGCCAGCAAAAGATAGGATAACTGCTAATAAAATAATTAATATTTTTTTCATAAGCATGCCTCCTTTTGTTATTACATAAAACTTAACAAACAAACAACTAAATTAAAAATCGACATAACTAACACACTAAGTGTAAAGTTATTAGTTTTCCAATAAAAGTGTGAAACAATCATCATCGTGGATAAGTAGCATACCGATGACATAATGTTATTAAAACTCATGCTGGTGTAAACGATGTTGAAGAAAAAGTAAAATATTGCCGAAAACATTATAAAAAACCATTTATTATCTATTATGTCCCTTACGGATTTTCTAAATATAATTCCTTCAACTAACGGATAATATATGCACGTTAGTAATACAACGATTAATGAATTTTCTTTAAACGTAGTAAGCAAAGAAAAATCGTTTTCAGAAGTTCCCTTAACGTTAAATAAAACACCTACTATTAAGTTTATCAAAACCATTGAAACAAATATCAAAACTATGCTTATAAGCATGCGCATTAAGTACTTTTTCCAGTTTTTTTTAATATCTTTAAAATCAGAAATAAAAACTTGCTTGTACAAAAATATCAATATAAAAGCGTATAACAAATATAGCATTATATCAATCAAATTAGATTTAGATATAAGTGCAATTACGTATGGTAACGCAAAATATGATATTATAACCAATATTGATTTAATAAAAACATTACTCTTTTCTTTTTCCTTCATTTCAAGCCTCCACTAACTTAATATTAGCAAAATCAGCTGTTAAAATCAATAAAAAAAGGAAAGTATGTAAACATACATTCCTTATAATACAACATTAGATCCATCTAAGTAACATTCTTAGCCAACTCATAAATAAATCCTCCTTCCCCTTTTATATTCTTATAACTTTTAGGTATCAGATTGATACCCTTCTACGATTAAAATATAACATTTTTATTTAAAAAAAACAATATACATCAATTATACGTAAAGTATCACGAACTTGTTTTCCTATGTAATTTTATGCAAAATAAAAAGATGTATTCAAAAAAACATCATTTGTCTGTCTTGTTTTTACTTAATATATAAATTACCAAAAACAAAATAATAAACATCATAAAAATGATTATTAAACCCATGTTTTTATCATTATTTACAGCTTCCCTTACAATGGATAATAAATTAAATTGCCACATTTTAAAGCATCACTCCCTATCAATGTTGTATTATATATTTTTTTAGCGGCTTTTTCATTATATCAAGAAAAGCATATATTACAGCAACAAAATTATGACATTAATAAGTTTTAATATTTATACTGTAAACATACGTAAAAGACTTGTATAAAACGTATTTTTTTATATAATATCTATGGTGATAAAAAATGAAAATGCTTATAATGTCTGATATTCATGGAGACTATGAAAGTTTTAGTAATGTATTAAAAAATGAATCATTTGATAAGCTTATTATACTAGGAGATTTATTTTCTTATGGTTTTAATTATAATAATAAAGATGAAAATAATATTTTAAAATTATTATCAAACTATAAAGATGCTATTATTTTAATAAAAGGAAATTGTGATGAAAATATTAGTTATGAAGAATTCGGTTTATTCGCTCATGATGTTATTTCTCTTCACTTAAATAATCACGTAGTAACCCTTACTCATGGCAACATATATTCTAAAGGTTTTTTACCTAGTTATCACGGAGATATTTTTGCGTCTGGTCATACACATGTTCCAATGCTTTTAAAAGAGCAAGGAATAATTTATTTAAATCCTGGAAGCATTGGAAAACCAAGAGGCGGATTAGATAAATCATACGCTATATTTAAAGATAACAAAATAGAAATTAAAACTATAGACGGAAAAATAATAAAAGAAATGAAAATTAATTAGTTTTCATTTCTTTTTAATTTGTAAACTTTTATTATTTTCATGTTTTTTATTTCTTCAAAACTAGCTTTATCATACACAATATTATCTATTACACACATCATGTGATACCAATCATTTACGTGAGCAAAAACTATATTTACACCATTTAAATTAATATCTTTTAATAATTTATTTTTATAACTATTATCTATTACAAAATTATTTTTAAATAAGTATTTTTCAAAAACTTCTTCTTCATTATAACTTTCATTTATATGAATTAATTCATTTTTTACATCTAAGTAATTTTTATTTAAGGCCTTAGATATACTTCTTATAACACATCCACCGTTTTCATTTACTGGATTATAATATATTGTTTTCATCAAGTCACCACCTTCAAATTATACTCTTGCATTCATCAAATTGGTTGATGAGTACCTTTTTAAACCCATGTTAAACATAACAAACGCAAATACAACCATAAATATAGTAAATAATATAACTATCAAAGCTATTAAAATATTATTAGTAAGTAATACCCTAACCGGTAAATATACAATAAACCCAATTGGAAATATAGTATATAATAACACCTTTAATACCCCGCTAAAAATATTTTCTGGATAAGTTCCGAAAGAAGTAGGAATTCTTGTAAGAGTTGTTACTAAATCTCTAAAATTAATACTAAAGAATAATAAAGAATACATAATGGTAACAAAGCAAGCATAAATGATTGCACCAGTTATTATAAATAAGCTTGCGTATAAAAACGTTATTACACTAGGCGATGCAATTAAAACTACCGCGTAGCCATATAATAAATCACCAAATGCGCTCATGGATGTTTGAGATGTAGCTATACTTATTAAAACACTTTTTGGTTGTACTAAATAAGCATCTAACTTACCACTAATAATATATTGGGGCAAATAATGTACACCACAAAAAATAATATTAGAAAGTCCATATGCTCCAGCCATTATTCCCCATAAAAATAATATTTGTTTCATAGATAAATCTGCTCCATCAGATACTGATAAAATAATTATCCATTGTACTAAGAAAGAAGCATTAGAAATAAACATCAAAAGAACACTAAAAAGAAAAGAACTTTTGTTAATCATTGATCTTAGAATACTATATTTAATTGATAATAACGATACCTTAAATTGATTTTTAACCTCCGTTAACATTTAATTTTTTCACTCCTTTCTTATACTCAATAGTAATAATCAAAACTAAAATAAAGACGTAAAATAATTGAGATACTAATACTCCATAAAATTCATTTATATTAAAATTAACAAGCATTTTAACAGGTCCAGATACCGCTGCGTAAACAGGTGAATATCTGATTACTGGTTGTAACCACACAGGAAATACTTCCAAAGGAAATGTCACACCAAAAATTAAAAATACTGTTTTATAAAGCCACTGAAATGGTTCTGAATTTTCTATCCAAAAAGAAAAATAACTAATTATTAATCTTATGAGTGAAGCTATTATAACTGCTAGAAACATTATCAATATTATTAAAGGTAGATACTTGATTTGAAATGTATTTAAAGGCCCTATAAGTATAATACCTAATAAAATAGAACATAACAAATTAATAATCATTTTAATTGTAGATTCTGCAAAAAACCTTGAGAAAATATATCCTGTATAACTATATGGTTTATTTATGGTATAAGCAATATTACCACTTACGATATCACTAGTTGGAGTTTTTCTAACTATATTACTAGAAGAAAAACTAGTTAAAAATTCCGTAAAAGTAACATACCATATCATTTGTGCAAAAGTATAACCACTAATAATACTTTTTTCACCACTAGAATATAAATATTTCCATAATGCAAAAAATATAAATATATGAATTCCAGTACCTATGAAGGATAAAAACATTCCTTTAGCATACTGAAGTTCTTCTAATAACGTTGCTTTATATATAGAAAGATATTTTCTCATTATTTTTTACTTCCTTTATATATGTTTGCAATTATGTTTTCCAATGGTTCATTAGATATATTAATATCTATAATTTTATCAGTATTAAGTAATTTTATTACGTCTGCAACAGATTTTTTAGATACATCAATAGAAAGTTTTAAATTGTATTCCTTATCCTTTAAAATAGTTATACCATCTTCATCATCTAGATTAACTTTTTCTTTCATTTTAACTTCTATTATTTTTCTATTTAAATAATTATATTTTAAATTTTGCATTGTATCATCCAATACTACTTTTCCATCATTTATTATAACTACCCTTTTACAAAGTTTTTCAATATCTCCAACATCATGACTAGTTAAGAAAATTGTTGTACCAAATTCTTTATTCATTCGTTTTATTAGAACTCTTATATTTTCTTTAACTACTGGATCAAGACCAATAGTAGGTTCATCTAAAAATAGTATTTCTGGTTTATGTATTAAGCTGGCTGCTATTTCACAACGTATTCTTTGCCCTAGTGATAAATTTCTAACTGGAGTATTAATAAATTCATCAAGTTCTAAAGTATCATTTAGTTCTTTTATTCTTCTTTCTATTTCATAATCTTTTAAATCATATATGGCTCCAAAAAACTTAAAATTATCATATGGTGTTAGATGAGTCCATAACTGCTCTTTTTGACCAAATACCGTACCTATTTTATAAGCTAATTTTTTTCTTTGTTTAGCTGGATTTATTCCTGCTACTATAGCTTCACCCTTAGTTGGCGTAAGAATTCCGGTAAGCATTTTTATAGTTGTTGATTTACCCGCTCCATTAGGGCCAATAAACGCTATTACTTCACCTTTTTCTACGGTTAAAGATAAATTATTAACTGCTTTTTTTATCTTATATTTTGGTTTGAAAATAGATTTTAAACTCCCTTTAAATCCTTTTTCTTTTTCTTTAATTTTAAAAGTTTTAGATAAATGTTTTATTTCTATTATGTTCACACTACTCACTTACCTTCCTTGAATATTTTTATAATAGTAATTACTTATTTACTAACAATTTTATATCATCATAGTAATAGTAATTTTCATCTAAGTTCTGTCCAGCTCTTTTAAATATAGCCTTGTCTTTCATTATGCCTCCTAAATGCTTATAAAAACTATTTGAAGGATTACCCACAAGACAACCTATTACCATTTCTTTATAGCCTAATTTTATTAATTCTTTAGCCGCATTAATAACTAGTTTTTTACCAAAACCAAAACCCTTATAACCATCAATTATATAAAGTGCATATATTTCTCCATATGAAGGATATTTTTCTTCATTTTTTGCTTTACCATAGCTTGTAAATCCAACTATTTTCCCATCTACCTCTAAAACCGAAAATAAATCTATCCCTTCTTTTATTTTTTTTATATATCTTTCAATCATATTCGGAATTTCATTAGTTAAATTATCCAAATACTCATCATTTACTATTCCTCGATAAGTTTCCTGCCATGCAGTTGCAACTACGGTAGCGATTCCCTTAGCATCCTCTACTTTTGCTTTTCTAATTAAATCTTTCATAAGTTCCCTCCATTCTTAATAATCTTTTCTTAGTATTTCCATTAATATTTCATCATAATACTTACCATTTAAAAAATAACATTCATGCCTTACACCATACTCTTTAAAACCTATCTTTTTGTAACATGCTATAGCATTTTTGTTAAAGCTAAAAACTGCTAAATTTATGTTATTAAGATTTAAAATATTAAATCCATAATCTAGTAATAATTTTAAAGCTTCCGCTCCATAGCCTTTATTTCTTTCTTTTTGTTCACCAATAAAAATACCTAAAGTACCGGTTCTACAAACAGGGTTAACATCCATAATACTAGCATTTCCTAAAAGAGTGTTTCCATCACGCTTTATAATTGCAAAAGTATAATCTCCGTTTTTTAAAACGTTAGAAAGCCATTCTTTTTCTCCTTCTAAACTTACGACCTTATGTGTACTTCCTAATCCATCTGATATACTTGCATCATTTAACCACTTAGTATAAATCTCTGAATCTTCTAAACTTAATGGAGATAGATATATTCTTTTCCCTTTGATTTTTTCAAAATATTTCATTTTCTTTCCTCCTTTCTAAGTTTATGCTTCAAGCAAAAAAGCACAGAACCACAAACTTTAATTTGTGACTCCGTGCTTTTAAAAGTACGTGTAGGTTATTAACCCAGGATGGCTCATATATACAGCATCAAAAATTATACTTACACCCTCTCACTTGACTTTAATTATACTAAAATATGTTTTTATGTCAAGATATTTTGAATAATCGTAAATTTATTCACTCTAATTATACGGTTTATAATATATCTTCAAATTTTATGGTTTTAATAGACATCCCTATTTTTTTATAAAACTCAATGGCCGTTTTGTTAAACCCCCAAACATTTAAATCTATAGATTTACAATTATTTTCCATTGCTATCCTTTTAGCTTCAAAATATAATTCTTTTCCTATATTTTTCCTTACTTCATCCTTATTTACTACTATCATATCAATGTATAAATATTTTCTTGAATATATATATCCATCTTCTTCTTGCTGTTTAATAGAATACAATAAACAACCCTTTATATCGGAATTTTCCTCATATACTAAAATATTTTTATTATTACTATTAATTATATCCATAAATTCATTCTTGTAAAAAACATCATTATCCTTATAAATATCACTTCTATTTTTAGAATGTAAATTATGGACACTTTGCATTAATGCTTTAATATATTTAAAATCTTTCTCTTCAACAAATCTTATTTTTTTCATTTTCTTAATCTCCTATTTATTTACATCCTCATCTAAAATAATTTCAGCTTTCTTAACAAAATAATTCCCTTTTTCATATGGTAAATCATATTCTTCAAGTTCACTTATCATATCTTTTATATCTTCATATTTTTTACTTATGTACTGTGGTTCATCTTCCATTTCAATAAAAATATATTTATTGTTTACAAGTTGCACTATTAACTCTGTTTTATTACTACAATAAACAATACATTTATCATAAATCTTAAACAAGGATTTATAACCAATCATGTTCATAAACTCAAGAGCTTTTTTTGTATCAAGAACCGGGCACTTTACTTTGCCTTGTTTTAATATATTACCATTAGCATCATACTTTTTGTATTTATATAGCAATTCCTTTTCAATTTCAACTATATCTCTTATTAAAATACACTTACTTAAAATTTCTAAATTACTCATCTTTTTCAAATTTAATTTACTATCAATTAGATAATCATCATTTACTTCATATTCTTCTTTAATTACAAAACCTTTACTTGTAAGTTTTGCGTCTAAAGTTTTATAATCACAATTTACTTTTACAGTTATTTCTTTTTCTAATTTCATATTATAATCCTTTCATACATTTTATATAATCCTTATTACCTCTTTTTACAAATTTATTACTTTTATTTCTTAATTCATTCATTAAATTTAATGCTACTTTATATGCCATATCAAACTGCTTTTTTGTAATATCTTTATTATTAAAAGCTTTTATTAATTCTTTTTCATCAGATAAAGATATATAACCACAACATCCATTAGCATTCTTAGTATGATAAATTACATCTAAATATAAATCGTCATAATAAATATCGCCATCTATAATCAACATTTTATCTATAACATCAAAATAATATTCAAGTATTTTTCCATTATTATCAATAAATACTCTAACATTATAATTTAAATCAAGAGGAGTATATTCCAATATAGCGTAATTTTTATCTAATATAGTTATTTTCTTACCATTAATAAAACAACTACATGTATCAGACATTTCATCAATATATTTAATCATAATATAACTATTTAGCCTCTTATCAAATGTTTTAAATATTCTTTTTTTCTTTTACTTCATTCATATAAACATCATTTATTTTTTTTTTCATAACAATCACTCTTAAATCACAATATGTCATTATTTAAAATTGTTTTTATTAACTTTTTTACTTTTTTTATATATTCTTTATTTTTTATATTCATTAAATAGAAATGGCAATAGGCATTTATTAAGCACCATTTTAAAATTCTTTTATCATAGTTTCCATTTAATTTATAGCCTTCTAAAAAATAGTTAATATCATTAATATTATCCAAAAACTTTTGACCAGGCCTTAATACTACCGACCATGCTATATCTTGTTCTTTAACTCCTTTTCCGCTATATTCAAAATCTAATACTCCGTTTATCTTTTTATTCTTCCATAATATATTAGCATAGTGAAAATCACCATGAATAAACGAATCTTTCTTTAACATAGGTTTTTCTTTTACTAAATAATTAATACACTTTATTATAAAAGAATCTTCTATCTTATAATCTTTACTATTTGGGATATCATTTATAATTCTTTGCTTGGCTTCTTCAAAATATGAACAATCTATTTTATGGATTAAAGAAAGTTCTATGCCATATTTTATTAAGTATTTTTTTCTTTGGTTTTCGTTGTTGTTAGTTATTATTTCCGATAGTCTTCTACCTTCTATTTTTGATAAAACAATATATCTTTTATTATTAGTAGTACCATATTCTAATACGTTAGGCATTAACGAATATAAATTATTATCTTTTAATTTTTTAATATTAGATATTTCAGTTTCAAAACAAGCCATTTTACTACGTTCTATTTTAATGAAAACAATTTTTTCATTATTATTAAACCTAACGAGGCACTCTATAACATCATTACCCGCTGGCATATAATTTAATATTTTAATTAATTTAAACGTTTTAAAACTAATTTTAAATGGATCAATTAAAAGATCTCTATATTTTTTATATCTCATAACTTACCTCGTATAAACTATAAAAACAATAACATTTATTATGGATAATTGTCAATTCAACTTCTATTTAAAATGTCTAAAACTATTTTTTTAACTTCATTCCATACGTTTTTTAAACTATCATATGATAAAGTTTTATAAACATCATCTATATTTGCCCATATCAAATCATGAGTATCTATTGAATCGTTGTTACTTTTTCCACCATCTATCGCAATGTAATAATACATATAAACTTCATCCTTTTTAGAGTCAAAATAATGTTCTTTAAAAATTGGTTTATCATAGTAAATTATGCAATTTCTTTTGGTTTCTTCATTTGTCTCTCTAATCGCACACTCCATTAAGGTTTCATTTATTTCTTTATGCCCTTTAGGAAATGAATAATCATTTTGTTTTTTTCTATATATAAGACCTATTTTCTTAGTTTTTAAATTTATTAATATAGTTCTAATTTCATAATTATGAACCTACCGACTGATATTTTTTCATTCCTAATTTAAATGCTAAAAAGCATGGAATTAAATATACAAATACTATTAAAGGTGTAAATGCATAAAGTACGTTATTACTTTTACCTATGAAATATAAAAGCGGATAATAATTAACAAAAGCATATGGTATTACAAATGTAAAAAATAATAAAAAACCTTTTTTAAAAACTCCTATTGGATACTGAGCCATATGTTTACCACCATCAGTAAATAAGTTTCTAACTTCTAATCCTTGAATTGTTATAAAACAGTAAGATGCTGCTAACAAAAATATTCCAAAGAAAATAACAATTGCACTTATTATCATAAGAAACAAAGTAATTACTTTTAATGGTGTTATAGAAATATTTAAATTAATTAAAGATATTATCATTATAATTAATGCTTGTATTAATCTTGATATTTTAATAAAGTCCGCATCTGATGATAAAACTTGTATAAAAATATTTTTTGGTCTTAAAAGTAATCTATCAAAATCCCCACTTATAATTAATCTATCAAATCTATCAATGCCTCTTGCAAACGTTTCACAAAAAGCATAACCAAATTGTATTATCGAAAAGCAAAGAAGTACTTCATATAAAGTAAATCCTTTTATGTTATCAAACTTATCAAATAAAGATAATATGATAAAGTAATATGAAAAGAAAACCATTATTTGT
Organism: uncultured Bacilli bacterium; assembly: GCA_944329425.1. Taxonomy (GTDB): domain Bacteria; phylum Bacillota_I; class Bacilli_A; order RF39; family UBA660; genus Aphodocola. The sequence goes on from CALVIG010000001.1 coordinate 56,333, forward strand.
GATAAAAAAGCTATTATAAATGATGCTTTATACTCTAACATTGACTTTAAATGCATAGATAAAGATTTTACATATAACTTCATGTTAACCTCCTTGTACTACAACTTTCTTTAGTATTTTTTTAAGAATAACGTTTCCAATTAAAACCAGTATAATAAACCATATAACTTGAATTAACATTTGAAATAAGCCATCACTTACTGATATATTTCCAGAGTAAAGTCTAAAAGGTAAATCACATATGTATCTAAATGGCAATACGTTTGCTATTTTTTGTAAGAATACTGGAAAAAAAGGAATTGGAATAACTCCGCCTGATAATATATCTGCAAGAGCCATAAATATATTTGTTATACCTTTTTCATTTAAGGTGCTAAGAGTTAATACATGATAAAGGGTAATAATAGCGGTCATTAAAAGAGCTCCAATAGTTAACGTTATTAAAAACATAATAAGACTTAAAAAAGAGGATGGAAGACTAAGCCCATATGGATATGGTAAGATAAAAGCAACTATTAAAACTGGTAAAAACCTTAATGCCACATCCGCTAATCTTTGACCAATTATTTTTGAAAACCACATAAAATATATTTTTTTTGGTCTTAAAAGTTCATATGCTATATTACCATTTTTTATCATATTAAATATTTCGTTATCTTTATAATACATATATATTAGTGCGAAAAAAGCTTGGTTAAGCCATAAATATGAAACAAGCTGTCCTACTTCCATTGGACCATTATTACTACTTGATTCATAAAAAGCTAAATAAACCATTATGTATACTAATCCAAAGAAAAATTGAGTTGCAATGCCTGCTAATGCTGCTTTTCTATATTGTAACTGTGTTATAAATCTTAATTTAAAATAAGATAAATAAAATCTCATATTTTATACTCCTCGTATAATTTAACAATTATGTTATCTATATTTTCATTATCTATTTCAACATCATCAATAGTTGCGTTTTTTGATATTAAATTAAGAAAAGCAGAAATATTAATTACTTTAGAATCAATAATAAATTTATAACCATTATTAGTTCGTTCTTTTTTTATAATTCCTTTGTTTTTTATATTTATTTTATCTTTAGTAATAATATTAATGTATTTATTATTATCATATTTGCTTTTTAATTTCTTTAAAGAACCATCATATAAAACGCTACCTTTACCTATTAAAATGATTCTTTTAGCTAGTGCCTCTATATCAGCCATGTCATGAGTTGTTAGTATTACTGTTATCTTTTTTTCTTTATTTAATTTTTTAATAAAATCTCTTACTATTTGTTTTGATACCGCATCAAGGCCAATTGTAGGTTCATCCAAAAACAATATATCTGGTGAATGTAAAAGTGAAGCTGCTATTTCACAGCGCATTCTTTGTCCCAAACTAAGCTGCCTTACTGGAACATTTACGAATTCTTTTAAGTTAAGTTTTTCTATTAATTCATTTTTTGTTTTTATAAACTCGTCTTCTGGAATATCATAAACATTCTTTAATAAATCAAAGGTATCTTCTGCAGGAATATCCCACCATAGTTGTGATCTTTGACCAAAGACTACTCCTATGTGTTTAACGTACTTATCTCTTTGGTTATAAGGAACATAACCTTTTATCTTGCACGTTCCACTATCAGGGACTAAAATTCCACTTAGAATTTTAATCGTTGTAGATTTACCAGCTCCATTAGGACCAATATAACCTACTATCTCTCCTTTATTAATTTTAAATGACACGTTTTTTATTGCGTCAACTATTTTGTAGTCTCTCTTAAAAAAAGACCTAATGGCATTTTTTAATCCACTAGGTCTTTTGACTACCTTAAACTGCTTTGATATGTTATTAACATAGATGAATGACATTTTTTCACCTTCCTTTCTAACATAGCAAAAAAGCCAGATATTTCTATCCAGTGGGTATAAAATATATAACTTTCTTGCAAAAACGTCACTTAAAATATACTATAAAAAACTATATAATTCAAGCTATTTTTTTAATTTATTTTTAAAATCATCATAATTACCAACATAGCTTACTAGTTTTTTATTTTCAATATTAATTATTCTTGTTGCAACCTTGTTTATAAAATATCTATCATGAGATATTAATAATACCGTTCCATTATAATTATTAATAGCTTCTTCTAATACTTCTTTTGCACTAATGTCAATATGATTAGTAGGCTCATCCAAGATAAGTAAATTGTTATTTTCTTGCATAATACAAAATAATTTTAATCTTATTTTTTCTCCACCTGATAATTTACTTAACCTTTTAAAAACTTCTTGCCCATTAAACATAAATTTACTTAGCGCACTTCTTAAAATACTTTCTTCCTCATGAAAATATTTTTTAGCCTCATCTAAAACCGTAATACTATTATCATCAAAACTAAATTCTTGAGAAACATAACTTATACTAGCACTCTCGGAAATATATAAATCCTTATTTTTTAAAATATATTTTATTAAAGTTGATTTACCAGTACCATTTCCTCCAACAATACACACTTTTTCTTTATAAAATAATTCTAAATTAGCATCTTTAAATAAAACATGATTATCAAAACTAATATTTATGTTTTTTGCTACAATAACATCTTTACCAGACCTTTTACCCACTTCTAACTTTAATGGTATCTTATTATTAGTAATAGGTTTATCTTTTTTTTCTAACTTTTCTAGTCTTTTTTCTATACTAGCTGCTCTTTTAAAGAATGGTTCACCACCGGGATAAGCTTTTTTTCCAAATTCTCTTAATTTTTTAATAGATTTTTTCATAGCTTCTATTTTCTTTTGTTGATCTTTATATTCTTTAAATTCCTTTTCAATTCTTTTTTCATTTTCTATTAAAAAATAAGAATAATTACCATGAAAAACATTAGTTTTACCATTTTCTATTAAAATTATTTTATCCACTACTTTATCTAAAAAATATCTATCATGTGAAACAATTAAAATAGTACCTTTATAATTTTTTAAATAATCTTCTAAATACTCTAACATTCTTATATCTAAATGATTAGTTGGTTCATCTAACAGTAATATATCTGGGTTAGATAATAGTAAAGTGACTAAGTTAACTAAAGTTTTTTCTCCTCCAGATAATATTTCATATTTTAAATCAAGTAATCTTTCCATGTTAAAAGCTGATACTATTTTATCTATTTTAGCATCTATTTCATAACCACCTGCTTTAATAAATTCTTCTTGTACTTTTAAATATTTATTAATAGCATTTATTTGCTTGTCACCAGTTAAATTATTCATCTTACACTCATAATTATCCATTTTATTTTTAAGTTTATTTAAATTACCAAAACTATTATATAAAATTTCTCTTACGCTTAATTTAAATAAACTTTTAATTGGTTCTTGAGTAAGATAACCAACCCTAGACTCTTTTTTTATAAATACATCTCCACTAGTTGGTAATTCTTCTTTTGTTATTAATTTTAATATAGTTGACTTGCCGCATCCATTTTCACCTACTAAGGCGATTTTATCACCTGTTTTAACTTCAAAACTTAATTTATCTAAAACGTTATTAAAACCAAAATTTTTTGTAACATTATTTAAACATATTTCCATCATACTATCACATCTCCTTTAAAATATAAAAAAGCTACGCAAAAACTCTGCATAGCTTATATTCTATACAGATGTAGGCACGCCAAAAACACAGCACCTACACCTGTTTTAAAAAAAGATGTTAGGTGCTGATTAACAAGTATACATGATAGTCTTATTAGTATACATATTAATCCCTCCTTAATAATAAGTATATGTATAAAATAAATTTATGTCAATCATAAATTTGTTTTTTTAGAAAATATATTTATCTATAATCTTAATAACATTATAGCCCATTACTTGCTCAGAAATTATACCACTCTTTCTTGCAGCATCAACATTTTCTTTTCTATCATCTAAAAATAATATTTCTTCTGGTTTTACGTTAGCTTTTTTAATCAAAGTATCAAAAAAATCTTTCTCTGGTTTATAAGCATTAATTTCAGATGAGATTATAATATCATCAAAAGTATTACCAAATTTTTTTATCAAAAATGATTTTATGTATGAAACATGATTAGAAGCAATAAAAAACTTAACATCTTTATACTTACTTTTTATTATATTAATGTCTACCTTTATATCGTAAATTTTATTTATGATATTATTAATTAACTTAATTACTTCTTCTTCATTTAGTTTTGTTAAATCTACTGCTTCTTTTATAACTTCTAAGTCATTTTTATTTTTACCAAATAATCTTTCTATTTTATCTTCATTTATTGTTAAATAATTATCATTTTCTCCTAATAATACCCCAACCAAATCAAAAGCAATTACTTTTATCATCATATTCTCCATTCAATTAAATTTAATCATTAACTAACTTAATTTTAATTCCAACGACTCCATTTTCTTTAATATCTTTTTCATTGTAATAAATAGACATATCATTTGGGTTAGCAATATCATTTTGTTCATAGCCAATTGATACCTTATCATGATTTTTATATAATTCATCAAAGTCTTTATATAAATAAATATTTTTTACTTTTACTAACATTTTTTCTTTAGTATTTATATTTGTAAACTCAATTAAATCTTCAACGTTAATTTTTCTTCTTTTTTCATCATATACTCTCATCTCTATTGTTTTAGTCTTATTTTTTATCTTTATAAATGGATCATTTTGTAATTTCATTTTATGCATCATATTTTTTCTCCTTTATTTTATTTAATTATAACATATTATATAAATAAAAAAGACATCATACTAAATAAATATGTTGTCTTTTAAAATTAGTTTAATAAATAAAAGATTTCTATAAAGATTTTTGATTCTTTTCAATATTATATTTCATGCAATAAAATTTAATAGCATCTTCTAAAATAGTATTTCCAATTTGTAAAGATTTTTCATTACTTCTAATTATGTTTAATACTTCATCATGATTTTTAGTTTCTATTAAGTATCTAACTGCTAAATAAGATAAATCATATCCATTATATAAGTTATTTGAAAAATTTTTCCCATGAGATAATTCATTTAATGCAGGTAAGTTTTCAATAGAAAGTATCTTATTTATAAAAGAAATAAATTTTTCATCATTTTCCAATATTTCATTTTCTCCAGATAAATTAAGTGCTAATCCTTCGTCTAGCCATACTACTCTTTTTTGATATTCATTATTTAAAATAATTTCCTTATAAATAATATGAACTAGTTCATGTAATATAAGAGATAATTTTACTTTACTTATATCAACATAATGATTTATCATACCATTATCATATGTTCCTTTAATATACCAAGGAAGAGTTGCCATATCAACTTTTCTTATTTCGGAAATGTAATTTTTAAAGATATCTATGTTATCAAATAAGTTAACGGTTACTCTCCTAAAATCATTCAAAGAAAAAAAGTCAAAAATATTTTTTAAATTATTATTTGTATAATTTATAATGTAGTTTACAACTTGATTCAAAGAATTAGGTGCATAAATTATAAAGTTTTTATCTTCATATTGTTTTACTTGCATAATAATTTTAGCTCCTTTATTAAATTTATTTTTAAATATCATACTTTCCTATATCTTTTACTTCTTTATCGTTACTAAATTTATGACATGTACCGTTTTCAAATCTATAAGATAATCCATATATTTTTACACTATTATCTGCTTTTAAAATGTATGTTCCATCGGGATAAGCAAAAAATGATCTTCTTTTACTATCTTTAAGTAATATATCCTCTTTTATATCTAATCCATCTAACATTATTACTTCATCATCAATATAATGAGGATTAATATTTATTTTAGTTAATCCTAAACCTTTTAAATATCTATTGTAATTTATATCTATTGCCTCACCTTCTTCTTCAGGAGGTGAATAAACTATATCAGCGCAATTCATACTCCCTGCCGATACACCACATACTACTACATCATTATTTTTATTTACTAAATCTTTTAAATTAATATTATTAAAGAATTTATTTTGAGTAGGCACATGGCCTCCAGCTAAATATATAAAATCTGCTTGTGATACCAACCTACTTGATTCTTTAATATTTCTATTATCTAAAACAATATAATTTTTAAAAGGCAACGTTAAATCAAATGATTTAAATACCACGTTTGAATAAAAATCAGTTATTAGATAATCCTCTGGGTTACTTGCAATGTATAAAAAATTATCATACTTTTTTATATATTTTTTAAAATTATCTAATATATTATTTTTGTTTTCAAATCTAATTGGTATTTTATTACCATTTTCATCTTCAATATTAGTATTTAAAGAACTTGTTAAGAAAAGGGCTTTCATTTTAATCTCCTCTATTAAAATTCTTTTATCTCTAATTTATTATCATAAAATGCTTCATACGCTTTCGCATCATCTTTACTTCTTATTATAGATATATCATCATCAATAATTTTAACGGCACAGCAATTATCTACACATAATGCTTTAATATCATTATTTTCTTTTAATACTTTTTCTAAGTCTTCTTTCTTTTTTTCATCACTAGAAAAATGTGGAACAAACATATAATTTGTAAAACCTAATCCATCTACCTTTACATAATTATTAGAAATACCTTCGTTTATTTCAAAATCAGATAAACCATACGTACAGTAGGTTATAGCACCTGCTGATACACCTGATAAAACGCACCCTCTTTTACTAGCTTCTTTTAGCATTTCATCCATGCCATTTTCTTTTAATAGATTAACTAGTTTAACGGTATTTCCACCACCAATATATATAATATCAGCCTCTTTTATCTTTTTTTCTACCACTTCCATATGGGTTAACGTTTTATTAGATATTTTACCAGTTTCACAGCCAAGTTTTTTATAAATGTCTTTTATTATCTTATAATATGAATCAGCAAAATTACTTGCTAACCCAATAAATAAAAAATTAGGATGGGTTTTATTGGTTAGTTTAACTATTTCCTCATCAATTTCTTTAGTTTCGTATTTAGTATCAGCTCTTCCTATATCGCCGCCACCTATTAACACAAGTTTCATGTTATTTTTCCTTCTTTCTTAATAATTCCATTTTATCTTTTAACATCCTTGTCCTTTTTTCTTTTAAGGACTCATCTAACATGTACGAATTACCATCATACATAAGCATATCCTTTTCTTTAACGTTATTAGGAAGATCTTTTAGTTTAACGTTAATTAATTCTTTAGTTAATAAGTTTTCAATGGTTGCTATACCATTTTCTATTTTATCAACCGAATACATCATTAATCACCTACCCATTAGTGTCAGTTTGTATGGTTTTAACGTTTATGCTTATACCATCACTATAAAAAATTATCGTTCCATCATTATCCGTTCTATAAGTTTTGATATCCCTTTGATTAAGTCTTTTTATGGTGTTATCATCGGGATGGTTATAAACGTTATTTTCACCAACTGATATAACAGCATACGAAGGGTTTACGGCATCCAAAAATTCATCAGAAGTACCATAAGAAGAACCATGATGGCTAACCTTTAACACGTCACTTTTAATATCCCTAAACAAAATTTCATCTTCTATACTGCTAGAAATATCCCCAGTAAATAAGAAGCTAGTATCACCAAAAGTAACCTTAAGAACGATTGAAGTATCGTTTAAATCATTTTCTTCGTTTCCAACGTATATTACCCTTATTTTACAATCTCCTAAATCAAAAGTTTCGTCTTCGTAAGGAGTATAATACTTCAAATTATTTTCTTCTAAAGCATCTAACAAATCTTCAAATGTCTTTGTAGTTGTAACAACACTCGGCATCATAAAATTTTTAATTGTAAAATTATTTATAATATCATCCATTCCGCCAATATGATCTTCGTGAGCATGAGTTGCAAAAACATAATCAAAAGTATCAATGTTTAAATCATTAAAATAATTAACTAGCTTTGCCCCATCTTCATTATTTCCTGCATCGATTAACACGTTACCATTATCATTTTTAAGTAAAATACAGTCTGCTTGACCAACGTCAATGAAATAAACTTCTAAATTACCTTCTGTATTTACATCACCTTTTTCAATTTCATCAATTGAAGAAGACATCATGGATGCACTTTTTTTAGCATCATCAATAAAACCCGATGAAAAAATAACGTACAAAACTACTGCTACAAACACAATTACTTTTATTGGATTTTGCTTTTTTATAAATGACTTTAACTTCATAAAAATTACTCCTATACTATAAATATAATAACATTTTTTATGTAATTAGTCACATAAAAAAGTGGAATCTACCTTTTTTTAAAATAAGTGATTCCACCATCATTAATTTCTTTTTCTGTTTTTATGTCAAATGCATCACTATATAACGTACTACTACCACTTATACGTAAAGAACTCTTTTTAAGTTTATCGTTATAATACAAGACTTTGATAAGAATCTCGTTTAATAAAATAGTGCCTTTTATCCCCCTAAATAAAAAAGGGTTAAAATCATAATTTATAGTTGCCTCATCGTTAGTTATTTTAGCGTATATATTCCCTACTGAATTACCATCTATAATTAAATCATACGTTAAATCATTATCATTAACGTTAATAAGTTCTATATCAATTTCTGTCAAAACAATCACCCTTTATATCATATGTTTAATGATTAAAAAAAAGCTTAAATTAAGCTTCTTCTTTCTTTATTACTTCTTTTCCCTTGTAATTACCACATTCTGGGCATACTCTGTGTGGTCTTATCATAGCACCACACTTAGGACATTTTACCGTTCCGTTAGCTTCAATTTTATAGTGAGTACGACGCATTCTTTTTCTTGTCTTACTAACTTTTCTGAATGGAACTGCAAATAATTGGATATCCAACTTTAACATATTCTCACTCCTTCCTTACTCTTTAATAAATTTACTTAAACTTGCGAGTCTTGGATCAATTACTTCCTTTTCATCATCTTCAGTAATAAGACGCCAACCATTACCTTCTTTTTTTTCTTCCTTGGCATCAGGGTGAAGAACTCTTAAAGGAACATCCACTAATATATATTGCCATATAATTGGAAAAATATCAAGTCTATTTTGAATAATTTCTAACGAATTATCATTATTTTCTCCAATTACCTCATCAATATCAATATTAAACGGATATAAAACATCCTTAAGGGTCCTTGCACATGAAAGTGTCATTGTCCCAGTTACGTTTATGTTTAAACAATACTCTTCACCATCATAAGAAACGTAACCATTTACCTTTACTGGTGATATTTCTTTTATATCGGTACCGTTTAACCGTTCTTTAGGTATCGTTATTTCTGCCTTTATTGGTATTTCGTATAAATTACCGTACATTAACTTAGTTAAATCTACGTTCAAACCTATCACCACCGCTTGATAATTATACTATTTTTTTATATTATTTTCAAGACTTATATAAAATGAAAATACATAAAGTGGATACCACAATACATATTACGTAAACATATAACATTTATTCAAACTAACGTTCATAATAATTTCTAATGTCATTTAATAAATTATCATTAAACGCTTTTTTTCTAATCATTTCTATTTCAAATTTATATGGTGGGTACACCCTTTGTTTTTTACCATCACTACTACTTACGTATGGTGTTTCAAGTATTTTTGGTACGTTAGCTAATTTATCATCGTAAATTATGTTAATTAAATTATCAAAACCAACGTAACCATAACCTATGTTTTCATGTCTGTCTTTATGAGAAGAAATATCGTTTTTTGAATCATTAACGTGTACACATCCTATTTTATCCATTCCAATTACTTCATCAAATTCTTTTAAAAACTCATCAAAAGAGGCCATGTTATAACCAGCATCATGTAAATGACAAGTATCCAAACAAACCATTAGTTTATCAGAATAACGAACACCATCAATAATACGTTTAATGTGCTCTAACTTATAGCAAATCTCACTACCCTTACCTGCCATGGTCTCCAAACATAACTTAACTTCTTGATTATAAGTTATTACCTCATTTAAAGCGTTAATAACGTTATTAATACCCTTATCTAAATCCAAATTAACAAAACTACCAGGATGTAAGACTATTTTTTCTACCCCAAGCATTGAAGCCCTATTAATTTCGTCCTTTAAAAAATTAATGGAAAACCTATAACTTTCCTCTTTTTCATTATTCGCTAAATTAATAATGTAAGGTGCATGAATAATAATATTTTTTAATTCAACATTGTTTTCATATAATAAGTTTCTAGCTTCTAAGGTAAGATCATAATCTAATTTACATCTTTTAGTATTTTGTGGTGCTCCCGTATAAAACATAAAACAATTACTTCCGTAGCTTAACGCTTCTTTAACGCTACCTACTAACTGATCATTACTCCTAAAAGAAACGTGTGAACCAATTAACAACATGTACTACCACCTCATACTTCTTACATAAATATTATACTAAATATTGTAAAATTAGGCAAAAGAAAAAAGAGCTTTTAAGCAAGCTCTTTAACTTTTATTGTCCAGAAGTATTTGCAGTAGTGGAACAATCAGCTGTAAAAGTCATAGCATTTCCACTCACTGTATAACCAGACTTTATTTTCTTTGTACCCGATTTCCCATCGGTACTATAATAATTGGTTAACGTAACGTTACCAAACTGTCCTTTAGCTGTTACGGTGACTTGATTCCCTGAAATGCTAATACCATAATCTTCATCGTTTACAGTTTCACCATTGTGATCAATTTCACTCATATCTGCTAGTTCAGAAACTGAAAGTTTATCATTTTGTGCACATAACATGTTAGCATTTTTTTCAATCATTTGGACTGAATCGTAGAATGAATCCGCTCTTGATTTTTTAATCGTCTTATTTACTTGTTGGGTTGCAATAACCATTATGATTGCTAATACTACGATAACCGCTAGTAACTCAATTAACGTAAAACCTTTTTTATTCATTTTTTTCATTTTTATTCCTCCTATTATTACAATTAAATATTATCATTATTACGAAGTTTAGTCAATATTTTATATCTTTCTTTTAAGTATATTTACAATTTTAGAACCATATTTTTTACATTTATAAATAATCAAGTTTTGGTATTTAGAATAATCTATGTTTAGCTCTGTTTCACATACTATTAATCCATTATCACTCAATAAGTTTATGTTATCATTTATTATCGTTAATGACCTATCTATTTCGTTAGTATTATATGGTGGGTCTAAAAAGATAACATCAAATACTTTACCCTCGCTTATAAAACTTTTTAAAGTGTTTATAGCATCACCATGGATAATATTAGTATTTACCACGTTTAACGTTTTTATGTTATCTTTTATCGTGTTTATCGCAATTTTATTATTATCCACTAAATAAGCTTCTTTAGCTCCGTTACTTATTGCTTCTATAGCTAAATTACCAGTTCCTGAATATAAATCTAGCACTACAGCATCTTTAACATAACTTTGTATCATTGCAAAAACCGATTCTTTTACCCTATCCATGGTTGGTCTTGTACCAATCATATCATAACCTTTTAAAGTTCTTCCCTTATATAAACCACTTATTATTTTCATTAATAAATCACCTACATAAATTTTATCACATATAAACTAAAAAGTATTACTTTTTATTAGTAATACTTTTTATTCTATTATTTATTTGGATGGTAAGCATGTTAATTTTATTTTGCAACTGGATATACTGACTAATTAAAGGATCCTTAAGTAACTTTATTTTTGCTTTTACGAATTCTTCTTTATAACCATACTTTTCATATAATTCTTTTGCATTATTAAATTCCTCAATTATTTTTTTTGTTTTACTACTATTACTTATTTTTTGTTTAATATCAGAAATATTTTTTTTAAAATCACTTTTTTCTATTTTATCTATTATTTCATATGCTTTTTCTACCACTTACATCACCTCAAAACGTTAATGAATTTACTAACCATATCAATTTTATCTATAAAATTATTTATTTTATCAGTAGTTCTTAATTTATATTTTTCCTTAACTTCAGAAACGAAAACATCCATCATTTCAGGGTTTCTCATGAGTGTTTTATACCAATAAGAATTAGATCTTAAATACCTTTTATAATCAGGGTTTGAATCAAGAATGAGTTTTACTTTAATATCCATTAATCCTCAAATTTCTTAAATAACTGCCTAGGTTCATACCCTTTTGACGTATTAACCGCATCTTTAGCGGTTAAACCCTGAAGTAACTCAACTATTTTTTGCAAACCATTTACACCCTTTTGAACTGAATTCATGTCTATTTTTTTTATCATATCAGCGATTGATGCAAAGTTAAAAGTTTCTTCTTTATTAACAGCTTTATTTTCTTTATTAATTGGTTTATACATTTCCCAAGCTTTTTCATCTTCCCCATACAATGACCACTGCTCATAAAATTTTTGCCAGGTCATCTTTCCTGAATTAACATACCCTATTAATTCAGGTTTTTTTCTTACAAATGCTTTAAATTCCTCTTTCAAGATAATCACCCTAATATAATTTATGCATTTTTCGATGATTTTTTCATTTTCTTTAATTCTATTTTATCATTTTTCAAAACCCTATTAGATTCTATTATTTTGGAAATAGCTTTATTATAAGTTACTAAATCAATATTAGTACGTTTTAAATATTTAATGGTTTTTTTTGGATACTTTACGTAACATTCACATATTAACCATGCCTTAGACATCATAACATAATAATCATGATTTACATCATTATCAATTAGCTTATATATTTCGTTTAAGTATTCTTCACTTACAAAATAATTAAGAAGGCATACAAAAGAAAATCTAACCCTCCAAGGGTTACTACTTAATAAGTTTCTTTTTATAAAGTTCATAAACTCATCTTTTATTTTGTTTAAGGTTTTACAAGATGAGCATATCATATCACAAACTGCCCAATTATCTATTTTATCCAAAAACTTATCTAGCTTTTGTATAATTATAGATGGATCCTTTATGTTAGAAATTACCATACCTTCTAACAAAACTTCTTCATAATAGTTATTTTTAACTTGATTTAAAAATGCCTCGTAATCAGTTTTTGCTATTTTTTTAGATATTTTTCTTAATACGGGAACCCTAACCCCAATTGTATTCATTTTTGTGTTTATTATTTTATCATTAAATATTTTATATTTAATGTCTTTATTATGCTCTAACAATTTTAATATATCCTCATAGTTCATTTCAAATCACCTTTTATATTATAACAAAAATATTCAGAACGTTTATTCCGAATATTATTTTTGTACTATAATGGTTATCATATTATAATCCTCATTAAGGGTAGAATTACACGTCATACTAAGACTATAATAAGAGGTTTTTTCATAATAAAACTTCTCTTCCAAAAGCTTAGAAACCGCCTTTAAATCAACGTTAACCTTAACGAAGTTATTTATTAAAGAATTTATGTTATTGCTAACGTTTGCGCTATTTAAATCACTTACTTTATATGATATATTTGCCGTTAAATAGTAAACGTTATAATCTTCATCATAATAAACGCTAATGTTATCAATAACGTTTTTAGCTTGCGTACGATACGCATATGACGCTATATAATTTTTATCATTTAAAGACCTTATTTCTTCTTTAGATACATCAAAACCAACGTTTTTAAAAAGTACGCTTCTTTTATCAGGTTTTATGTTAGCATATTTTTCTTCAAACTTATTAACCAATTTATAATTTGTATTATCTTTTTCATCTAATAATTTCTTATTCAAAAAACTTGAACCAACGAATAAAACAAGTAAAATTATAACTAGAAAAATCAAGCCTAATATTTTTTTTGATTTTTTTAGAGATATTTGAATGTTTTTCTTTTTTACATCACCTGGAAATTGTTCAAATACTATTTTACCCCTTGATTTATCCTTTTTTTCTGAATAAGAGGTTTTTATATCTTTCATATTAACACCTCTATCATGAATATAATAACATTTATTCATCATTAAAACAATATTATTTTCTCTTAGTCATTAATAGATTTACTATGTTTTCAGCAAATTCATTATTTATTTTTAAATACTCATCCCATAGATCAGGTATTTCGGCAGCTTTCAAAATGGTACTTTCCAAATAGCATAAGCTTTCGTTACGTTCTTTTGTTTTGCTAATAACGTGATAACCTTTATGGTCTTTCTTACAAAATACCCCCAATATTATAAAAACGTTTTCTGATAATTTTTTATATGTAATTCTAATATCATTTATCCTAACCTTAAATACTTTTTTTATCGTCGTTATGGAACTTACCTTTGTTTTAGGATCATTATTTTTTATCATTTCTAATCCTTTTAAAACATCAACATAATACTCGCTTGGTATATTACCTTTAAGGATGTCAGAATAAACCTTGTTTTTCTTTTCCAAAAATCCGTAATATAACAAAACGTTTTGTTCACCATTAACATCTTTTACAGGTTCATTTTTCAAATTTTCTAAATATGTTGATAAATAATTTTTTAACAACTTTTCTTTTTCAGTTAATCCTAATAAATTAATTATTCTTAATAAAATTTTATCAATATTGCAATCATATTTTACGGAATCCAAAAATAAATTAATATCTTTATAACTATCAAAGAAATTTAACGCCATTAAGTAGTTTTTAGCTAAATAATTAGTGGTTGCTTCATCATCTTCATCAACATCATCTTCTTTTATCGGGTCTAAATTATCGTCAACGTGAATTTTACAATTGCCTTTTTCCTCTTTTTCTTTATGAACTGATAAAGTAGGTAAATCCTTAGGCTTCAAACTTAACAAATATTCGTTTAATTCAGTTGATAATTTGTTTTTTTCTTCTTCATTTGCTATTTTTGATAAAAGTAAGGTAATTGAAGAAATATCCCTAGGTGTAAGCTTACTATTACTTTGAATGTTTTTTAAAGCATATTCTAAAACTTTCTTATCATCCTTTACGTTTTCTTTTTCTTTTAATAAGTTTTCATATAAATCAATCATTGATCCACAAACATACAAAACAATTTCTTCATTTAATTTAAATAGTTTATCATCTCTTTCTTTCATCATGATTAACTTATCATAAACTTCTTTTAACCTGTTATTTGCGCGGCTTTTTATTGCTAAACTATTTAAAAACTCATCACTAAATATTATCTTTTTTGATAAACCATAGCTTTGTAAAACAAGATTAACCTCACTATCATGTTCTTCAAACAAAATTTTATTTCTTAGCATTTGCTCAATAGCTACCAAATTAATCTGCTCCATAATTTCGGTTAATTTGTCTAATAAAACTTTATTTTCAGTCAATCGTAAAACGTTTTCTTTTTTAAAATTTCTTCCCTTCGGCTTTAAAGCTTCATAAACTGGTTTATACTCTAATAAACGTTTGTTTAAATTTTTTATTTGTATTTCGTATCCGTTAATCTCATGTTTAATTAAATTTATTAAATTTTCACACACCGTAAATCACCTTAATAATTATATCATAAAAAGAAACTATAGTTTTATAGTTTCTTTTATTTTTTTTATTACTTTTTTTTCAATACGAGATATGTAACTTTGAGATATGTTTAATTTTTCTGCTAATTCTTTTTGAGTTATTTCTTTTTCTCCAAAAAGGCCATATCTTAATTTCATTATTTGTTTATCTCTTTCGGGTAAATTATTTATCTCTTTCATTAATGTTACTTTTAAATCATTATCTTCTAGTTCTTTTGTTACTAAATCAGGATCAGTGCCCAAAATATCTTCTAGGTGTAATTCGTTTCCCTCTGAATCATATGACAAGGATTCTTCTAGAGAAACATCGCCATTTCTTTTTTTATTCTTTCTTAAATACATAAGTATTTCGTTATCTATACACCTTGATGCGTACGTAGCTAATTTTATGTTTTTATCCATCTTATAAGTATTTATCCCCTTGATTAAACCTATTGTTCCAATACTAACCAAATCCTCTAAGTCTATTTTCGTGTTTTCATATTTCTTAGATAAATAAACTACCAATCTTAAATTATGCTCTATAAGTTTGTTTTTAGCTTCGTTACTTCCCTTTGATGCTTCTTCTAAATATTTCAATTCTTCTTGCCTTGAAAGAGGTTCAGGAAGTGCATCTTGTGCTCCAACGAAAAATATAGTACTAACTTTTTTAAATAAGCTTTTAATAAAACTAATAATTTTTTTCATATACAATCATCTCCTTAACAATTTTTTATGCAATAACAAGTCTACCCCATCTATTTGAAAATTATTGTCACTTATACCAACCAAACATTCTTTTTCAATTTTTTTACCATTTATTATTAATTCTTTTATCCTAAAACACTTAATTAATCCATTACCTTTAACGGTTAAACAAGGTACTAATATGGTTTTAGGGTTATATCCATTTAAAACATGTTTACTAATTATTATTATAGGTCTTTTTTTATAAGGATCGCTAAGGTTATTACCAGTATCTAAAAAACCAGTAACATTGATCTTTTTATTATTTAAAAACCTAATTGAAACTTCATACTTTTTAGAATATTCTTCTTTAAGCTTCCTTGTTTTAATCACGTACGTACCTAATAAGATTGGCGATAATATAATTATTAAAACAACGTTTATTCCCATACCATTATGAAAAAAAATAAGGCCGGTATTTTTATAAGACATCTCAACGTTAACATAATATAAAAAACCTCCCAAAATTATACTTATTAAATATAAATATATTAAGTTATTAAGCGTATATTTTATGTTTTTGTACGAAAAAGTGATCATTACCATCAATGTTGAAATTAAAATCTTAACGAAAAAAAATATCGTAGAACTTATGTTAATGAATAAAAAAAGAATACTTATACCACCTACAAAGGCACCAAGAAATATTCTTGAAATTTTAACGTTTCTTTTTAATATCAAAGAAACTGATAATAATAAAATAAAATCTAAAAAAAAGTTTAATAGTATAATTAGATCAACGTATATTTTCATATAATCACCAAGATAATTATAAAAAGAAAGTATTTAAATAACTGTCTAATTATGTTCAATAAAAAAAGAATGCTAATTTTTAGCATTCTTAAAAACTTCTTCTATTCTTTAAAAAGTTTGGTATATCATCATCGTCGTCATCATCATCTTGAATTAGGTTACTAACCCTCGATTGATTCATTGAATTACCAGCATTAATTTGGTTATTGCTTGCTTCTTGAGCCTTTTGTTCACCCTTTTCAAAGCCGGTTGCAATAACGGTTACTATTACTTCATCAGATAAATTTTCGTTAATAACCGCACCAAAAATAGTGTTTATGTCATTGTTTGAAGTTGATCTAACAACTTCTGCTGCGTCTTCTGCTTCAAACAAAGTAAGATTAGCACCACCAGTTATGTTTATGATTGCATCGGTTGCTCCAGAAATATTAGTTTCAAGAAGTGGGCTTGAAACGGCTTGCTTAGCAGCTTCAACAGCTCTGTTTTCACCAGTTCCCATACCAATACCAATAAGTGCGTTACCACTTTTTTCCATAACCGCTTTAACATCAGCAAAATCTAGGTTTATTAAACCAGTAACCGCGATTAAATCAGAAATTGATTGAACTCCTCTATGAAGTACGTTATCAACCTCATGGAAAGCTTCTACCATTGGGGTTGATTTATCGATTATTTCTCTTAACCTATCATTTGGAATAACGATTAGAGTATCTACGTGTTGTTTTAACTCTGATAAACCACTAATTGCTTGAGCCATCCTTCTTTTACCCTCAAAACTAAATGGTTTAGTAACTATTGCAACGGTTAAAGCACCAAGGCCTTGAGCTATTTCAGCGATAACAGGTGCTGCACCAGTACCTGTTCCACCTCCCATACCGCAAGTGATAAATACCATATCTGCGCCTTTTAATGCTTCTTCTATTTCTTTTTTAGATTCCAAAGCGGCCTCTCTACCAACTTCTGGGCGTCCGCCTGCTCCTAAACCAGCTGATATTTTAGAACCAATTTGAATTTTTGTTTCTGCCTTTGAACTATTTAAAACTTGTAAATCAGTATTAGCAACGATAAACTCAACGCCCCTAACACCACATTCTATCATGCGGTTAACGGCGTTACCACCGCCACCACCAACACCGATAACTTTGATTTTTGCTAATTGATCTACTGGTAAACCAAACATTTTATTTCCTCCTTAATTGTCAAAAAAGTAGCTAAAAAACCTTCCGAATACCGAATCACTTCTACCTATTCTTGTTTTACTATGTACCAAGCTATCGACATCGTCACTACTAAACATTGAATATTCTTTTCCCCTTAATTTTATCTTTTTAACAAAGTGCTTAATCGCACCAGATATGGTAATAAACCTTGCCTTCCTAATTCCTAAAGTATTTAATGAATAAGTGGATGCTTTCTTACCAAATAAATCATCCAAAACAAAGTTAATACCCGGCATATCTGTTATGCCACCTAGTACCATTATATAACGAATTTGTTTATTTGTTAATACTTTTAATTCATTTTTCGCAACATTTAATATCTGAGATAACCTTTTATTTATCACTTGTGAAAGTTCATACTGATTTATGCTAACAAGTTTTCCATTAACATCCCGAGTCTCATAAGTTTCGTTTTTGTTAGCATACCTAGGACTAGCAACACCAAAATATTCTTTTATCTTACGGGCAGTCTTTTTATTAGTATAATAAATATAAGATACATCCTCATCAATTATCTTACTTCCCATCTTAACGATGCTACTATTAGTTATGATACCTTTATTAAACACCGAAATAGTAGTTAAATCCTTACCTATGTTGATAATTGCACTACCAGTTTCATCCATTTCATCATTTTTTACTTCTTCATAATCACATATTGATCCAAGAGCTAAATCTACAACTTCAAGTCCTGCGGCTTCAATAACCTTAACGTATGATATAACGTATGTTTTTGGAACAAGTGCAAGCATGGCTCTAATACCTAACCTATCACATATTTTGTTAACAGGATCTTTTAAAGTTTCTATCTCAGAACCATTTTCATAAATGGTAAAATCAATTGGAGTTATACTAACAAGTTCCATGTTAGGTGCAATATCATTTATAACGAAATTTTGAACCCTTAAAACGTCTTTTTTGGTAACCATCTTCTCATCGTTTATTATCGGAACATTTCCATGAACTAAATTAAATTCAGCATCTAACGCAGGTATGACCAAAACCACTTTTTTTACGTTAACATTGATCCTAGAATTAATGTCTTCAATCGCCAATTTAATTCTTTCCAATAAAACGTTTTCATCAATTATAATCCCGTTTTTAACGCCTTTTGATCTAACTGATGAAACCGCTAAAGTTCTTAATTTGCCTTGAAAATATTCACTAACTAAAATACGAATCGTATCAGAGCCAATATCAACACTAGTATATATTTTCTTCATTAGCACTACTCCTATCATGTAATAACTTTACCATATAAAGTTATTATACTATATAAAACGATTTTTTTAAATACATAATTAATTTAAAAAATAATTAAATTCCTCCATGTATTACCCAATACCCATCTGCTCGGTTTTATTTTCCTTAGTATCTATGTTGTAATAATATTTAATATATTTTTCATTAGAATTTTCGTCTAAAGTAGTATCTTCAACAACCAAATTAATTATTGTTTCGTTATCTAATTTCTCGGTTGTTGACAAAGTTTCATTAAAAACTAAACCATCCGTTATTTTACAAAACTTTGTAATAACATTACCATCATAATTAATTAATTTAAGATAATCGTCATTATCAATTACCACGACATAATCATTAAACAACATACATACTTGTTTATATGATTTACTTTTTTTAACTAATTTATTTTCTTTATTATAAATACTAAAAGTATCATCTTCATTTAAAATAACTACGTTACCATTTTTGGAAACAGCGTAATTAGAGTATCTTTTTCCATCAAACATAAGTTCAAAAGAATCATTATATATTTCAGAATCATTACCATTATCATTTGAATAATTTTTTGCGTAATAAACATAATTTTCATTTGAGAAAGGGTGTATTGGTTTGTCAGAATTCCACAATATTTTACCAGTTTTTGTATTTATTACATAATTTTTTTCGTTTCCTGAATCATCATAAACACCCGCTATTACTTTATTTTGAGAAAATAATACGTTTTCATAAACGTACATATAATCATACATAAATTCAGTTGAAAAATCATCTATATCAAAAGAATAATAAGCATATTTGTTATCTAGATTAGAAATTACTAGGCCATATACATTTTCGTTATATCCGCAAATATCAACGCTATTATAAAAAGCATTTGGTAGCTTTAAATTTAAAGCTTCGTTTTTTGAATAATCATATATTATGTATACCCCATCATAAATTATTACATAGTTTTTCTTTGAATACGTGCCATAAAAATTGCAGTCCTTACTAACGCATCCATATGAAGTTACGTACTCATAATCTTGTAAGGATTCATCTATATTTTGATCATCCTTTGTTAAAACAACGGAATTATCTAAAGATTTATAAACGTTTATTTTACTGGCATCACCGTTTGGTGTATACCAATTTTCTTCTTTTTCATTATTAATCGTTTCCTTTTTACCATTAGAAATATTTTTCTCAAAATTCGTGCTAATAAATGCTATAACAATAATTAATACAAGAAAAATTAATAATAAAATTAATATCTTTTTCTTTTGCTTTAACACTAATTTCACTTCCCTATTCTATAAAAAATAATATCATAATTAATATTGCTAGTAAATAAAAAAGATTATTTTACTTCAAAATAATCTCCATAGTCTAAATATAAAGTTCCATTTTGTTTTCCAACGTTTTCTAAAATAGTATTATACTTGTTTAACTTATCAAACTTATTAACGGTTAAATACACACTATTACCATCATTCATGTTTACGTAATAACGATCATCATCAATTTCGTTTGGATCATATTTTATTTCAGACATTTGACACAAGATATCTTTATCTATTTTATTCATGGCCTTTAAAAAACCACTTTTTTTCTTTTGAGGAACCTCGTTTACTAAATAAGGAACGCAAATTATCTTATCATCTTTTATGGCTATTCCATCATCGGTTATTTTTTCGTTAGTTAATGAATCTACGTATAACACTTTTTTTTCCGTTATTGATATTTTAATACTTAAAATTCCTTTTGACACCTTAACGCTTTTAACATACTTATTTTTAAGTATTTTATTTTTAACCGAAAAAGAAAACGTACTAAAGTATGAAGGATAATCTTCTAACTCTGCTATTTCTATAATTTCTTGATCTGTCAAAACATCATTACCTTTAATTATTATATTTCTTATTGGAACGTCCACAAACCTGATTAACGCAAAAGAAATTACTGAAATAAACAGTAACAATAAAAATAATCTACCAACCCTTAACCTTCTTTTCTTCTTTTGCTTTTTCATCTTGCTACTCCCAATTAACGAATTCCTGTTCTATTTTTAGATCTACGTTTGTTTTTTCTTTTACTTTATCATGAACGTAATTAATTAAATTCATAACGTCATTAGCGCTTGCTTTACCAGTGTTTATTATGAAATTCGCGTGTTTTAAGCTTACCTCAGCACCACCTATTTTATATCCCTTAAGACCACAATCTTCTATTAACTTACCAGCAAAATCATTTTCTGGATTTCTAAATACAGAACCCGCCGAAGGATATTCTAAGGGCTGAGAAAGAAGCCTTTTTTGTCGTCTTGTTTCCATAAGTTCCTTTATTAACTTTTTATCTCCATGCCTTAACACCAACTTAGCTTCTAAACATATATATCCTGCGTTATGCCTTAAAAATGAATCCCGGTATTTATAATTTAAATCTTTGTTATATAAAGTAATTACCTTTAAATCAGGAGATAAAACCTTTATCTCAGAAACTATGTAACCCATATCTGATTTATAAGCACCTGCATTCATAAATACCGCACCACCTACCGTTCCAGGAATACCCGATGCAAATTCTAGCCCCGTTAAGCCCTCTTTTAAAGCCATATAAGATAACTTAATTAGACTTACGCCAGCACCTGCCGTTATTATGGTATCGTCTATTTTAACTTTATCAAAAGAATCTAATTTAATGATTACACCTTCATACGGTTTATCGCTAAAAACAAGGTTAGAACCATAACCTAATACCTTATATTTAACCGATTCATCGTTTAATTTATTTAATAGTAACACAAGTTTTTTAACATCTTTAGGATACACTATTATACGTGCTATTCCTCCTACTTTATAGGTGGTATAATTGCTTAAACTAACGTTTTGTTTATAATTACCAATTTTATTTTTCTTTATAAAACTTATTATGTCTTTCACTTTTTCACCACCAACTTAACTATCTCATCATATATCTTAGACGCACTATTTCTAACTTCAAACGCTTTTAAATTTTTCTTCATATTATTTGTAAAAAGTTTATCATCCAATACTTTTTCTACCATTCTAAGTAAAATGTCTCCTTTTAAGTCTTTTTCTTCTAATATCATAGCAGCATCCTTATTAACTAAATCCATAGCGTTTTTATATTGATGGTTTTCGGTAACGTAAGGACTAGGTATAAGAATTGAAGGAACGTTTAAAGAAGCAATTTCGCTTAAAGTTGAAGCTCCTGCCCGCGATACTAAAACGTCAGTTACTTTTAAAAGACTTACCATGTTATCAACGTATGGTACTATCTTTATGTTATTGGTATATTTTATTTTCTTATATTCATCATAATAATTTTTACCAGTAACAAACATAACTTCATAATCTTTATTGTTAAAAAGCGTTAGCATGTTCTTCATTTTATCACTAACGGTTTTTGAGCCTAAAGAACCCATAACTATTAAAACTAATTTTTTATTTGATGAAAGTCCATAATCTTCTTTTTTCGCAGGTGTAACCTTCATGGCACTCTCACTGCAAGGGTTACCAGTATATATAACTCTTTTTTTATCTTCAGATTTTTCCTCTAAACTTTTAAATGAAACAAAAATTTTATCCGCAAACTTAGAAGCAAATTTATTAGTAACCCCAAAAGATGAGTTTTGCTCATGAATGCAGCATTTAACCCCAAGCTTATGAGCAGCGTAAATAACTGGTGCAGAAACGTAGCCACCAACCCCAATTACTACGTCAGGATTAAATTTTTTTATTATTCTTTTACACCTTGATATGGCATTTATAAATAAAAGCACACTTTTAACGTTTTTAAAACTTAGTTTTCTTCTTAACCCTTCCACGTTTATTCCGATAAACTTAAAACCTTCTTTTGGTACGATATCCTTTTCCATTCGATTGCTAGTGCCTATGTAAAGGATTTCACTTGCTTTATCCTTTTCCTTAATTTTCTTTGCAATGGCAAGCGCTGGATAAATATGTCCACCAGTACCACCCGCTGATATAATAACTTTCAAATGAATCACCTACTATTAAGTATTATATCATAATTATATGATTTAAATATAACAAAAAGAATGTTCTTTACAAATGACTTATTAAAAACAAAAAAATAACGATCCTGATAAAATCGTTATTTTTTTAGTTTTAGAATGAAAAATCACTCTGAATTCAAGCAAACCCCAAATTCATTTTTAAATATTATCAGTATTTAATGTGATATCTTATTCTCATGAGTTTTCTTTCTCATTTACAATTGTAAGGCCTAGATACGAATAAGATTAGTTTTTTAAACTATTTTCAACTATCTTTAAACATAAGATAGATAATAGATATTAAAAATATCGTTTAGAAAGAAACAAACTTTCTTTCTAAATATAATATCTATAGTAAACCTACCTAGGTTAACTTCATTATAACACGTTATTTTGTTTTGTCAACACATTTTAATATTATTCTTAATTTAACTATTTTCTAAAAGCCAAACCAAGCCATTATCTTTACTAATAAATATTAATTCTTTTTCCTCATATCCATCTTTATTTGGATTTATTTGATATACTGAACAATTTATTTTTAACGTGTTTCCATCATAGTAAGGTACATCTTTCACGCTAATGTATTCCGCGCTTTCGTTTTTATATTTAAAATTGGCAACTGAAAAAGTTTTACCACCATCATTAGTAACGTATAACCCTGGTCTTGAATTATCTAAATAAATTTTTCCAGTAGATATCGCAAACCCTAAATTCGTGTCTAAAAAAACAAATTTTGCTTCATTACTAACTTCAATTGTTTTATCCGATATAACATAAAAGTTTTTACCATTATCCTTACTTCTTAAAACTTCTACTAAAACGTTTTGCCCCAATACATTATCTTGTTTACTAAACCTTAATATCGTATTATTAAATTTCTTTTCATATAAAACTTCTTCATCTTCTGGTAATATATAATCATTATTTTTATTATAATCATTTGATTCAGTAATATCTTCTTCGTATATAGCTTTATCTATTATTTTTCCATTTTCATCTTTAATAAAAGTTTCAGTTTTCTTTAACTTTATTTTTCCCTTGCTATCATAATAAGTGTATTTAACACCATCAATAGCCTCAAGATTATCAAAAGGGTCGAAATTCCCTTCACCAAAATAACCATGTACTTTTACTTTGGTTCCCATTAGTAATGGTCCATAATAATCATAATAGCCAACGTCTACATATTTAAAGGAATTCACTACTGCCACATATTTTTTATCGTCTAAATTTACCGTATGTTCAGACTGATATTTAAAAACTGATACAAAATTTATAAACGGCATAAAAGTAATTACTAAAATCAATATAGAAACAACACACAATGATGAAAATATTATAGCTGATCTTTTATTTTCAGCAACATTATGTATTTGCTGAAATACGCCAACTATAAATCCAATTATAGATATTAATATTATAAGAATGATAACCCATATTCTAAATCTTATATTAGTCAAATATAAGATAAAATTAATTAATATATTAATACCTACAAAAATTAAATCACATAGAAGTATTTCCGTTTTAAATTTATTAAATATTTTCTTCATTTTTTCATCACCTACTTTAAGATAATACTTTTCTCATAATTTTCTAAATAATTTTCTTTAAGTATTAATTTGTGATTCTTTATAACGAATTTTGAAACATTAGGCACTGATATACTCTCATCAGAATTATTTATTTTCGTTCTGTAATAAATTAATTCATCACCTTTAATTTCAAACGTACCTGATGAAGTTTCAATTATTTTGCTTTCATTTTCACTAATATAACGAATTTCTAAAGTAGCAGTCCATTCATTTTCATTATTTTTATTTTCATATTTAGGCAAAAAATAAACAATCAAATTTGAATCTTCACTATATAATGTTTTAAAAGCATTTAATGCTCCTAATTTTTCATTATATTCTTTGATTTGTAAAGTATTACAATAATTTCCATTTCTAATATTATAAGAAATTGTATTATATATAAAATTACCTTTAACAGAATAATCAATAAACGTAATATTAGCATCAGAATCATAATAGTACGTAGTATTATTACAAGAAATATGTTTTAAAGTATTCAAATAATTTTTCATTTCACTCTTTAAAATATTTTTTCCTCTTAAGTTCTTGTAAGAATAAACGTTTTCATTGTTCTTCATTAAAAATGAAAATTTAGGAATACCAAGATTAATCAACTTATTGTCATTATGATTATACCTAACGTGATTAACATCATATCCAAACGGAATAAGTTTAAATAAAATGATACAAATAATAATAACAATTGGGAGCATAATTAGTGCTATTTTTTTTATTATTTGTTTTTTTATTTTCTTTTTTTCATTTTTCAAAATTTCTTTAACATCAATATCATTCTTTTTTTCAATTTGAAGAATGTTATAAATGTCCGTATCTAACTGTTCCGCCAATTTTTCAAGAATAGTGATATCTGGTAAACTTAATCCCCTTTCCCACTTACTAACCGCTTTATCCGTTACAAATAGTTTATCTCCAAGTTCTTTTTGAGTTAACCCTTTTGATTTTCTAAGTGATGATATAAGCTTGCCTATTTTATTATTGTCCATAAGATTTCACCTCAATTACATTATACTACATAAAAACAAATTCTCACTCTACTGTTGGTTTATTGTTATAAATTATAAAAAATCACTAAAAAACACATAAATAATATGTGTTTTAATAATAGTCTACAAAAGCAAAATATATTCATAATCGTTTATATACTTATTACCTGGCTTATAATATCTTAGTTCTGTTTTTCGAAATTTAAAACCAAGTTTTTCACAAACTCTTTTTGATTTTTCATTTCCTTCATAAAAATGAGCAATCATTTTTTTATATCCAAGTGATTTTAAATATTTTGAAATTTCTTTTAATGCTTCTGGAGCGTATCCATTTCCCCAATATTTTGGATGAGTGTTATATGATATTTCAATTGACATTTCTTCTTCATTTTCTCTATCCGCTATTATATTAGCTACCGGTTCATTTGTATTTTTCAAAAACACGTACCAATCAAAAATTTTATTTTTTTCACATTCCTTATAATACTCTTTTGAATTTTCACCTATAAAATCTATTTCCTTTTCAAATTTTACAAATTCATTTCTTCCATCAATTCCTGTACATTTGGTTAAATCATATTCATAAATTTTTTTACAAACACTAGATGTTCCTTTGTCTAATATTAATCTTTTAGTTTCTAGCCTCTTTGTTTCATATTTCCTCATTTTTCATCCTCGTACAATTTATTATATGTTATTTATAATTATATACCAATTTTATTATTTAAAGTATAAGAAAGTTAATTTTGTCTATACCTAGATATGTTAAGGATAATCCCCATGGATATGAGGGTGATTATAAGGCTACTACCACCATAACTAAAGAATGGTAAAGTAACACCTGTAACTCTTTTTGTGTTATCAAAAAAATAAGGGTTACACCTATACCGATTATAACTTTTTATGCTTGAACCATGTCTTTTGCTATTTCTGTTAAATTTCTAAATCTTAAATAAACCTTGACATTTTTCTTTTCACCATCTGATATAACTATTCTACTAATTAATTTCTTAATTACACTTTTACTTGGATTTTTAAGTGACATAAATTCTTCTACTACCTTTCTACATTTGCAAAATTCTTTTTCATATGTATCACTTGAATAAAGCTTTAGTTTTTCTTCAATTTTTTGTTTTTCTTCTTGTAATAACTTAAGTTCTTCTTCATGTTCTTTCGATAGCTTTTTGTATATGTCTACTGATATTACATTATCTAACTTATCATTATATAAAGATGAAAGTACTTTATATTTTTTATCAATTTTTTTAGAAACATTTACAAGGTCATTATTTAACTTTTCAACGCCCCTATTAAAATAATAAATAGCATCTTCTACTAGCTTACTTGAATCATATTTCTTTAAAAATTTACCACCGAGTTCTTTTAAGAAAAGTAATATATCTTCTTCCAAATAATTATAATTGATTCTATTAGGTGTACAATTACTATACTTTCCTTTCCGTTGATATAAATTACAATATGTATATCTTGAAACACCCTTTTTCCTTTGCCTTTCTGAAATTCCCAGATTATGGCCGCAATTACCACATATTAGCAATCCAGAAAGCAAATATTTATCATACTTTTTAACTGAAGATACTCTAGATTTACTATTTAAAATTTTTTGAACTTCCTGATATTCTTCTTCACTTATTATAGCTTCATGAGTATTTTTTACAATTATTTGATTAGTGCAATCTATTTTTTTTAGTTTTTTAGATGTATGACTTGGTTTTTCGTACGTATGTTGAACCATGTTACCTATATACATTTGACTAGTCAAAATATTTTTTACAGTAGAATGTTTCCAAACACCATAACCTTCATTTTCCGTCACCAATAATCCTCTATACTCTTTTTTATAGACTATTGGTATTGGAATTTTAGAATCTGTTAATTTTTTGCAGATTCTTGTGATTCCAAGACCATCTAGCACCATTTTATAAATCATTCTTACAACTTTAGCTGCCTCTTCATCAATAATTAAATGATGATGATTTGCCGGATCTTTTTTATAACCATAACATGCAAATGAACCAATATAATCTCCTTTTTCTTGTTTGATACGAAAACTAGTTTTAACTTTTTTTGAAACCTCTCTTAAATAAAGGTCATTTACTCCAAGTCTTATACCAAGCATTGAATCACCAACGTTTGAATCATATGAGTCATTAATTGCAATATATCTAACATCATGTTCCAAAAAATATTCTTCTATATACTGACCCGTCTTATACATCTCACGTCCAAGTCTAGATAAATCTTTTGTAATAACACAATTAATAACTCCATTTTCTATGTCTTTTATCATTCGTTCAAAACCTGGTCTATTAAAATTACCTCCGGAAAATCCGTCATCGACATACTCTCGAACAATATTTAAGCCATTATATTTTGCAAATGAACTATTTATAAGACGTTGACTTTCTATTGACGAAGATTCATCCTTACCATGTCTGATATCCTCTTTGGATAGTCTTAAATAGTTACCACACTTATAGATTTTATTACCTACCATTTTTTAGCTCCTTTCCAATCGGTAGGTTCATTGTATCTACATACAAATATTATCACCTATCTTTGATTTTTGCAAATCATCGTTTTCATTTTTTATTAGTTTTTCACTACTCATTTTTTCCTTAAATGATTGCTCTAAAATGACTTTTAATGATTTCCCGGAATCGTCTGGTATAAAAGTAACTTTATAATTTTTTCTTATTTCTTTATTCATTATATTATCACCAGTTCTATATATATGATTAAAAATTTCTAATACAACATTATTGCAAACATTAGACATTTTATTTATTTTCACCTCCTACAAATTTTTAATATGTATTTCAATTGAATTTTCTTTTTCTATTAATAAGAATGGTTTATCTTTTAAATGATTTTTAAGAATAAATAATGAAGATTTTTTTAAATTACTAAAATGCACCACTAAATACGTTCTTTCATTAGCAACTTTATAATCACAACTTACAATATCTTTAGAGAATAATCTCTCTACTTCTTTTAATATAGGGTTAAGCATTTTTATATCATGATCTCTAAAATCACTTTTAATATAATCTGATTTAACCTCACTTATTTTTTCAATTGTATAATCGAAGGCACTGAAAATCCATATAGCACCAATAATGTTTCTTCTTATTTGGGAATTAGCAAAGTACATTATAAAAGATTAGAAAGCGCTAATGACAAATCAAAATTCATTAGTTTAGATAATTTAATAAAACTATCAATCATATTTGATAAAAAAATAGATGATTTCTTAAAATAATAAAAAGTGCATAAGCATTAAAAACTTATGCACTTTATTTTAATTAAATTTAATATTATCTATTATCAGACAAAACTATATTATTATTTGATTCTATATTGTTTCTAATTATCTTAGAAATATGATTAGGTTTAAAGTTTTCTTTATCTAAGTCTTCTATTTTTATCCAATGAAATTTATGTTCCTTTTCTACACCTTTATCTATTTCTTTTATTGTAAAAGAATTTTTAGGTAGTTTAGACAATGACTTAAGTTTATAATAATAATTAATTTCTTGATTTACTTTACCATCAGTGATATAAATGTTTTCGTTAATACAAAATAAATCTATTATTTCAACATCTATTTTTAATTCTTCACGCATTTCTCTTAACATTGCTTGCTTTGTACTTTCTCCAATCTCAACATGTCCACCTGGTAAACAACAACCAATAAATTTTTGAGTTTCATGGACTAAAAGTCTATCATCTTCTATTAACATTCCACTAACTCTTAATCGAAATTTTCCATTTTTTGTCTTGATTTTTATATCTTCCATTTAATATCCTCTTTTCTTCATTTCATTTTCTACAAATTTTATATGTTCTGGCAAATCAACACCAATCGTCTTATAATTAGTATGTAAAAATTTTATTTTATATCCTTTTTCAAGCATTCTTATCATTTCTATGCCACTTTCTAATTTTTCCAATTCGCTTTTTTTTATGTTTAAAAATTGTTTAAGAACATCATAACGATAACCATATAAACCAAGAACTCTATATGAATATCCATACTTAAAATCATGTGGTATAGGTGACCTAGAAAAATACATAGCGAAATTATCCGAGTCTAAAACAACTTTTACGTTATTTCTATTTTCATGCTCTTCTTTATTCTCTATTTTAGATACCAAACCTACATAACTTATACTATCATTTTCCAAAAGTTCATCTATGATTTGATTTATGGATTCAGGGTCTATCAATGGCTCGTCTCCTTGTATGTTTAAATATATATCTCCATCCAATTTTTGTGATTCTAAAGCCAATTTCTCTGCTGCAGTAGTTGCTTTAATATGATCAAGCCTGCATGGTATATTATATTTAACACATACATCATATATTTCATCATCAGGTGTTACTACATATAATTCATCTATTCTATCAACCTTGCTAGCCTGTTTATATACCCAATAAATCATTGGTTTTTCATTGATTAAAGCTATGGGTTTACCTGGAAATCTTGAACTTCCCATTCTTGCGGGAATTAATCCAATTATCTTTTTCATAATACGACTATCTGCTCCTTATTTTTTTTATTAATTTTTTAACTTCTTCATTCTGCTTTTCATTATCAGTAATATGCATTATTATGTCATAGTAATAATCTGTGATTAAATCACAATAATCACTTCTTATTTGTTTTTTTAATCTCATAGTTTTTTTAGACTGTGGAAATCCACTTAATGGCTTTAAACGAAAGTCTGGATTATCAAATGAAATTTCCATAACTCTAATATTATAATCAGGTGAATTATAATTATCTTTTCTCAAAGATTGCATCATGTGATCATATTTTAAATCTAATTTATACTTTTGTATATCATCAGTACTATAAACATCATATATAAACTCTTTTATATTTTTACTAGGTATAGTTATATTTTCCGAAGATAAAATATCTATACCGCTTTCTACTTTTGTAATTGATTTTTCTATTTCATCATAGTAATTTCTTGCTGGTGGCCAAAGTAAGCAATAATATGGTTTTTTACTTTTAACAAATAATTCATTAAGCTTTTCTTTTATTATGTTAATCTCATTCTCAGTAAAACCATTTTCTATAAACCATGCAAAACCATATTTTCTTCTAGAAACATAAGTGTTATATATTCTAACTGGAATTTCTTTCATATCGTGATATAAAGCTAAAGCCAATCTATGAGAGCCATCATGTAAGTCATAATTCAAATCTGTTTCAAGATGTGAAGAATCATCAAATCCTTTTTCAAATGATTTTATCAATGTCAAAAATCTTTCATCCCAGTTTTCATTTATTCTTAGTTGTTGCATCTTTCTATAAATATTAAAACCATAATTATTTAATCCATAATATTCATCTATCGCCAAACATTTAACTGCAATGTCAACAGCATTAAATTCAGTATTGTCATATTGGGATAAAAATAAATCAGTAGCAGTCAAGTTCAAATCTACAAAATTTTTATCTTTAAATTTTGGAAATTCGGTAGCAGTCCCATTTTGATCTATATATTTGTTCAAATACATTCTATAACCTCCCATCCATGTATTTTTCATAATATTCTTTTATGATTTTTTCATTGAATCTACCTTTGTTTTCTTCGGGTATTGAATTTAATATTTTTTCCATTTGTAAATATGATAAATTTTTATCTAATAAATATTCTGCATACGTTCTATGCATTCTTCTAAATGCAGTCATACTATATGCAAAATCCTCTTCCCAATTCAAATGCTTTTTTAAACGTAAAATCTCATTTTCCATTATAGAATAAATATTTTCCAATTTATATTTTCTTTTATTGGTTAAATCATTTATATAATGTGTCATAACCTCAGTTTTTAAGTTACCTGGTGACCTACCTATACCGCTTACTGAGGTATCAATAATAATGTCCTGTTTAAAAGTATTATTTTCTATTAAAAGTTGAGCAGAAGAGAATGGTTGACTTAAATTATTATGTAGATGAATCCCTATCTTTATATTTTCATTTAATAAATGATTCAATAAACTAAGTTTGTTTTTGAAATCTTTATTTAAAAACATACCAAAAGTATCGACAATAGAAAAAACATCCGGATTAATTTCATTTACTTGTCTTATCAAGTCAACAACACGTTCGTTACTATAACTAGAAAAATTAATAGGATTAACTGAACATATATAACCAAGTTCTTTTACTTTTTTACAATATTCTATACCATCGGATATTAAATTGTCATGAAATGAAACTCTAATCATTTTCACCTTACCACTACATTTTTCTAAATTATTAATATTAAATTTATCAACTTGAGTAAGTAAAGAAAAAATAGAATTACACGAATTATACTTTGATAACAACTTTTCGGCTGATGAAACATTTGGAAACTTTGCCACATCTGAATCATAAACGCAATCTTCTAAAAAACCGACCTCTATTATATCGATATTAGCTTTTATTAGTTTATATATAAAATTCTCAATCGTTTTTTTACCAAACATCGATTTATTAAGATGACCCCCATCTCTTAAAGAACAATCTAAGATTTTAATATTTTCATAGTTAACTTGACTATGTATCAAATTAAAATAATTGCAAAGAAATTTAGCGACTCCATCATCGTTGTTTGAAAATGTACTAAATTTTATATTATCATTTATTTCTTTCGATGAGTTTTCCATTCTAATGCCGATATCTGAATTTTTCAAACTTTCTAAATCTGACAAATCATCACCAAATACCATAGTTTTGTACTTTTTCTTTTGTTTTTCCAGTATTTTTAAAATTCCATTCCATTTATTAGTTTCTTTTGGCAAAATTCTTATCAGATGATTTTTATTATCATAGCTAACATCAGCTAAATCTATAATTTTATTTTTAATAATATCATAGTCTTTTTTAGAACCTCTAACCAAAAACTTATAATTATCATAACTTTCTATTGCTTTAGATATGGTTAAAGTTGTATCTTCAATAATATCAATATCACTATTATTAGTACAAAATGATGAGTACAAATTTTCACTTATAATATCATAATTATTCTGTTTTAAGATTCTTATTATTTCTTTTGAAGTTTTCTTTGGAAAACTATTATGGTAAATTACGTTATACTTTTGGTCACAAATAAAATTTCCATTAAATGCTGATATGTAATCCGCATCAATATAATTAGCATATTCAATTGTCCTTTTGTAACTTCTTGAAGTACTTATAATAATTTTATTGTTACACATTTTACAATCAGCTAAAATTCGTTTAGTATAACTTGATATTTTTCCTTTATTATTCAAAAGTGTCCCATCTAAATCTACAATTATAAAATAGTTCATAATTCACCCCACAAAATATATTTTTATATAAAAAAAGGTGGCAAACACTTAAGTGTTTGCCACCATGAAAATACTGCCACCATTTGGGCAAACACAACACCCAAATTGATTTAATTGCTTTTAAAATACAGTATTTACCAAATATTGTCAATACTTTTATATAAAAATTATTAAATATTCTTTAAAAAGTAATTTTTTCATTATTTTTATATCAGTTTTATAACAGTTTAGCTATTACTCTTTCTATTTCATCTGTTATATCTTCTTTTAGCACAATATCACTAAAACCATCATCTAAATAGTATTTTTTAAAATGTTCTTTATCTTTTTCTAACATTGCAACAACTGGTACTTTAAACTTCTTATTCTCCTTTAATTTCTCTAATGTTGCTAAGGCTGATGTTCCTTTTAACTCATCATCAATTATTATTAAATTATAAAACTCTCCTGCTTTTAATCTATCTATGCAATCTTTACCAGACATTGTTGTATTAATATCAATATTATATTTTCCTAAAATATTAGAAATCGTAAATAACTCTTCTTTATTATCATCAACCACCAAAACTCTTTTTCTTCCATAAACATCTGATGAATATTTTTCAATATCTTTCATTATATCAGTTAGCTCTTCTATTTTACATTTTTGATCTATAACTATTGTAAATGTTGTTCCTTTATCTTCTTCACTTTTTATGTTGAAACTTCCACCTAATAACTTAATAATTTTTATTGAAACTTTTAAGTCAACGTCTAGTTTATCAAGCTTACTAGTATCACTTTCATTTAATTCGGATTTATCATCCAATATGTCATTGATTTTTTCTATGTCCATTCCAATACCAGTATCTTCTATGTTTATAATGATTCTTGCAACATCATATCTTACTATGGCATCAATATATATCCTTATATATCCTTTTTTTGTATTTTCTATGCAATTCAAAATAACTGACATAAGTACCTGTTTAAACTTAACATTATCACCATTAAGACTATTTGGAACATTACTACTTACTTTAAAATCTAATGCAATGTTTTTATCTTTAATCGCATTTTGGATAAGGCCTTTTATCTCATTAAAGAAAACAGATGTATTATAATAATCTTCGTTTACCTTTATTTTATTAGCATCCATTGATGATATATCTAATATATTATTTAATCTAAATAATATACCATTTGCATTATCACCTATAATTCTGACCGCATCTTTCTTATCAATATCATTATCTAACTTATCAAAAGCTTTTGTAATTCCGATTATATTTTTAGTTGGTGCTTTTATTTCTTGAGATGTTTCAAATAAAAATCTAGATTTATCTTCTATTTGATCTTCTAGTAACTCTCTATTCCTTAAAAGTTCATTTACCATTTTAAGATCAGGGTTTTCTATCGTAAAATACATAAGTACCGTAACAAAAGCAAAAGCAGAATTAATTACTGTTATACCAGGATTAATTTGCCTTATTACAAAAACAAATATCATCATTAAAATTAACATAAAAAGTGGATAATACTTTTTATCTGTTATATGTTTTATATTTGAACAAACACTAAAAATATCAATTATTATAAATAATCCACCCATTAAAAGTAAAACGTTAGTAGCCATACCATATGAATAAATGTAATTACCATCGTTAAAATAATAAAGTGGTAATTTAATAACAATTATAGCCATTATTACATAAATAATTGTTAGCACACCAATTATACTTTTCCTAGTTTTCTTTAAGCGTTCTTTAAATTTTTCTCTACTTTCAAACGAAATAAAAAACATATATTCAGTAAATAAAAATTCCCATAATAATAAATAAACTAAAAATGCTCTATTAATTATTTCATTTAAAATTCTATAAGTACTAGATACATCTTTATGAGCTACAAAGAAAAAACACAAAAGTTCTAAAACCAAACCTATCATTGTTATAATAACAAGTCTACTATATAATTTATTTTCTGTATTTTTAAGTTTGCTTTTCGAAAAATAAACAGTTCCTACAAGTAAACAAAAAAGTAGCATACAACAAATAACTGTTATTCCTATTACCATCTAATCACTCCTAATAAAATATTTACTACTTTTACTACCATACTACTTTTTTATTATAACACTTTATAAAATAAAAAAGATAGAAAATACCTATCTTTTGTAGTTTTTTGTTATTTTTTTATTAGTTTTTTAGTATTTTGTTTTTGTTCATCCTGTTTTTCCAACGCAAGATAATCAATTTTTCCAATAGGAGTCAAAGGCAAACTATCATTAAATTCTACCTCACTAGGCTGATAATATTCAGGAAGTTCTTTTTGGCACATTGCAAATATTTCTTCTTCTATCTTATTTGTATCATAAGCATTATCTTTTAATACAACATGTACTTTTGGTACTTTACCTTGCGAAAACTCTAAGTCTCTTATACCAACTACCTTGCATGCCAAAACCATTGGATGCTTAATTACAATATCTTCTATTAAACTCGGAAATACCTTAAAACCATCTGCTCTTATTATCATTCTTTTTAGTCTATCGACAATAAACAAGTTACCATCGGCATCCATGTAACCAACATCACCAGAATGCACCCAAGTCAAACCATCTTCGTGTTTTATTAATATTTTATTAGTTTCTTCTTCATTTTTAAAGTAACCAAGCATAGTATTAGGGCCAGTTATACAAACTTCACCTTTCTCATCATATCCTAACTCTTCACCGGTTTTTGGATCAAAAATGGATATTACCGTGTTAGGAAATGGTATTCCAACACTACCAAGCTTATTATTTTCATTAGATGTACAAGCCGATACCGCAGCATTAACTTCCGTCATTCCATAACCTTTTACAACTTTATAATTACAGTTATGTTCTTTTAAGAACTTATTAGTATCTTCTTCTAACCCCTCATCCATCTTATCTCCTCCAACTGTTGGAGCAATTATATAAGATAAATCTTCGTTTGCTAGCTTTTTACTATGAATTATATTTCCATAATGAGATGGAACACCTACCATATGATTTGGTCTATTTTCTATTAATAATTCATCAAATTTTTTAGGATCAAATTGTGGTATTAATATAACTTCCATACCACAAGCTAATGGTAAATGTAATCCATTACCGATTCCATACGCTATAAATGGTGGCATTATATTTAACCAATTATGTTCTCTTTTGAAATCATATCCTGCATTTTCACACTGAAATGAAGCAGCATTAACACTAAAGTTGGATAAAACAACTCCTTTGGATGGACCTGTTGTACCACCAGTATGAACTATTAATAATGGTTTATCTTTTTCATACTTCGGATATGGCTCATAATCCTTTGTTTTACCTGCTTTAAAAAACTTAGGCCATGAAATACATTCACCACTTTTTGCAAATTTACTTTCATTTTTTTTCATGTCTTTAAAGTAGTCTAATATTATATCTTTCTTTTTTGGCTCTTTTGTACCTTTATTATTAGCTTCTTCTTTTTTATCTTCATACATGCTATTTATATCTTTAGAAGCTTTTTTAAGCATTATTCCTAAAGGTAAAGAATCAGTTGGTGATACTGTAACAATTTTTTCTACTGTTGTTTTTTTCTTAACATCTTTTGCTTTATCAGCTGCAACATCAATTATTATAAGCATTTTTGATTCTGCTTCATTAATATAACTTTCTATTCCATCTTTGCTAGTTCTAGGGTCGACCATGTTAGCTACTGCACCTATTTTACTCAAAGCATAGTAAACATATATAGTTTCAGGAACAGTCGGCATAGAAACCGTTACTATGTCACCTTCTTTTACTCCATAAGCTCTAAAGGCTCTTGCGGTTTGGTCTATGTTGTTAATCATTTCACCATAAGTGATTTTCCTACCAAAATAATTTAAAGCCACTCTATTAGGATAATTCTTATTATTATCTACTATGTATTCATATATGGTCTTTTCAGGTAGTTTTTTATTTAGTACTTCTTTGTCGTAATATTTAAGCCATGGTTTATCAATCGATGGCTTACCAGTTAATTTTTCCATAATTTCCCCCATTGTATAATTATATTTACTGCATTTATAATATAACATCTTTAATAAATAATTGCAATTATATAAAAAAGAAACTAATAAAATAGTTTCCTTAGTTTCTTCTTGAACGGAAGTACACATGTGTAATATTTCTTATTGCTAAGTATAATATAACATATTTTTCAAAGATTAGCAATAAAATAACATATAATTTTTATATACATTACTATCTTATAAACAGCTATTTTATACACCAAAATGAAAATCAACGCTTAAATTATAATGATATTTTTTATTTTTATAATATTTCTTTTTTCTAGCAAAGATATAACCGACTCTATGTTTATGATTAACATTGTGAAACGGATGAGCATTATGAATTGTAAGCTCATCTCTTTCATGATTATCAATAATTTCCCAGGATGAACCAAATATTTTAGATATGAAAGATTTTCTAAAATACTGATTTTTAGGATAATTAATATAATCATTTTCATTTACTGCGATATGATACATAATATATACAAATCCATCTTCTTTAACTGATGACATTATTTTTTTTATTTTACTTCTCAAATCAATGTTTTTATTTCTATCTAAATGAAGTGACCTATATACATAAACAAAATCATATTTTTTATTATTATTGCTTGTATAAAAATTAGTCTCATTAACTTTTACATATTTACTTAAATTAAAAGTATTTATTTTATCTAATAATCCAATAACTTTATAATTTTCTACTGTTCCACCATATAAAAACTTTTTATTTTCTTCATAACAATCTAAATAAATATGTTTTCTAGCAAAGGGTAAAACATGAATTCCATCTAATGCATCAATAACTAAAACATTAATATCTCTATTATAATACTTTTTTAAAAAATCTATATAACAATAGCACGTTCTTTGAGCTTCTCCAAAAACGCTTCCATAACCTTTTTTCCCCATACATTACCTCCATTAAAATAGATACAATGAACCCTTATTTTAAATGTTGTAATGTTAATGTAACCTCGAATTTCTTATTTAAAAATAAAGAACTTTTTCTTAATAAAATTATATTTAAACTCTTTTTGAAAGCTAGGGGTTACAACACATATTATTTTTTCCTTTTATTTTAAGGCATTTTTTAACAGTTGTAAAAAGTTTATAATTAAATGTTACCCCCGTTACCGGAACTAGTCCGACAACTACTGCTAAATTAAGTAACGTTTGAAATGATAACTGAAAAATTATGCCAAATATTAAGAATTTTGAAAAAGTATCTGGTGCTTTAATTGATATTTTTACGCTTCTTAATATTATTATTAAAAACAAGGTAGCTACTGTTATTATTCCTATTATCCCTAGTTCTTCAGATATTATTGAAAATATAAAATCAGTTTGGGGTTCTGGCAAATAAAAATGTTTTTGAATCGAGTTTCCGAATCCAAGGCCAAATAACCCGCCTGGACCAATAGCAAATAAAGACTGAATTGATTGAAAACCGGTTCCTAAAGGATCACTCCATGGATTTAAAAAGGATATTATACGGTTAACCCTGTAGGGTGCTATTAAAACCAAAATAACGACTCCTACCATTCCAATTAAGCCAATTTTTATAAAAAACGAAAAATTAACACCCGAAATAAATAGCATTGCAACTATGGTCATAACAAGAATAGTACCAGTACCAAAATCAGGTTGTAACATAATAAGTCCAAAGGCAATCATGGTAATAGCTAAAATCGGAAAAACACCTTTAGTTATTGATTTTATGGTTTTAGGATTATTACTAATATATTTACTAGTAAAAATTATCAAAGCTAATTTCATAAACTCACTTGGTTGTACACCTAGTCCCCCAATACCAAACCAGCTTCTAGAACCATTTCTTATGCTACCAATTCCAGGTATTATTACTAATATCAAAAGAACAAAACAAGCAAATAAAATAAGATTAGATTTTTTTAAATAATATTTATAGGGTATTTTACTAACTATTATCATTAAAACAACACCAATTATAAAAAACGCACTTTGTAATATAACATAATGAAATTTATCATTAAACTTATACTCTGCCCAAATACTTGAGGCTGAAAAAATCATGATTATTCCATATATTGATGTTATTAATATGGTTATTAAAAGTGGTAAGTCAAACTTTTTTCTCAATAAAATCACCTCAAAAAAAATTAACTACTACTTAAAAATATTCTTAAAAAAAAGAAAAAGAACGTTTTTAAAACATTCTTAACAAATAACTAATTATGTGTTGTTATTTTTTTATACACTTCTAAAACCGGTAACATTTCATAAGCAAGACTCCTAAACCTTGGAAATTTTTTAACATGGTCAATTAAAGTTTCCTCTACTTCACTTAATTTAACAAAGCATAATTTAAACTCGTTTTTTCTTTCATAGTCACTTATATTAATATTATCGTTATTTATAACCGTACTTTTTTTATAAACAAAATAAATCATGATGTTTAGCCTGTTTTCATTTGTTCTAAAATAATTTTTAGAATAATGTTTAACCTTCATAAAAGGATAAAAATCATCTTTTTTAGCTTCTATACCAGTTTCTTCTTTAACTTCCCTTATAAGCCCATCATACACGTCTTCATCTTCTTTTAGGTGTCCTCCAGGGAACTGGTAATCATCATCACAGTAAGCAAGTAAAATCTCATCATTATCATTTATCATTATGGCTTTTACCCTTGTTACAACTTCTTTTACATCATCATCATTTAAATTATCTTTATTTATTATTAATTCTTTCATATAGCACCCTTTTTATTACCATATTAATATTACTAAAATAACTTTATTATTTCAAGCGTAAAACAAAAAAAGATGCATGATTTGCATCTTATAGCCAAGCGCCGTAAATTAGTGCGGCGGTACCTAAAATTAATCCACATATCCAAAATAATTTTACTATGTCTTGTTCTTTCCAACCTAACTTCTCAAAGTTATGATGAAGTGGTGTCATTAAAAATACTTTTTTCTTAAACACGAATAAGGAAAATACTTGGATAATAACGGACAAGGTTTCTAAAACAAACACTCCCATGATGATTGCAAAGGTAATTTCCCTTCTTACTAATATTGCAATAGCTGCTAAAACCCCACCTAACGCTAACGATCCGGTGTCCCCCATAAATACCTTGGCAGGATAAGTATTATATACCAAGAAACCTAAAACACATCCAGCTAAAATAAAGCAAAATACCGCAACGTCTTGATATCCGGCAAGCCAGTCAGTTGTCCAAGTAATTACACCTAAAACAAGTGTCGCAATAAATGATAACCCACCTGCAAGTCCATCCAATCCATCAGTTATGTTAACCGCGTTAGAAGACGCAACTAGCATGAATAAAATGAAAAATCCGTATAACCAACCAACATCAACCTTAACGTTAAAAGCATGTATCCAAAATAACGGTTCAGAGCCACTTTTCATGTATATATAGAAAAATACTATGGCAATTATGACCTGCCCGAATAATTTTTGTATTTCTGTTAAGCCTTCATTCTTTTTATGCTTAAGTTTCATAACATCATCAATTCCACCTAATATAGCATAAGCAACAAACACGAATAACACTATTAACAAATTACTATTAATATCTATTTTTTTAGTAAAATACATTATTAAAATAGTTATAAAAGTTGGAATGATAAATATTAATCCTCCCATTGTTGGGACACCATTTTTCTTCTTATGATTTTCACCAACAAAAACACTTATTCTTTGGCCAATATTAAGTTTTTTTAATAAAGGTATTAAAAAATATCCCGT
Organism: uncultured Bacilli bacterium; assembly: GCA_944329425.1. Classification (GTDB taxonomy): domain Bacteria; phylum Bacillota_I; class Bacilli_A; order RF39; family UBA660; genus Aphodocola. Next base: position 97,535 of record CALVIG010000001.1, read on the forward strand.
TATTGTTGATAAAATAAAACCAATCATAAGAGCCAAAGTCGATTTTGTTAATATAAACATTAATTTCACCTCTTTATATACGATTATAATTATACTATATATTTTTTGATTTTTACAATTTTTTTATACTTACTTGATAATTATTTTACTAATTACCAAGCATTAATCTTACCACTGAACCTTCTTCCAACCTGGTTCCAGCCTCTGGTGATTGTTCAACTACGATACTTCCACTACCACTATATTCAACGGTGTAATTAGATAAAACCTTAGATGCTTCTTTTGGAGTTTTTCCTATCACGTTTTCTACCGTATAATATTTTTTATCATTCCAGTTATATTTTTTTTCGGTATTTACCTTTCTTTTTTCTATTCCTAAAGCATCTATCGAATCAAGTAATATGGACTTTGCTATTGGGGCAGATACAACTCCGCCATATTGAACCACTCTTTTGGGATTATTTATGGCAACATACACAACGATTTGAGGATCATCAGCTGGTAAGAAGCCTATAAAAGATAGTATGTAGTTTCCAACTAGGTATTGTCCATTTTCTACTTTTTGAGCGGTACCAGTTTTACCACCTACCCGGTATCCCTCAATGTAAGCACTTCTTCCGCTTCCGTTAGTTACAACACTTTCTAATGCCCTTCTTACCTCACTTGAAGTTTCTTTAGAAATTACCCTTCTTACTTTAGTTGGGGTATTTTCCTTTATTACGGAATTCGTTTCTGGATCATTTAAACTCTTTACGATGTATGGCTTATACAACGTACCGCCATTAATTGCTGCTGAAACAGCCGTTATTTGTTGTATCGGTGTTACTGATACTCCTTGTCCAAAAGCAGTCGTTGCAAGTTCAACTGGTCCTACTTTATCCAAGTCAAATATTATTCCTTCTGCTTCACCGTTTAAATCAATACCAGTCTTTTTACCAAAACCAAATTTATCTATGTAATCAAAGAGCTTTTCCTTATCAAGTCTGTTACCGAGTTCAACAAATCCTGGGTTACAAGAGTTCTCTACAACTTGCAGAAAAGTTTGAGCCCCATGACCACCCGCTTTCCAGCATCTTATCTTAGCGTTAGCTACCTTTACACTTCCTGAGTCATAAAACGTATCATTATCTAAATCAACTAGTCCCTCATTTAAGGCAGCTGATAGCGTGATTATCTTAAAAGTAGAACCCGGTTCATACGTTGCCCAGATTGGTAAATTACGATTAAGGGTTTCGATATCATAATCTTGGTAATTTACCGCATCAAAGTTTGGTCTTGATGCGATTGCAAGAATTTCTCCAGTATTAGGATCCATGGCAATCGCAAGAGCCGTTTCAGGATCATATTTAGTAACAGCATTATCAAGCTCTCTTTCTACGCTAGCTTGAATCTTTTGATTAATGGTTAACGTAACGTTAACACCGTTTGATGGTGCCTCATAAACTTGGCTTAAATTAAGTTTGTTACCTTTTGCATCAGAAAAATATTTTATTGCACCATACTCACCAGTCAAATAATCATCATACTGAAGTTCTATTCCGGATAATCCTTGGTTATCAATACCAACAAAACCTAAAGTATGAGAAAGCATCGTTCCGTAAGGATAACTTCTTTTAGCTTCCCTTACCAAATAAACGCCTTCTATGTTCAACGCTTCAATTTTTTTGGCAACCGAATAATCTAACCTTCTTCCAAAAGGGTGAACCCTTTCAATACTGGTGTTTTTATAAACATGCTGCCTCATCGTATCATAAGATACGTTTAAAATTTCAGAAAGCTTTTCGGTAGCATATTTTTTATCTTTTATTTGATTTGGGATTAAAACTAAAGAAGTTGTTGTAACGTTATCCGCCAAAACAACACCATTTCTATCATATATTTTACCCCTATCTGCTTCTATAGGTAGATTACGGCTCCATAAATCAGATGCCAAATCATTTAATTTATCATACTCAAACACCTGTATGTAAAACACTTTTAATATAATTATTATAAATATTATGAATACTGCTATTACAAAAATCTTTAACCTTTGATCAACCTTTTTATCGTTCAAGTATAATCACCCGTAATAATTGTATGAAAAAAGAACATATATAATGTTCTTTTTATTTTTTATTTTTTTCTTCTTCTTCAAGTTTTCTGTACGCAACCTTACCAACTAAAGTTTTTGGTAAAGAATCCCTAAACTCTATTTCATAAGGAAGTGAATATTTTGCAAGGTTCTTTGCGCAATGACTAAATATTTCGTTTCTTATGTTTTCATTAGGCTCTACATCATCTTTTAAAACAACAAACGCTTTTGCAACTTGAACTTTATATGGGTGATCTACACCTATTACGCAAGACATTAAAACAAATGGCAATTCATCAATTACGTTTTCAATTCTTTGCGGATATAAATTATATCCAGATGAAATTATTATTCTTTTTAATCTTTGCTTAAAGTATACGTATCCTTTACTATCCATGTAACCTAAATCACCAGTATGAAGCCATACCATTCCATCTTTATGTTTTTTTAAGGTTTCTTTTGTTTCTTTTTCATTATATAAATATCCCTTCATAACCGTTGGACCTGATAAAACGATTTCACCTTCTTGTCCATAAGGAACTTCATCAATGGTACCAGGTTTCACTATCTTATAATACGTATCAGGATACGGGATTCCAATACTTCCTTCTTTATATGTGTCAACAGGAGTTAAGCAACTACCAGTAACGCACTCGGTTAACCCATAACCTTCTCTTACTTGCGTATTTGCTCCATGCTCTTTTAAGAAGTTATCTACTTTTTTCTTAAGGCTTACTGATAAAGAATCTCCTCCAGAAATAGCGCACTTAATGTAAGATAAATCTGCATTAGCAAGGTTTTTATTTTTAAGTAGCGCTTCATATAACGTTGGAACTCCCGCAATTACGTTTGGATGATACTTATTTAAAAGTTTATCAAAAGTTTTAGCGCTAAATTGTGGAAGAATTATTGCCGTTAAACCGAAAGTTAATACGGTATGAATACAAATTCCAAGTCCAAATCCATGGAATACTGGCATGATGGATAAGACTGTCATTTTAGGATTTAAGCAAGCACAAGCTTCATAACTTTGCATTGCAAGAGCATTGAAGTTAAGGTTAGTTAAAACAATTCCCTTTGGCGTACCGGTGGTACCACCACTATACAAAATAGCAGCTTCATCTTTACCTTTTGTTTTTGCATTGGTTTCTTTAGTATATTCCTTTGCTTTTTTAATAAAATTCTTCCAATAAATAACGCCATCTTTTTCAACCGGACGTTTTACGTTTTTACCTTGAGTAACATAATAACCAAGCCCTAAAAGCGCCGGCATCGAATCTTTTACCGAAACTATAATGGTATTTTTTACCTTTGTTTTTGGAAGTACTTTTTCTAACTTACTCCAAGCTATGTCTATTGCAATTACCGTTTTACTTTTAGATAAATCAATGTAATACTTTATCTCGTTTTCAGCTGATAAAGGGTGAATCATACTAGCTACCGCACCTATTTTATTAATTGCGTAAAATGATATTATTGCTTCAGGAGTATTAGGCATGCACACGGTTATTTTGTCACCTTTTTTTACCCCTATTGCCTTTAGGGCACGGGAACACTCATCAATCTTTGAAAGCAAAGTTTTAAAATCAGCGGTTTTACCAAAGTAATTATAAGCCGTATATTTAGGATACCTAAGGCAGGTATTTCTTAACTGTTCATATAAAGAATGATCAGGGTATTCAAGGTGCGCACGAACACCTTTATATAAATCATACCATGGAGTTTTTACATTAATTTCTTTTTTCATAATTAAACCTCTTTCATAAATCTATTTATTAATTTTTTATTGTTGTATATCAGTAATGATTTTGGTAGTATTTTTATGTTAAACTTTCTATCAATTATAATTTCACCATCAACGTTACATACTAAATCATAATCACACTTAAATTTAATTTTAGTTGCTTTACTTTTGTGAACCTCTTTTAAAGACTCATGCGTACCCTTCTTTAATTTGCCAAGTAAAAACGGTAATGTTGGTTTACTTATTTTATCAACGATATAAACGTCAAAATAACCATCACTTAAAAGAGCCTCTGGAGCTATTTTATACCCTCCTCCATACATTTTACCATTACATATGGTAAGGATGGTACACTTGTTTTTGGATCTTGTATTATCAACAGAAAACTCAATATCTTTAAATTTATATTTAAAAAAAGTATAAACGATACTAGCATTATATATTTGTGAGGTTGGAACTTTAAGTTTTTTCATCACTTCCGCGTTTTTTGCAACTTCAGCATCAATACCAATACTTACCACGTTAAGAAAATATTTACCATTAACTTTACCAACATCTATTAATGGCATCTCATCATCCATTTTTGATAAAGTTCTATAAAAATCATTACCCGACCCTGCTGGTATAACCGCTAACATGTTTTTAGTACCAATTACACCATTTAAAACTTCGTTTAAAGTGCCATCTCCACCTACACTATATATTATGTTTTTAGAACCCTTTACTTTTTTTGCTATCTTAGTTGCATCCTTTGGGCCATTAGTATAATGAATTTCATAATCTAATTTTTCTTCTTCACAAATTTTTTTAATTCCTAAAGATACTTTTAAGGCTTTTCCTCTTCCGGAAACCGGATTAACAATAAACACGTGTTTCATTTTACCGCTCCATTAATCAAATTTAAAATCTTTTTTCTTAGTTTATCGTTTTCTTTATCAACGTCATTTTCTTTTATTTTATATGGTTTACCAATTGTTATGGTAAGCCCTTTTTTAAACAACTTATATTCACCCGTTATGCAAAATGGGACGATTAAACTATTCGTATCCATGGCAAAACGTACCGCTCCTTTTTTAAAAGGAAGTAATACTTCATGAGTCCTATTTCTAGTACCTTCTGGAAAAATACCAATTGCGCCACCATTATTTAAAGTTTGTTCAGCAGCACCTATGGTTTTAACATTCTTATTTTTTTTATCAACTGGTAACGTTCCTACCAAATCAAAGAACAAAAAATTTATTCCTTTATATAACTCTTTTTTTGCTAAGAAATGAATGGTCCTTTTAGTACATACTCCAATAAATAGAGGATCAAACGCATGTTTATGATTTCCTGCTAAAATAATGGCCCCAGTTTTTGGTATCAATTCTTTATTAATTATTTTAGGACGATATAAAAGTTTAAATAACAATGTAACTAAAGGTCTTAAAACAGGATATAAATTAAAACGCACTATACAACACCTCAATCTTAAAGATTATATCATAATTAATATCATTTTAAAAGTGATATAACAATTATTCGTCATATCACTTTAACCTAATGTAAAATCTAAATATTTAAAATTAATTATTATCTTCTTTCTCTTATAATGTTCTTGCTACATAAATACGTAATAACAAAATAACCACCATATATTACTACTAAGAATATAGATGTCATTATTATAGATGTTAAAACCTCATCAGTACCTAACGTTGACAATATATAATTACAAAACATAATTCCAAATACAGAGTGAATGATGGCAAGTAAAAGAGGAAACATGAAGAAAACAAATATTTGCCTAAATAAAGCACGATTAATAAGTTTTTCATCTGCGCCTAGTTTTCTTAACATTCTAAATCTTTCTTTATTATCAGCCGACTCAGATAATTCTTTTAGCGCAAGGATTGCCGCTGATGATATTAAAAATATAATTCCTAAGTAAAGTCCTATAAAGGTAACCAATGCCCCTAAACCTACACTTGCTTCATATATTGATAATTTTGATGATGCTCCTATAGTTGTATTATTTGCATAAGGATGATTATTTAAATCAATTATCTTTTCTTCAATTTCTTTTTTTGCTTTATCACTTTTAGCTTTATAATTAGCAATTAAAACGTTTTGCTGCCTTATACTTTCATCAACTGCATCATCTGGTACTACGAAAAAACCAACATTAATATGATTGTTACTAATGTCTATAAAACCATCTACTACATGATCATACTTTGGATAATAATCTTTACCCAATAAATTTATTTTGGTTCCAGCTTTTAAACCACCATTACGTATTGGTACCCATTGGTCATAATCCGCAACAACAATATACTCATTATCATCTAAAGTTAATTCTTCAAGTCCAAATAACTTAGCAACTCTATTATAATCACTTAACTTAACAAAACTTTCAGGAGTAGAATATGATAAATAAGGAAACTCTTTTTTTATTTTTTCATAATAACTACCAAGTGTTTTATCTATCGTTATATCATTGGTTGCATAAAGGTTAAACTCAATAATATCAGTAAAATATAAATTAGGATTGAAATCTAATTTTTCTAATGTTTGTCTTACACTTAATTTAGAGTCCATAGCTTGTTCATACGTATAACCATAATTATCTATTTCTTCTATTGGAATATCTAACGTTTTTTTAATTTCTATATCGACTGGTGCTAATGTTTTTAAGTTAGCAGTCATTGAATTTTTAATTGAAAGTGAAGAAGAAAACACACATATGGTTATAAATAACATTAAGCAAATTATGGTGCAAGAAAAAACAGTTGTATTTATTTTGCTACTAATTTGTCTTAAGGTAAAACTATTTAATCCCTTGTAATAAATATTTTTCATTTTCATAACGATTCTAAGTATTAAACCAGATAATGAAAAGAAAATGAAAAACGTTGATAAAGCTCCTAGTATTATTGGTATAAATATTTTTGCATCAGAAGTAATTTTATTTACGCCAGCTGTAACTAAATAATAACTATACCCTAATAAAACACATGATATTATAAAAATAATTATGCATAAAATTGGATTTTTAAGTTTTACTTTTTCAGATTTTTTATAAGCATATAATAAATCTATTAATTTACATCTACCCACGTTTATGGTGTTAAATATCATTACAATTAAATATATAATTCCAAAATAAATTAATGTTTTAACAAATGCTGATTTGGAAAAAGTAAAAACAAAACTAGTTAAATCAGCTTCAAATGAGTTTGCAACTAAAAGACTCATTAGCTGAGATAATAAAACACCAACTATTAATCCTACACCAAGAGATATAACACCAATAAATAATGTTTCTAAAAATAATATCATAGATATTTTTCTTTTACTCATACCAAGAGTTAGGTATATTCCAAATTCTTTATTTCTTCTTTTAATTAAAAAGCTTGATGCATAAATTATTAAAAATCCCAAAATAAATGATACAAAAACACTTACCGCAGAAAGTGAATCAGTCATTAAATCAATTATTTCTCTTGTTGATTTTGTAACATCAAGCATTACTGTTTGACTTTCTATTGCATTAAACACATAAAATATTGAAACACCTAAAACAAGTGTAAAAAAATATATTGCGTAATCTTTAAAACTTTTTTTAATATTTTTAAAAGACAATTTACAAAGCATCATTTAAATCACCACCAAGAAGGGTTACAACATCTATTATTTTGCTAAAGAATTCTTTTCTTGATGATTTGCCTTTTCTTATTTCATTAAATATTTTTCCATCTTTTATAAAGATTACACGATTAGCATAACTTGCCGTAAAAGCATCATGAGTAACCATTAAAATGGTTGCACCTTTTTCATCATTTAAGTAATTGAAACTTTCTAGTAACATTCTTGATGATTTAGAATCTAATGCTCCAGTTGGCTCATCTGCTAAAATAAGCTTTGGATTAGTAATTATTGCTCTTGCTGAAGCTACCCTTTGCTTTTGACCACCACTTAATTGATACGGATATTTTTTTAAAATATCTTTTATTCCTAAATCTTCACTTACTTTTTTTATTCTTTTTTCTATTTCATTTGCTTTTACAGTTTGAATAGAAAGTGCTAAAGCAATATTTTCATAAGCTGTTAAAGTATCAAGTAAGTTAAAATCTTGAAATATAAAACCTAAATCCTCTCTTCTAAACTTATTTAAATCATTACCCTTTAATTTAGTTACATCTATACCATCAACAAAAATATGTCCAGAAGATACTTTATCAATTGTTGATATAACGTTTAAAAGGGTTGTTTTACCGCTTCCACTAGCTCCCATGATTGCTAAAAATTCACCCTTAGATACTGAAAATGAAATATTATCAATCGCTTTTGTTAATGAAGAACGGTTTCCATAATATTTTTCAACTTTTGAAATCTCTAAAATATTTTCCATAAAATCATTCCTTTCAGTACCCATTTTATACCTATATAATTCATTAGTCGTTATTTTAATATTACAAAACATTACAAAATTGTAATGTTTTAAAATACGTTATAATACTCGTTTTTATAAAAAGTTATTATTACTTTTGTATATTTATTTTGAACTGATTCAATACTTATTTTATGCCCTAATTTATTACATAAGTTTTTAGCAATAAAAAGACCCATTCCTGTTGATTTATGTCTTATCCTGCCATTATAACCTGTAAAAGATTTTTCAAATACTCTAGGTATATCACTTTCTAATATACCTATTCCATTGTCTTCTATAATAAGTTCTATATTATCTTTGTTATCAGTTGCGTAAATTTTTATATATGAATTTTTAATATTTCTTTTATATTTAATACTATTATTTATAATCTGATTTAAAATGAAAACAAGCCATTTAGAATCTGTTAAAACATTATAATTTAAATTATTACAAATAAATTCTATTTCGTTTTCTAATAAGTAATCCTTATTCTTTAAAGCTACTTCGCTTATAATTTTATTAAGATTAGATTGTTTAATTAAATAATCTTTTTCGGAAGTGTCAGTTCTTACATAATAAAGAATTTGCTCAGTTAACTCATCTATTTTATTAATCTTTTTAAGCATGGTTTTATTTATTTTATTTTTGTTATTATGAATTTCTAAAACAAGTGATGAAATAGGTATTTTTATTTCGTGAATCCACATTTCTACATACTCTTTAAAATCATTAGTTTGTTCGCTATAGCTTTTGACATTTTCTATCATTGATTTATTAATATCATATAAAACTTCATATAAAATTTTTCCTTCATAAAAAGATGGTTTATAAAAAGTTTCTAATACTAAATATTTTTTATCTAAATTCTTAGTGTTATTAATAAGAAAATCATAAAAACTTTTTTTTCTAAAATAGTCTATTAAAATTACAGTTACAATAAATAAAAACATAACAAAAGTTATTGCTAAAACTAAAGAATATTCTATTTTAAAAGCTAAAAGCATAAATAAAATAATTAAATAAGAAAATAAAAATAATAATATTAAAGATAATTTATCTTTCAAATACTTAAAAAAATTCATGATAAAATATACCCTGCTTTCTTTCTTGTTTCAATGGCATTTTCATATCCTAAATCTTTTAATTTAGTTCTTAGCCTACTTACGTTTACCGTTAATGCATTATCATTCACATACTCACTATTATTCCATAATTCAGTCATTAACTCATCTCTACTTACAATTCTATTTTGATTATTTAATAAATAGCTAAATACAATCATTTCATTTTTAGTTAAAATAACATCTTTGCCCTCTTTAGTAATTATACCTTTACTCATATTAATAATTAAATCTTTATAAGCTATAACGTTATTAGAATTATTTACTCTTTTTAAAATATTATTTATTCTTAAAAGAAGTATGGTTGGATTATAAGGTTTTGTAATATAATCATCCGCTCCATAACTAATAGATAATACTTCATCAGTTTCATTATTACGACTAGTAACCATTATGACTGGTATATTAGAAGTTTTACGTAATTCTTTTAATATTAATTCACCGTTTATATAAGGAATATTAATATCTAACAATATTAAATCTGGTAAAAAATTAAATATGTTTTCTAAAACGTTCTTAAAATCTTTTATAATACTAGATGAGTAACCAGCATTATCTAAAAGTTCTTTTAACTCTTTAGCTAATGATAAATCATCTTCAATAATTAGTATTTTTTTCAAATCAATCACCAATAGTATTATAACATTAATCTACAAACAAAAAATATAAAAGTTACTACTCAATATTCTGTAAAAGACCATAAATTTTTAATTTGTGTTTTTAATGTTTGATAACTCCATAATTTATTACTTCGTTCTTTACTATTTGGGTCATTAATTTTGAATTTATCATTTTTATAATCAGTTATTAAGATAAGATGGCCTGTAGTAGTAAAATCACCAGGTCTCATACTGCAAATAATAGGATGACCTTTTTTTAATTCTTTTACCATAACTGATTCAGACAAAGCAATTTCTTTACCAATTATTCCATATTTTATAACACCCTTCGTAAAAAAATCCCAACTTGTACCATTTTCGTAGTACCCATTTTCATATGCATACTTTGCTATGTCATATGGAGTAATATCATTTCTACCGGTTAATCCTGCAATAACCATAGCTACTGAAGTTGGACCACAACCGCTTATTGCAATAACACTATCTCCATAATTCCCATAACCCCATCTTTTATCATATTGAAGTAATAAAGGGTATTGTCCCTTTTTTACCTTCCCTAAATTGTCAGAAAATACCTTGCCTTTATATTTATTATAGTGATACACATAATCAGTCATATCTGTATTTTTAGATAACATCATTAATAATATTTCTGGATAACTGCCTTTATTTTCAATAATAGTTTTTATTCTTTTATCTTTTTGTGAAAGTTCCTCTAATTTTTCCAATGGTTCTTTTGTTTGTGTTGTAGTACTATAAGAAATGCTTTCATTTGAAATATTAGAATGTGATATTTGCTCTTCTTTATCTATATTTTCTTTTTTATTGTTATATAAAAAGATAGTTAAAAAAATAATAAATATAAAAATAAAAAACTTAACTCTTTTTTTTAATCGTTTTCTTTTTCTTTTCAATATTGAACTAAACTCCTTTCAGTATTAACTAAAACGAAAAACAACCATTAAAATCAATACAAATAAATTGTAGTATTTTTTTAATGATTGTTCTTTAATTCAATATTATAAATTTCTTAAAATTTTCTTAATTAATATCAAGAGGTAATTCAATATGGAACGTAGTTTTTTTATCATTACTTTCACAAGTTATGTTACCGTTATGAAGAGTTATGATATCCTTTGCAATTGCAAGACCTAGCCCACTTCCTCCTGTTTTACTAGTTCTTGAAGAATCAAGTCTATAAAATTTTTCAAATATTTTTTTTAATTTTTCCTTTGGTAATTGGTTTCCTTCGTTTATTACATTTACTAAAACCTTATTATCTATTTTTTTTATATCAATAATAATATTACTATTTTCGTTACTATAGTTAATGGCATTTTTAACTAAGTTATTAAATACCCTCCCTAACTTATCTGGATCACCAAATAACGTAATTCTTTCATCATAATTAAAAAGAATTTTTTTATTTACTTCTTTTAATACCGGATAAAAATCATCTATTATTTGTTCTATCATTAAATTTAAATCTAACTGTTCTTTTTGGAGTATTATCTTTTCTGAATTAAACCTCGCTACATCAAATAACTCATTTATTAAATCCTCCAAACGGTATGATTTATCAAGTGCTATACTAGTGTATTTTTTTCTTTGCTTTACCGGCATATCAGTTGCTTCATCTAATAAAGATAAATAGCCAATCATAGAAGTTAATGGCGTTTTAATATCATGTGCTAAATAAACTATCAAATCATTTTTCCTTTGTTCATTTTCTTGTGCTAGCTTTAAATTTTGTATTGCCTGTTTTTTTATCTGGTTCATTCTTTTTTCCACGTCTTCTAATTCTTGAGGAAGTTTTATATCATCCTCATTATTACTAACTAAAAGGGTGCTTTTATCTACTACTTGATCAATGTAAGACAAGGTTTTATATAAACAAATCACTATTATAAATAAAAAGCCAAATAACCATATAGAAATAAGAATATATGGATTATATCCTATTTTTGTTAATATTTGATATAAAAAATCATCACTGTACCAAACTTTATCATAACTTAAATATCTACATATAAACCAAGTTAAAACAAAAATAAAAGTATATAAAGAAACCCATATTATTATTTTTTTAATAAACTTCTTTGTTATTTTTTTTCCATAATGTTCTTTATTTTTCAATTTTATACCCCACTCCCCATATTGTTTTAATGTACTTAGGTTCTCTTGATATATCTCCCATTTTCTCCCTTAAATGCCTTATATGTACCATGATAGTATTATTATCTTTTTCAAAATACTTATCTTTCCATACCTTAGTAAATATTTCATCACTTTTTACAACTTTACCCCTGTTTACACAAAGTAACCAAAGAATTGCAAATTCTGTCTTAGTTAGATCAATCTTTTTCTCATTAAAGAAAAATTCGTGCGTACTATTATTAATAAGTATTCCTCTAAAATCTATTTCATTTTCGTCATTTTCAAAATTATTGTACTTTTTATACCTTCTTAGCTGTGCTTTTACCCTTGCTATTAATTCAAGTGGTTGAAAAGGTTTAGTTACGTAATCGTCAGCACCTATCGAAAGACCATTTATTTTATCAATATCTTCTACCTTAGCTGTTGCAAAAATAATAGGGAAATTATATTTTTCTCTTATTTTACTACATAGCTCAAAACCATCCATTTCGGGCATCATTACATCTAAAATTGCCAAGTCTATTTTTAAATTATCTATATTAGATAATACGTCATTGCTAGAATAAAATTTATAAACATTATAATTTTCATTTTTTAAATAGATTTCAACAAAATCTGCTATTTCTTTTTCATCATCTACAATAAGAATGTTCGTCATAATAGATACTCCTTACCTATGATTATAACATACTTACTTATGCTAAAACCTTAAGTTTTTCTTAAGAACGAAAAAAAAGAGCATTTTAACATGCTCTTTTTAATCAAAATTCCAAATACCAAGTTTCCCCTTAGCGGGTATTTTATTTTTTAATATGCTAACATCATCTAATATCCATGCATATCTTCCTTTTTCATAGCATCCGCACAAGTACTCGGTTTTGTTTTTCTTTATTTCGTTTAAAAATTTTTCGTCCATTAAAACACAATCTTTTAAACAAGCTTTACATAGAATATAACCTTCTTTAAAATCATAATCCTTTGGTAAAAGTTTAAGTAACTTTTCCCTTCTTTCTTTTTCCATTTTATTTTTGGTTAATGATGCATGTATGTATATTTCTCCCCGATAATTAGTTTTCCAACTTCTGGTTTCTATCCGTTTTATACCAAGTGATACTAAGGAAGCAAATGGCTCTTTAATACTTAGTGCTTTCATAACTATATTCTTCTTTATTGTTATATTCTACTTTTGATAATAACCGTTTAAATTCTTTAAGTAAATTATCATCTTCAAAATAATAGGTATCATCAACTATAACCCAACTTCCATAATTTTCAGATAAAAAATTTAAAATATCATTAATTGCATCCAACTGTTTGATTAACTCATTCATATCTGTTTCATAACTTTTTGAATCTCCGAAATAATTAAACATTGACGTTAATTCTATATATAAGTCTTTATAATAAGAATCTAAATTTTCATCTTTGTAATATGACATTAAGTTATTTTGGGTTTGAAAACTTTTTACATCTTCTATTGATTTATTTATGGTTTGTTTAGTTTTTTCTATATAGTTTTTTGAATATGTAAAATCCGGCATATCATTTAGTACGTTGTTTTTATTTAATAAACTAGTTATTTTTTTATCCGTTAAAACATAATTAATATCTAAAACCAAACTAAAGGCATCCTTATAATATTTTTTTACGGCCTTTTCAAGTTTTAAATTTTCCTCAGTTGTTACATATGTTTTTAAGTTCTTATTTATTTTTTTTACATCTAAATCGTTTTTAGAAAACATTTCATTTAATTCTTTTATATTATTTCTTAAATCATCTTCTTGCCCGAGATCCCTAACAACAAAAAATCCTACCAACGTACAAAACAATATAAATATAGCTAATATTAAATATAAAATTATTTTTATAGATTTGTTTTTCATATACTACTATTCCTTTATCCATATCTTCTTATATATTATACAACAACATTTTATTTTTTTAAATATATCATTCACTTCTTAAAGCTTCCACTGGATCCTTTTTGCTTGCACCTTTAGATGGTATTAATCCTCCAATTAAGGTAAGCATTATACTTATTATCACCAAAATAACCGCATGAACAGGATTTAATACACCTACGTTTTTAAGTTCGGTTGCGTTATAAATGATTTTATTTATCGGAATTAATAGTAATAAAGTTATTATAATTGAAACAACGCCCGATATTAACCCAATGATTAAGGTTTCAGCGTTAAACACCCTTGTTATATCTTTTTTTCTAGCACCCAAACTTCTTAATATACCAATTTCTTTCGTTCTTTCTAACACGGAAATATAAGTTATTATTCCTATCATTATTGATGATACAAGAAGTGAGATTGAGGAAAACGCGATTAAAACAATGGTTATTCCATCAAGTATTCCGTTTGATAAATCACCTATTTGTTTTGCGTAATCCATATATAATATTTTTGCTTCATCTTCTTTATCTTTATTATACTCATCTAAATAACTTATTACTTGTTCCTTACTTTTAAAATCTTTTGGGTATATGTTTATGGAAGCAGGAACATCATTTGCTCCCAATATCGTAAGTGCTTCATCCTTTGTTATTTTAGCTTCATCAAAACTTATACCTCCCATAAAAACAACTCCACTTGAATTATACTGATACTTAACTATCTCGCTTTCTTTATTTTCATTTACGATAATATTTATTAATTCGTTTGAATATCCAATTTTTGATACCATTGACGAGCCCATTGACTCAGATATAACATCCATTATTGAAGCTAATACGTTATCCTTTTTTCCCCTTACGATACCAACTATTTTTAAAGTGATACCTTTATCATACATTTCTTTACTAGGTTCTTTTTTTGCAAACACGTTTTCATTTATTTTAGAATAATAATTATCATTACTAATAACTTTTATTTCTTTTCCCACTATCTCATTAAAGTTTATTTCTTTTTTTGAAGAATCAACAAATAAAGCATCTAATAAGTTTTTATCAATACGGTTTTTACTATCAACTATTAACACCACGTCATACACGCTACTAGGATAACTACCACTTAATAAATCATAATTATCCTTTAAATAAGAATCACCACTTAAATCTTGAGGAAGCGAATTAAAGTTAATGGAACCACCACTAACTGTTTTAAAATTTTCATTATTATCAGTAGTCATTAAATTGAAGCTAGTAACTGTATAATAAGATATGGCACTTAACAAATTACTATCCATGTTTTTTATATAATTTAAATATTCATCTGTAATTGCATTTTCATGAACTTTATTATTTTCTTCTCCTGAATATGGATATAAAACATTTTTTTGAGGATAATCATAGTCACCCGTAAAAGCTTTTTTATTATCTTCTAACTCTTTTTTATCCATCGTAGAGGTAAGCTTAGATATAGTTATTGGAAAAGAAGATAAAGTGTTTTTTTCATACTCTTTTATTTGCTTATTAAAACCATTAGATATTGATAAAATAAGAGCTATTCCAATTAACCCAATACTTGATGCAAAAGAAGTTAAAAAAGTTCTTCCTTTCTTTGTTTTTAAGTTATTTAAACTTAAATTAACCGCCGCTTTAAGAGACATTTTCGTCTTTTTTATTTTAACATAATCATCTTTAATTTCATTTTCATTATAAGGTTTACTATCATTTATTATAACGCCGTCTTTTAACTCTATAATTCTACTAGCGTATTTTTTTGCAAGTTCTTTGTTATGGGTAACCATTATTACTAACTTATCTTTAGCTACTTTTTTTATTAATTCCATTATCATAATACTATTTTTTGAGTCCAATGCTCCAGTTGGTTCATCCGCTAAAATTATCTTAGGATCATTTACCAAAGCCCTTGCTATAGCAACACGCTGCATTTGACCGCCAGATAATTCATTAGGCTTCTTGTTAACGTGTTTTTCTAATCCAACTTTTTTAAGTGCATCCATTACTTTTTTTCTTTTATCCTTAGAATTACTTAAAGTAAGGGCTAATTCAACGTTTTTATAAACGGATATGTGATTTATTAAATTATAATTTTGAAAAATAAAACCAACACACGAATTACGGTAGTAGTCCCAATCATTATCCTTGAAGTTTTTAGTGGATTTACCATTTATTATTAGCTCTCCATAATCATAGTTATCTAATCCACCAATAACGTTTAGTAACGTTGTTTTCCCACTACCTGATTGTCCTAAAATCGTAACAAATTCATTTTTTCTAA
This sequence comes from uncultured Bacilli bacterium, assembly GCA_944329425.1. Taxonomy (GTDB): domain Bacteria; phylum Bacillota_I; class Bacilli_A; order RF39; family UBA660; genus Aphodocola. Next base: position 113,861 of record CALVIG010000001.1, read on the forward strand.
AATTCACATTAACATCATTCAAGGCCACCTGAGTTAAACTTTTAGTTTTATATATTTTTTTTAGATGTTTTAAAGTTAACATAAAAGATATTCCTCCTACTTATATTGTACTATATTACGTTTTAAAATACTCGAAAAAAAAAGAACAATAAGTTCTTTTAGTATCCTAAATCCTTAAGAACGTTTTTTAAAGTTCCCTTATATTCAATATTAACGGATGCATATAACAAAGTATTATCAACCCTTGTTATAACGTTATACGTATCTGATAATTCTTGAACGTATTTATTATAAGTGTCTCCGCTTGTCTCTTTACCCTTAGTTTTGTTGGTTTCAAAACTTTTTTTGTTGTTAGTGTAAGCTGCTTTTGCCTGTTTCTTAGTTTCAAAAACATAATATTCTATTTGAAATTTACCATTATTTGCGGAAGCTACGTAAGTTACGCTTGGGTCTTCCATTTGTTTAGTTACATCAGTAACAATAAAACCATTATTAGATAGCTTTGATACCATATCTTCCGTTTTTAAAACCTTTTTTTCACCACAGGCACTAAGCAAGATAATCATTGCAATAAAAGCAAATATTTTGGTAATTTTTTTCATCATATCATTTCTCCTTATCCATTAATTAAAAGTATTTATTAATTATTTTATTTAATTCGGATATATTTATGGGTTTAGATAAATATTCGTCAAAGCCCTCCCTTAAATACATCTCTTTCATTCCGGTTATTGCATTAGCGGTTAAAGCAACTATAGGTGGAATATCATAACCATCTAATTTTTTTAAGACGTGTAAAACCTCTATTCCATCCATTTCCGGCATCATGTGGTCTAAAAATATTATATCATATTTTGTTCCTTCTTTAACTTTATATATACAATCTTTTCCGTTAGTTACCGTATCTATCGTAAATTTATACGGGTCTAATAACCTTGTTGCGACTTTTATATTAAGCTTATTATCATCAACAATTAACACTCTTTTTCCAGTACAATCCAAATAATTTATTTCACCATCTGATTTTATAGGGTCTGAAATTAATCCCAATTTTTCTTTACTAATTATCTTTTGCCTTATGTCTACAAAAAACGTAGTTCCTACCTCATACTCACTTTCAAACCAAATCTTACCGCCCATAAGATCAACGTATTTTTTGGTTATAACAAGGCCTAACCCCGTGCCTTCTATTTCGTTTTGGGTGGCATTATCTAACCTACTAAATTTTTCAAATATTTTGTTATAATCTTCTTTTTTTATTCCAAATCCCGTATCTGCAACCTTAAAATGTAAATCTACGTAATCCCCATCAACGTCTGATGTAATGGTTAACTTTATTTTACCTACCTCAGTATATTTAACCGAATTAGTTAATATATTTAGTAATATTTGAAATAACTTAGTGGAATCACCGTACAATTTAGAAGGTATATTAGTATCTATGTCCATTATAAGTTTAATTGGCCTATCTCCTATTCTAGCTTCTATTATACTTGATAATTCCATTGCAACGTTTCCAATGGAGTACTCTTTTTTCTCAAGCACTTCTTTTCCAGACTCTATTTTAGAAATGTCTAATATGTTATTTATTATATCTAATAAATTATTACTAGCAGAAGCTATATGCTTAATATCTACCCTTGCGTTTTTTTCATCAAATTTAGGATCATTAAGCAAGCTTTCACTAAGACCTACTATAGCATTCATAGGAGACCTAATTTCATGTGACATGTTTGATAAAAAATCAGATTTGGCTCTATTTGATTTATCAATTTCATTTTTTACCGTTTTAAGTTCACTAATGATTTCAAGGTCAGGATTTTCGATGTTAAAATATAAGAAAAACATTTGAAGGGCTGCTCCTATTGCTGAAAAAGCAATGTTAGGGAACATAAGCTGAAGGCCAAATATAATTATAAGTTCTATCATCATTATCCATATAGAAACTTTCTTTCTTAAAGGAGCGCTTTTACCATTTTTTAAAGTATATATCACTATTAAGATTACAACAAAAGCACAAAATGCCAAAACAAAATATGAAGCAGCCCCCGGAATATAGGAAATGTTAAGTGGATCTAACCTTTCAAACGGAATGAAAAAATATAAAATACTTGTAAAGATAAATATAACACTCATCACTTTATTTTGGTTGCTTGAATAAATTACTTCCATCAAATTATTAGCCTCCAAATTGTTCAAAAAAACGATGCTGTAATAATAAAGTAAAGCAAACCATACAATACCAGTAGACCAATGCACCCTATGGATAAGCAAGTTAATAATTTCATTATTCCCATAATATAAACAGAAAGAAGCTATTATCTCGGTTACTAAAAGCGTAATTTCTACTATTAACATATAACGATATATTTTATTTCTTATTGATAAGAATCTTCTTTTAGAAAAATACACGATGCATAATAATATTACAAAAAGTAGACTTCCTATCGTAAGCATTAATCCCGCTAACATATAATTACTCCTTTCCGTTATCTTCGTTACCAAAGTATTTAACGATTATTTTATTAAGCTCTTTAAAATTAACCGGTTTAGATAAATAATCACTAAATCCACATTCAATGTATTTTTCCTTTAACCCCTCATACGAATTAGCGGTTAAAGCTATAACCGGCGGAATACTATAACCAGAGTTAATTAATAACTTCATGGTGGTTATTCCATCCATTTCGGGCATCATGTGATCTAAGAATATTAAATCATACTTATTTTCTTTTACTAAATTTAAACACTCATTACCACTCGTTGCAAAAGTGATGTTACAATTAAACTGACTTAACATACGACTAGTTAATTTTATGTTAATCTTGTTATCATCAACTATCAAAATATTTTTACCTCGTAAATCTAACAACTTATCATTTGAAGACATACTTTTGTTAGAGTTTTCAAATATGTTTCCAACTTGTTCATAAGAAACAACCTTTTGTTTTACCGAAATAAAGTATTTTGTACCTTTACCAGTTTCATTCCTAAAGACAATGTCACCACCAAGCATATTAACTAACCTTTTAGCAATAATAAGTCCTAAAGTCACACTATCAATGTTATTTTGTGAACTATTTCCTAACTTAACGAAATCATTAAAATCTTTTTCGAAATCTTCGGTTTTCATTGCATGACCAGTATTAAAAACGATAAATTTAAGAAAGTAAGAATCATCTTTTTTTTCACCATCAACATCAAGGGTTATACTACCGTAATTAGTATACTCAATAGCATTAACTAACGTACAAACGATAATTTTATATATTTTAGAATAATCTCCATAAAATTTACTAGGTAGATCTTCTTTTACGTTTATTTTAAACTCTAAAACGTTTTTATTTATTTTAGACGAAATCACACTATTAATTTCAAAAACAAGTGATTCTAAAGAATATTCTTTCTCAATGATTTGTTCTTTGCCAGATTCTATTCTAGAAATATCTAATATATTATTTATTAAATCTAGCAAATTAACGCTTGCATCGTGTATGCTTTGAGTATCCCTTTTTAAAACTTCCTGGGTTAGCTTTTTTTCTCTTAAAAGTGATTCACTAAACCCTAATATCGTATTCATTGGGGTTCTTATTTCATGTGACATGTTAGATAAAAATTCCGTTTTAGCTTTGTCTGCTAAAATAGCCTCATCCTTTGCCTTTTCTAGTTCGTTAAGCAGCTTATTGTCTTGGCTTTCAATGGTAAAATACATAGCTACCATCGTAACGGCAAAAACATACGTCAAATCGTTAAAATCATAATCAATAAGCCACTGAATAGCCGTAACAGAAACAAAAAGTATAAACACGAAATAAAGTGGTAACTTTTGCTTTAACGGAACGTTATATTTATTGTTTAATAAAGCAAATAACAAAATTATAACCATTACAAATCCAATTAAATATAAAACATAAACAGCTTCTCCACCTATAACATATAAATCATTATTACCACCAATATACGTAACTGGTAAAAAACAAGATACGATAAAACACACCGAATCAACTATGAATAATAAAACTGATATGTTAATTTTATACTTTCTATTCTTCTTTTTAGGTACGTCTTTTTTCCCTAAGCTCCAAACATAAACTATCAAACAAGTAGTCCAAATTATACAACCTAAAATGTACGCTCTTGCAAAAACTTCATTTATAATTCCAGGGTTACTAACACCTTTCATCGAGCATACAAACAAAAGCTCAATTACTAAAAGTAATAACGTTAAAAACAGCATAAAACGATAGATGGTATTTTCTAAACTATTAAATTTTTTCTTTGATAAATACATTAAAGCTATAAGAGATAAAAACACTATTCCACAAATCGTAAATCCTATACTAGGAAATATATTTATTCCCAACTAAACCACTCCCCTAAATTAATTAAGCAACCTTTTCAAAATCACTAACTACATTATTAAAACTAGCTACAATCTTAGGATTAAACATTAAACCAGATTTACTAACTATAACATCATGGGCCTTTTCGTTACCCTTTCTTCTTAAATTATTATACATTATACATACTGAAGCAATTTGAGCTTCCAAAGGAATTTCATCTTTAGATATTCCAGTTGGGTATCCACTTCCGTCATAGTTTTCATGATAATATTTTGCAATGTTTACACTATAATCTTTATATAAAGAATCATTAGTTAAACTAAATAAATAGTTAATCATTTTTTCACCAAATAATGGATAGTTTTTTATTTTATTTATATCATCTTGGGTAAAATTATCATTTTTACTTAAAATGGTTCTTGGTACAGAATAAAAACCAACATCATAATAAGTTGAAGCTTCCACCATTTTATCTATTTTTGATTCGTTTAAACCATATTCTGGATAATCTTGCATAACTTTTTTTGAAAGCAATCTAATATAGTTTTGTACCCTGATAATATTATCCTTATAATCATACCGGTACGCTTCAATAAACGAATTAAGCAAATCCTTTAGTTCTTCATTTTGATTATTAACCAAATTACTTAAAGAATTACTTGACTTATAAAGGTTAATAAAATTACTAACCCTATGCTTAACCACCTCAAAGTCAAAAGGTTTTTCAAGCATATCAGCGATGTTATAATTATAAACTTTAGCTCTGGTTTCTTTTTCGTAATCTCCAGATATAATTACAACCGGTACCCTTGTTAAATAATTTTTTTTGCTTAAATATTCTAACACGGCAAACCCGTCTAAAACAGGCATAGTTAAATCAAGAAAAATTCCAACAACGTGATCTGATGATGAAGAAAATCCCTTATTTGAATTAGCATCTAAATATTCTATTGCCTCTTTTCCGTTACCAGCCATTACTATTTTATAATCACCATCAAAAACCCTTTTTATCATGTTTCTGGTAACCATGTCATCATCCACGATTAAGATGGTATCTTCTTCTCTTGAAGTTACGTTAGCAGTTGCTTTATTTAAAGACTTCCTTAATTCAGGATAATTACTAATCAAAGCCTCAAAAATAGCGTTTATGTAATCTTCTACGCTTGATAATTGCTTATTTCCTAAATTAAAAACGTTTTGAATTTTAATTATCGCATCTGATATGGCATCAATTAAACTATTAAACTTAATGCTGCTTTCCTCTTGTTTATCTGATTTTTCTTGTTTTTCTTGGGACAAAACCAAAATACAATTATTACCATTAACATCAACAAGCATACACGTGTTAGCATAAATCTTATTATTAAAGGTTTTATATGTTACATGAATCTTATCTTGACCATCTTTTTTAGCTTCTTGTAATTTTGGAATCGAAATAGAATTCATGTATTCCTTTAGGTATTGTTCTTCTATGTTTGTTTTCATCTCGTCCAAATATGATGTTAAGTTCTTCTTACCCCTAACATCGAATTTTCCGTTTTCCCATGAAAAGTCCGTTATTTCATCATTAAAAACATCAAATAATAAAATTTTTGAAGAATCATCTAACGCAAGTTTTATAATACTTTTTTTAATGATTTCGTCGTTCACAAATAGCACCTTCCTTTTTCTTATAGAGTTTTATATTTACTAATTATGTTTTGCACTTCATTTGCCGCACTCATTAATTCACCGTAATGCTCATTAACGTAATTAACGTCACCGGCTTTGCTTGCCATTTCATGAGCGTAAGCAATATCTCCAAGTTTCATAAAACCAAAACTTCTTGCATTACTTTTTAAAGCATGAACCAAGATGGCATAATTAGGCATATCCAAAGCGTTTTTATAACCATCTATTTTAGAAAGTTCCTCAGGTAAACCTTGGTAAAAATCATTCATTATATCATCATAAGTTTCAATATCCATCATGTTTGCAATGGCGGTTTTTGCATCAACCCCGTTTTGCTCCAAAAAAGCTATTTTTTCATCAGTATTCATAAACTTCCTACCTTCCTATATTATTAATAATTATTGTACTATATTTTAGGTAAAAATACAACTTTGACATAAAAAAAGAAACTAAAAATTATAGTTTCTTTTTAATTTAAAATAACTTCTGTATCTTTTGTAACTATGGTCCCTGCCGGAACACTTTGAGAACCAACATATCCAGTTCCTTGTATTGAATATTTTATTCCTAAATTATCTAAAACAACAGCGGCATTCTTAAAAGAATAATTAGTTAAATCAGGCATTTTTATTGTATCACTATTAGTAAAAATGAATATTTTATTTTTTGTATTAATTGTTGTGCCTTCCTTAGGATATTGGTTTATAACCTTTGAGCCATCACCAAATATTACGTAACTTGCAGCCATGGAATCTAAATCACCTTTTACTTCTTCAATTTGTTTATTTTTATAGTTTTTTACTTCATACTCAACAACTTCCTTGTTTAATTCTGGAGCTTCTTCAAATATACCCAAATATTTAGCGGTATCCTTAACGATCGTTTTAACCGTTTCAGGAAGCACGCTTGAATTATAACTTCTTTGCATTGCTACGTATATTATTACCTCAGGCTCATCCTTAGGGTACATTCCCGCAAAAGACGTAACATAATCATATTTACCTTCATAATATTTACCGGTTTTAGCGTTTGCAATTTGAGCAGTACCAGTTTTACCAATAAGGTCATAACCTTCCATCTTATAACTACTTCCAGTAGTTTCAGAAGAATCAGCGTTTACTACCAAGTACATAAGATCTTTTATCTTTTCGATGGTCTTTTCAGATGCTACCCTTTCTCCTTCTTTTACTTCTCCCTTATAGGTTACTTCACCGGTTGATGCGTTTATCGTTTTTTCAACAATATAAGGTTTAAGCAATACTCCATTATTAGCAATCGCGGTAAGTGCTTTTATCTGCTGGATAGGAGTTGTTGTAATACCTTGCCCAAAGCCGGCGTTTACGACCTCAACGTCATATTTAAAATTAACTTTACCTGCGTATTCATGTGGTAAATCAATGCCAGTTAACGAACCAAAACCTAATTTTTTGTAATAACTCATAAGTTCATTTTTAGATAAATAATTCTTAATTAAATTTGCAACACAAGTATTAGAAGATAAAGTATAACCTTTTTGATACGTTATTTCACCCCAACCAGTTTTATTCCAGTCACTAACGGTATCTTCACCTATGGTATAAGGTCCTGTTAAACAAGTGGCCGTATAAGGATCAAAATCAGGATTATTTTCAAAGGCAGCCATGAAACTGTACGTTTTCATAACCGAACCAGGTTCATACGTGTACGAAACTAGTGGATTTAAGTAATTTGAAATATCCTTAACGTTAGGATTAAACGTTGGAGAAGTTGCACTACCTAATATTTTACCGGTCTTTGCGTCTGCCACAACCGCTATTATCCATTCGGCTTTAGACTCATTTTCAGCCTTATTTACAACCGTTTCTAAAGACATTTGTACGTTTGAATCAATGGTTAAATAAACATCATTACCATCGGTTTTTTCTTCCCTTATTTCGTTAGAATTAGGAAATTTATAACCATTTAAATCTTTTTGATATTCAACAAAACCATTTTTACCAGTCATAACGTCATTATACTCTTTTTCTATTCCCATCTCGCCTACCATGTTACCATCTTCATCGGTCGTAGTATATCCAAGTACGTATGATAAAAACGTGTTATTTGGATAATACCTTTTATGTGTGGTAATAAAGTCTATTCCCGTTAAACCAAGTTCTTCTATAGCCTCTTTTTGAAGCTCAGTAAGCCCTTTACCAGCGGTACCAAATTCTACTTGATAAGCATCTTGATTTAACCTTTCTAATATTTTTTCTTTACTCATATCTAACACGGTAGATAATTTTTCAGCGGTAAGTTCTTTATCAACAACGTGTTGTGGAGTTGAATACCCCTCACTCCTAGACGGATCTAAATAAGCTATTATGGTGTATGAATTTATGGTTTGCGCTAAAACTTCACCATTTACATCATATATGTTTCCCCTTAAGGCGTATAACACTTCTTTTTTTGTGTTTCTGGCACTTGAAAACGCTTTTAAATCAATCCCATCAACCTTACCAGCAAGACATAAATATCCTAATCTTACCACCAAAATAAAAAGAAAAAGAAAAAACATTAAAGTAAAAACTTTAGCTACAACATTCTTGTTTTTATTTAACATTTCTCTTTTCATAAATTGCTTCACCCTTGCCTTTATACAAAAACAATTAGATGACTATTTTTGTATTACTATTATATTATTATTATTATACTCCAATCCTTCCTGCGCTGCAACCAGTTGCATGTTTTCTAAAGAAACCAATTCATTAACCTTCATGGTTAAACTCTCATTTATTTTTTGTTGAGTAGAAACGCTATTTTTTAGCTTCTCAACTTCTATATTAACAGAAGATAACTGTGCTTTAAAAAAGAATAATGACACGAAGACACAAAAAGCCGTGGTAACCGTTAAACTTATAATCATTCTTTCAAATTTTGTTTTTCTTCTTTTTTGTCTTGCCATATTACATTCTCCTTTGTTTTATCGCTACCCTAAGAGTAGCACTTCTACTTCTTTTATTATCTTCTATTTCTTCTTTTGTTGGTTTTATCTTCTTTAAAACCTTTATTTCTGGCAAATGATCTTCTGGAATAACCGGAAGTCCCTTAACCAGTTCATCTTCTTTTGACCTTTCTCTAAAAATGTCTTTACAAATTCTATCCTCTAACGAGTGAAAGGTAATTACCGCTATTACACCATTTACTTTTAACATGTCAATAGCATCATTTATTGCTTTTGGTAAAATACTTAATTCTTTATTTACCTCTATTCTAATTGCTTGAAAAGTACGTCTTGCAGGATGTCCTAGTCTTTTGTACTTAAAAGGAACGGCATCAGATATAACGTTAACCAAATCAAACGTTGTTGATATTGGTTTTTGCTTTCTTACTTTTTCTATGTTCCTAGATATTTGTTTAGCATACTTTTCTTCACCATAATTTCTTATTACTTGAACAAGCTTTTCATAAGGATAATCATTAACAACGTCATAAGCCGTTAGTTTGTTTTTCTTATCCATTCGCATATCAAGGTTTGAATCTAAGTGAAAACTAAACCCCCTTGATGCGTCATCTAACTGTGGTGATGACACTCCTAAATCAAACATAATTCCATCTACTTCGGTAATGTTTCTTTTTTCTAGTTCACTTTTTAAATTAACAAAATTACTCGGAATTATTTCGAAGTTAGAACCAATTTTACTAAGCTTGTTTTCACTAAACTTTCTTGCTTCTTCATCTTGATCAAAAGCATATAATTTCCCTTTTTTTAATCTTTTTAAGATTGCACTTGAATGACCAGCATATCCAAGAGTACAGTCAACGTACACACCATCTTCTTTAATGTTTAACGCGTTTATGGTTTCGTTTAAAAGAACACTTATATGTTTCATTTAATCCCCCATATTATCAAACAAATCCTCTGCTAAGTCAGATATGTTTTGTTCGTTTTTATCAAAGTAAGAATAAAAAGTATCACTTGACCATATTTCTATTCTGTCATTCACACCAATAACGATGCATTCCTTTTTAAGGTTTGCATAATTAACTAACGGAGTTGGCAATGCTACTCTTCCTTGTTTATCTGTTTGGCATTCCGTTGCCCCTGATAAGAAAAACCTAAGAAAAGCCCGAGCATCTTTTTTGGTAAATGGTAAGGTTTTTAACTTTGAGACGATGTTTTGCCATTCTTTAGCAGAATATACGAATAAGCATCCTTCTAAACCTCTTGTAACAACAAAATTGTCACCTAACTCCTCACGGAACTTTGAAGGTAAAACTATTCTTGCTTTATCATCAATGTTATGATGATACTCTCCCATAAACATATTTATCCCCCACAATCTACCACCAGATTCCACTAGCTACCACTATAATACCATAATTATGGTTAAAATGTCCATATAAATCAACAAAAAAAAGTATCAAAAAAAGACACTTTACGTAAATAATAAAAATTATTTTTTAATATTACACTATCATTTTTTTTATAATGATGATAAAATGGATATATGATAAAAAATATATTAATCAGGATGATAGACATATACCAACGCATTCCTGGCTCTTTTCATGGATATTGCAAACATATACCTAGTTGTTCACAATACACTAAAGAAGCTATAGAAGAATACGGAGCTTTAAAAGGAACCTTTCTTGGAATAAAAAGAATTTTAAAATGTAATCCTTTTGGAACTTATGGATATGATCCTGTACCTAAAAAGAAAAAGGAAGAAAAAGGAGAAAAAAATGAAAAATAAAATATTGATAATAGTTGGGCTTCTTATATCACTTTTCGTGTTTGGTGGTTGCTCAAATGATGAAAATACCAGTTCAATGACCGCATATACTAGTGTTTATCCGGTAGAATACATACTAGAAAACCTATATGGTGATAGCGTTGCAATTTATAGTATTTATCCAGATGGTATAAATTATAAAAACTATGAGCTTACAAATAAACAAATAAGTGACTATAGTCATGGTGATTTATATGTTTATAACGGAATAATTAGTAAGGAAAAAGATTACGCCGTGGAATTATTAAACAAGAACAAAAAAATCAAGATAATTGATGCAACACTTGGTATGGATTATACGAACGATGTTTCTGAAGTGTGGTTAAATCCCGCAAATTACCTAATGATGGCATCAAACATAAAAAAAGGTTTAGAAGAATATATCGAAGAAAACATTGAGAAAAAGAAAATTGATGAAAATTACGAGGAATTAAAATTAAGTTTATCAGAAATAGATGCTGAGCTTAAAAGCGTTGCAAATAACGCGAATAACAACGTATTAATAGTTAGTGATGATACTTTTAAATATTTAGAAAAATACGGATTTACGGTAATATCATTGGAAGAAAACGAAAACTTAACGGATAAAGTTATCGCTGATGTAAAAAAATTATTATCAAATAAAATGGTAAATTACATTTTTATTAAGGATAATGAAGAAGAAAACGAAACCATTAAAGCACTTAAAGAAGAATACGATGTGCAAACATTAAGTCTTAATTCATTATCAACTTTAAGTGCCGAAGATAGAAAAGATAAAAAAGATTACGTTTCTATAATGATGGATAATATAAACTCAATAAAATTAGAAGTTAATAACTAAAAAAAGATCTTCATCGTATGAAGGTCTTTTTTAGTTTATTTTTTTTATTCTTTGATTTTCATATGTTTCAATAAGCTCAGGTATCTTTTCTATTAAATCCTTTTTTATATCAAATATTCCTATTACATTTAAGCTTTGTTCAAAAGTAAAATCTGCTAAATTCTTATTAAAAGTATTAATGTTTTCACTAAAAGAAAAATCATCTTTTACCATATTATACATGTATATTGCAAGCGGAAAGCCTAACATATAGTTCATCATTTTTTCAATCTTATAGAAATCTTCTTGTTTAATCATTTCTAATGAGTAGTAATCAGTTTCCCCTTTAAAAGTAACATCTTTACGAGATAATAAAGCCGAAAGTATGGTTAAATACTTTTTTGAGTCTTCATAAAGTAATTTCATTCTCCAACTTTTCATAAACTTAACTTCACGCTCATAACCAATGCCACTTAAATAATCATAAGATTGAAGTTCAACATATAAAGCTGATGCTTCTGATAAAATGTTTTTTACTTTTTCATCACTGGTTTTATTTGCAGCATGGCCAAACTCATGAATCATTATTAATAAATCCATGGCAAAACCACTATTAGGAAAGACAATGTCACCATTATCTTTGTTTATTTGACCATGTCCTTTTAAATAACTAGATATTTTCTTAAAATCCAACGTTGCATCAAAAGGATTTACAACCCCGTTTCTAACAAACTTTTCTACGTCCACGTTATAATTAATTTGTTTAAAAAAATCATCACTAATCTTAATTTTGGTAATAAAATCAGCTTTAGATAATTCACCTGCTTTGGGAATGAAAAATTTAATTCCGTCATACCATGGTTCTAAACCGTTTTTAAGAAAGTAAACAACCTTATAAAACATTTTTAGATTATCATATTCAAAAGTATCAACACCAACTTTTTTCCGTTCAAACATGTAATTTTCATAATCTTTGCAGGCATTATCTATTTCTGCTTTAGTCATAAAATCACCACTTTTTACTTACTGGAATCTATTCCTGTTTCTATATAATCTTCACCCTTAAAAGGTTCAGTTCTCAACAAATCAGGATAATTTTGTTGTCTTAAAACTTCATATACCATAATTGCAGCGCAATTGGATAAATTAAGTGCCCTAACTTTATCTGTCATCGGTATCCTAAGACAATGGTCTAAATCATCTTTTAGTATTTCAAGTGGTATTCCACTACTTTCTTTACCAAAAACCAGATAAATATTTTCATCTTTATTGCTATAATTAAAAGAAGTATGTGGTTTTTTACCATACCTAGTTAAATAATAATACGTACCCTGGTTCCTTTTTTTAAAATCATCCCAATTTTCATAAACCGTATAATCACAATCTTTTATGTAATTAGCACCACTTCTTTTTATGCAACTTTCATCCAAAGAAAAACCAAGAGGTTTAATTAAGTGAAGTTTAGTATTGGTTGCAACACAAGTACGCATTATGTTTCCTGTATTTCCTGGAATTTCTGGTTCAAACAAAACTACGTTAATCACTTATTACACTTCTTTCTTTTAAAACGTTTATTATCTCATCACTACTTTTTAAAGTTGTACAATCTATCATATCAGATATTTGCCCATCTTTGTAAAATACAAGTTCGGGTGCATTTTGATAAATTGGATCTACTATAACGGAATCATTTATGTTTATGTATATTATTTCGTTTTCTAAATTATATTTTTTTATAACCGTTTTAAACTCTTTTTCAAATGTATATAACGAATCATCACTACTGTTAGATACATAAATAATGGTATTTGGTTGTTCAACAACATGAGTAGCTATTTCTTCATACCTTATTTCCGTTAAATAGCCCTTCATTCCTGAAGTAGATAACAGATTTTGCTTTCTGTTTTCGTTTAATTTAAGTGCTATAAAAAGCACCATAAGAGTTACTAGACATATTGCTATTAATAATATTGTTTTTTTAGTTTTTTCTTTCATAAACAAGCCCTCCTAATATATTTATATTTTAACATATTTATTAAAATGATAAAATATAAATTTTCACATAAAAACAAAAGAATATTAAATATTCTTTTGCTAATTTAATTCTAACACATCTGAATCGTCTTGTTCCAAAACATTAAAATCTGAAATATACTTAGCCAAAATAGGTTTACCACGCTTAATTACAAAGCAAAAATCATCTTCAATGCTTTCTTTCACTTCATCAGTTCTAACTGATAATTTAAACGTAAATTGATCATCTATACCATTACCTATCCATAATCCTTCACCAGAATTAAAATTATCTTTAAACCATGAATCGTATTCAACTTTCTTCACTTTATCAATACTATCAAAAATAACAAAACTAAGTATTTCTATGCTCTTAGATTTAAGCAATAAATCACTTAACTTATTCTTGTTTTCATCATTCAATTTGTTTTTGAATTCTTCTATTCCACTTATTATGATCAATAATTTTTTTTGATTAGAAAGAATTGATAAATTGTAATTATTTTGAATATATAGATTATAGCAATCTACCACATACTTATATATTTTTTCAAAAAAACCATTAAAATCTTTTTCTTCATATAATATTCCGGATTTAACTTTGTTATCAATATCCATGTCATTACAATTTAAAACCATCGTTTGAAAACATTTTTTTAATTTAGATTGGCTAATAAATGCATTAAAGAAATTAGTCATTATTGAAACTTCATTTGCCGAAATTGTATTTATTAAATTTTTGGTAAAATCATAAGTAGAAATATCTAAAGATTTTTTTTCTATACCAATTATCATATTTGAAGAATTTGCATCAAAAGCATTTTTTACTGACTTATATGTAACAATTTTAGGCAAAACAGGAATCATTTTTGCTTTAACGCTATATTTACCATTATCTAATTTGATTTTTTCTGTTATTATTTCATTAATCTTATCCTGCACATCTATTGAAGCTGTTTGAAATTCATAAACACTATCGGTTTTTATTATTCCTCTACCAAAAAGTTTGGAAGGAAAGCTTTTGCTAATGTTGCCTAAAATACTTGTGTAATCATCTTCATTATTTTGCTGTAAGCAAAATATTTGTGAATAGTTTTGTTTCAATTTGAATCTCATTCCGTTTGGAGTGTTACAGGTAGTAATAAAATAAATTCCATATTTAGAACACTCCCTAGTAATAATGTTTAAGGTGTCTTCATACTCCTCATACGTATCTTGGTACGCTTCATAATTATTAAGAATAACAATTATGGTTGAAAGTTTATTTCCGCTTTTTAGATTATAATTAAAGAAGTTACCTCCGTAATTTTGTAATAGAGACTTTCTTTGTTCCATAAAAGTATTTAACATTTTATATAAATTAATAATTTTTTCTTGATCATCAATTTTAACAACATCACCAACAAAAGGAGATCCATTAAAAACATTTAATATCTCAGCCCCAAAATCCATAATATAAAAATTAATATCACTAGGTGTATACAACTTCATTGATTCGTATATCAAAGTCATTATAAAATTTTCTTTTCCAGAGCCTGGAGAGCCATAGACTAAGGCGTTACCTTTTTCACTAACCGGTACAGTAAGTAAACTTTGTTTTTGTTGCTGTGGAATATCATATTCTCCTACTGGCAACTCTATTATGCCTTGTTTTGGCTTGAAACTATATTTATTAACTAACGTATCAATTTTAATAAAACTAGGAATTTTATCCAACCATAATGGTTTACATTTTATTTTTTGTTCTGTTGCAATATCAGCTAAATAATTAACAATATTAGATAATTCTTCACCATATTTTTTATCGTTTACTACGTTTTTATTTTCTCTAGTTTCAACGTTTCTAATTACTTGCCCAATATTGTTTATAAAACTTATTGATGTGTCTATTGGCTTTTTTGTTTTTTCTTTTGGTATATACTTTCCACCGGCCCAAGCAGCTTGGCCCAAAGTAAATACTTCATTATAACCAACTTGAAAATAAAACCGCCCGGTTTGTTTTAAATAAGCCGCATCTGGGCACTTTATTACTTCGTTTGAATCTTCTTTATCTTGAACTCTCAAACACACCCTAAACCTAGTATTAGACCATATTTGTGGGTCAACAACACCACTAGGCTTTTGAGTTGCAAGAATTAAATGCACCCCTAAAGATCTACCGATACGCGCCGTTGAAATAAGTTGATCCATAAACTCAGGCTGCTGTGTTTTAAGTTCAGCAAACTCATCAGATATTATAAATAAATGTGAAACAGGTTCATCAATTTTACCTTCCCTATAAAGTCTTTGATATTTATAAATATCTACGGTACTTTCTCCGTTTTTATCTCTAGCCATGTTAAATAAACGTTGTCTTCTTTTAAGCTCACTTTCTATTGATGAAATACTCCTTTTTATTTCACTAGCATCAAGATTCGTTATGGTACCGACTAAATGTGGTAATTTCTTACCAGAGCCCGCATTTTCAAAAGCTCCAGCAAGTCCTCCACCTTTATAATCAATAAGTATAAATTGTACTTCTAGCGGGTTATAATTTACCGCAAGGGATAATATATAAGTAATTATAAACTCTGATTTACCAGAACCAGTCATACCAGCAACCAAACCATGAGGACCATGATATTTTTCATGTAAATCAATGTACTGCAATTCATTGTTCCTACCATATCCAACTTGTGTTGCAAGAGTTTCCATAGGATTGCTTTTCTCCCATCTGTTAGGTGAATTTAACTGTTCTACCCGACCAACATCGTACATTTCCAAAAACCCAACTTTATCAGGTATTTTAGAACTGCTATTGTCCCCGGTTTCAATTGGAATGTTAGACAAAATTTTGTAACATTCATTATAATTAATTCCGCTCATTAAATCAATTCTAAATTTTTGATTCTCCTCGTTAATAACGTTTCGAAGTAATTCCCCAGTATTAAGATCCACCTTAATAAAACTTTTACACTGTTCTGGTAAAGTCGAAATGTTATCATTTGAAATTATGAATGAAAAACCATAATTTTCCTTAGTTTTAAGGAAATTTTCTATAAAAGTTTGACTTCTTATCGTTTTAAAAGAATCAGTTATAATTAAATAAATTCTGTCATAAATATGTGGATTAGAATCTTTTTTTACAGAATCTTTTCTTGAGTTAAATATTTTTTCTAAGTAAGAACATACCGTTCCATATTCCTCGTTTTTAGAAGCAAAAAAACGAATTTTTTTATCATCACTAAAACAGTATGGTAAATTTTTAATGTTTTCCCAAGTATTTTTTTTATCGTTATCAGTTAAAATAACGATCTTTAAATCAGCATAGCTATGAAAAGTTATTATTTCAAAAATGATTTTCTTTAAATATTCACTTCTATTATTATATTGACCCACTATAGAAGATATGTGATCATCTAAAAAAGAATATATTACCGGAACATCTTTTAATATCTTAGGTTCCCTACTCAACTTGTCAGCAACATCTTTTAATTCATCTTCTACCATTGAAAATTGTTCTTCTGGATACGTTATTTTAAGCTTCATTGGATAACTTCCAAGACCTAAACTAACTTTAAGAAAATCTTCATCTTCTATTCTTTTTTGCCATAAAATCGGATTCTTTTCCAAAATAATTTTACTACATTCTTGTAAACTTGGGTAACTTCTTTTTAATATATTTGTTTGATTAACTAATTCATCCTGTATATTTTTTCTTTTAATTTCTATATATTTTGTATATTTATTTTTTCTTTCTTTTTCTTTTTTCTTTCTTCGTCTATTTTGATACTTTCTAGTAAATGTCGGCCATAAAAGAGTTGAAGCAACCATTGCACCAGACATAACAATTGAAGGTAACGCACTCATAAGTGAACTATTCCCACTTCTTAAATTAGCAATTGAAGTAAAAGCCATAACCATCGATGACATACTCATCGTAAGCATGGGACCAATGGTCAAAATGACGGGCATATCATTTTCAGCTTCTTTTGCGGGAGGAACATCTATTTTTATTTCTTTTTCCTTTATTTCAGATAAAAAACGAGGAGTTTTATGAAAATAATCTTCATCTTTGTACCACTTCATGTCAAGGTCTTCATCTGCTTCTTTATAACCTTCCTCATAGTTGTTATCGAAATTTGCTTTTGTAAGACCATTTACTGCTAATTTATCCCCATAATAATATATGTTTATTTTAGCATTGAATTGGTGTTTCATATAAACTATCTTTAAACCATTTAAAAATATAATATCCCCATATTCTAAAGATTTTTTATCATATACTCTTAAGTTATTAACATAAACGCCATATCTTTTAGAAATTGCATATAAATAATACTTTCCATCCTCATAAACCAATTTAGCATGCTGATTATCTAAAATCCCAAAAACTATATTATTATCTTGCGACATACCAATGGTAATAATTTTATTATCATTAGGATTAATGTAATATTCAACTGATTTTTCATCACAAGAAGGAGCACAATAAATAAGCATTACTTCATCAGTAGCTGCCTTCTTAATAGAATAAAAAGAATATTCTTTTAAATCAAAACTAGGGGTATAATCACCTTTAAAAACACAATAAAACTCTTGGTTACTAACAAGTTTCCAAGCACCATTTTCTGCCGTTATATTAAGTAGGTTAACTTCTTTACCACTTTCATCATAATCCGTAACCCAAAAGTTTCCAGATGGAACATCTGGAATATCAAAACTTCTTATCCTATCGTTTTTTATTAATTGTACCCGCATTTTTATTCACCTCTGACTTCTTAATTCTAAATCTTATTTTGACAATTATTTAAGCTTTTTTTATATTTATTTCCAATTTCAGTAGTATAACCAATATAATATATTCTCTCAATTTGTTCGTGATTAAATATAATAGGTGCAATTTCTCCTATTCCATTTGGATATACGCATCCAATATAATCATAATTTTCACCATTTTGATTATAATTATATCCTATTATCATAATAGTATCACTTGAAATATTTAATCTCACACAAGTTCCAATTATTAAATATTTATTAAACGCAATAGAATTTAAATTTTTAATTTTTTCATTCATTTCTGAATCTAGTTGATCAAAAGTTACTTTTTTTCCTCCATATTTAATTTGAGAATTCGATAAATCCATTTGTTCTTCGTTCTGTCTCTCAACTAAATTTTCATTCATTTTTTCCTCCTATATCCAAGTTTTATTATTTATTATGTAATCAGCATATTGACTAATTGAATTAATATTTTTACCTGTTTTATTATAAATTTGTTTTAGTATATTTTGATTTTTATAATTTTGCATAGCGAATAGTATAACTCTATCCGGATACTTACCAGAACTTTTTAATTTAATAACTTCATCGTATTCATTCTTAGGCAAATTTTGACTACTTAAAATATTTGAAATTATTTTCGATGCTTGTTGTTCACTATTTTGATAAGCTCCTTTAACCATATGTTTTGCCACGTTAGTTTTAAGTCTATTAGGATCTAAGCCTTCAGAACCACCTGGAAATCTAGTCCTATCTAAAGCATCTGCATCTTTAAGTATTGGAGCTAATTGTTCTATTTCTTTAATATCTGATAAATTTGTTATACCATACTTTTTACATACACTAACTATATTATTTTCATTTAAAGTTTTTTCATGTAACTCTATAATTGCTTTTATTTTATTTAAATCATCTAAAGAATATTTATTAGACAAATCATCTCCTGCCCATATTGCGCTTTTTGTAGAATGTCCAGTATGCGAAATTCCAAGATTTTCATACTTTAAATTCTCTACTACTCCGACGTCATGATATATAGCACAATCTTTTATGATACTTTGTTGTAAAGGAGTTAAATTCAACTTTTTCGCTATATACATTGCATACTTCGTAACATTTTCAACATGTTCATAATCATGATAAGCAATTGATTTTTTTCCATCATATAATTTCTTTGTATGCATTTCAGTAATTGCAGAATCTATTTTTTTATCAAGTCCAGTTCTTTTTATTTCTTGATTAATATATTCAATACTAAGACCATTTTTATTAGCACCAAATAAATTAACATATGATAATCCTAATTCATCTGGAGGGAAACATACAGTTTCAAACACAATTCTATTAGTTTTAGGATCTATAAATGCATCTACTGTCACTTGTTTACAATTTGGTTTAAGGAGCATTTCTCCAAGGGCATATCTATTAGATATAGAATCAATATAAGTTCCACATCCCGGAAGAATGTAAGTTCTTACTTCAATTTTACTATTTGGATTTTCAGAATACTTGGTTTTTTTAGTAGGGGGAATAGTACGAGACGAAAAAGAAGAATCAGTTATCTCAATACCTTTAGATGCATTTAATAAATCCATTACTTCTTTAGAATTGGCTCCATATTTATTAATAGCAGCAATAATATTATCTGTTTGATAAACCGTATTCATTGAACTATAATAAGAAACACCTTCAATAACTGTATCATTTGAAAATTCTTCCATAGTCATATTCATAGTATCTATAAATGACTCTCCTTCAATCTTAGTTCTTGGACTACCAATATTATTTTTAGCATTATTAATAGTATTTTCCAAAGTAGGTAAATCTTCCCACTCATTCAAAAAATATCTTGGTTGATTATCAACCCACCTATAAATATCTCCTCCCTTTTTTCCTCGTAGATAAGCTGCAATTTCATACCCACCACATTCTTGAAATTGAAAAAACGTGGCTCTTTGATTATCACTTAAATTTATTTTACTAAATTTACTTTTTATTTTTTGCAGATTTAATAAATCTGTTTTATTTAAATAAGGCTGAGCTATTTGCTCTAACCCTGCACTGTTAAATTGTAAACCTTTTCCAAGCTTTAAACTACCAGTATCAATACCATTTCTTTTTAATACAGAAATATAATATAAATTAGGATCACCCATTTCAATAGCAAGATCAAAGTCTGTAGAAGTTTCATCAATAGATACTTTAATATTATTATCTTCAAGTATTTTTTTGATGTTTATTGGTTTATCTCTATTTTCTGTTATATATTTATAAATTTTAGAACTAATTTCTTTTGAGTCAAAAGAAGGTTGATTTATTTTAATATCATTAGTATTAACACTTTTGTTTTCTATGGACTGATTATTTTTACTCAAAATTTTTTCTAATTCAGATAATCTATCCATATTTTTTTTATATCTGTTGTTAGTTCCATACTTATTACCATTTACTTCATAAAAACGTTTACTATATAACCCCTCTTCTGAATTTTTCCAATTCATTAATTCATCATATTCTTTTTTTATATAATCTAAATTAGCATTAGCATTGATATCTTTACTATTAAAAGATATTTCGACTTTCTTAGAATTCACACCTTTTATTGATTTTTTAACATCATCACTACCTAAATCAATATTATTAGTTGCTTTAATAACATCACCAGCATCTATATTTCTTACTGCTTTAATGGTGTCAACGCCATCTGACATACCAGATAACACAACAGAAGTAACAAGGGATTCTATTATTGCTTCTTTTCCTCCTGCTTGCTCATAACAATAACTTAATTTATCTTTATAATTTTCAAAATAAATGGTATTACCATTATTATCGACTATTTGGTTATCCATAAAAAGTGAATCTAAAACTATATTACTACCATCTTGTGAAACAGCACAAAAAGCTTCATATCCCATTTTCCCGCCAAAGGCAAATAAATTTTTTGCTGCTGATTTACCTATTGTAGCTTTTAAAACTTGATCTCCTTTTGCTCCAGCGGCAAAGAAAACTCCATCAAGGGCACCTGCTAACCCACCTTTTACAATGCTTTCAAAATATCCATTGTTTTCATCTTGAAAATTCTCTTCTATATGGTTACCTGCTTTAGATATTCCATATAACACCGAAGGAGGAATGGCGCCTTGTGTTAATGATGATACTACTACAGCACCAACAACAATACCAACTTCATTACCTATAGAACGTACGGCATCAAATGCATACGCGTTTTCAGACAAATATGCACCAACGTCACTTTCTTGATAAAAAGAATCAAACTTATTTTTTACATACTGAGTTGAAACAACATCCCTGGTACTTTCACGTATTATATCAGCTTGTTTTTCGGTAAAATCATCATCAACTGCTAAGCGTACTTGACAATAACATTCTGATACCACAGTTGTACATACATCAACTATTCCTTCGCCAAACATACCTATTCCTTCTATTACTGAAACAACAGCAGTTCCAACAGTTGCACCCGTTCTTTCAAATATGTATAATAAATTTTCTGAAGTATCTTTGTCTTCTGACCAGCCAAGAAAAGTTACCGTTCCAATATAGCCACTAAAAGATTCTATTTTAGTAGCTAAATTTGCCTCATATTCCTTTAAACAAGGAAGTGAGTTAAGTTTCGCTGCTGGAGCTGGTGCATAAACCGAAAAAGGGTTTGATGTGCCAGCGATACAATTATCTATGTTCTTTAAATCATTTAAATAATTACTCCAATGATCATTTATTCTATTATAAATTCTTTTTATCTTATTATAATGATTATCAAGCTGGGTCTTCATTTTTCTAATAATTTCATCGTTGCAAGTTCTTATATAACTATCTTGATAATCATCGTAATAAGTATTTATAAATTTATTTTTACAAGAGGTAAAATCATCAAACCAATTTTCTATTTTACTAACGTTATAAAAAGCCATAATGATTTACCTCCTTTCTTTTTATCTAGTTTTGATTATTATTAGATACGTCCTGTTGCTGTTTTTTTATTATTTTATTTAACTCCTCAACTAATTTTTTCTTAAACGTTTTTTCTTCTTCATCTGAATAGCCTAAATAGTATATTTTATCTATTTGTGAATGATTAAATAAAGCCATTTGTTTACTTGAAATTATGCCTTCTGGATAAAGACAACCGGTATAATCATAAGCCTTGTCTTTTTTTGTTCCATCATATGAACAAAAGCCGGTTATCATAAGTCTTTTTGTGGCACCCTTTAATAATACTACTGTACCTAGTGGTAAAAATTTACCATAATTGTTATTCATATTTATTACCTCCTAATTCATTAAACTATTAATTTTATTCATTATTTGTGTCATTTTTTGTTTATTACTATTAGCATTTGTAGTATAGCTTTCAATTCTATCTTGATAAAAATCTTTTAGATTTAAAAAATTATTATCACCAAGATTATTATAGTACCTTTGGTAATCACCTGATCTATCACTATAATATTCATATTTTTTTTGAGCACTTTTATATTCATCAATATAATCTGCTACCTGTTTATATTTCGTTATTTTATTTTCTATTAACTTGTATTCTTTTTGTATTTCCTTTAATGCTGTAACTATGTTTGCTCTTGTATCACTTTGCCAATTATTATAATTAATATCCCCTATAAGACTATCAATTCTACTACTACTTATATTATCTATTTTTCTTAAAGCACTATTTAATTTATATTCACTACAATTTTCAAACGCCATTTTGCAATCCCTCCGCTGATTGTCTATCTACTTCTTTATAGTTTTCAATAGAAATCTTTACATTATTATTAAGCTTATACAAATCATTGCAAAAAGAACCAAAATTAGAAACAAGATTATCAAATTTTTTTCTATATGCATCATAGCCATTACCATCCCAAATATCCCAATTATTTAATTTATCTACTATGTCTTTTGCGTCTTTAATTTTGTCCATCATATTATCAACCGTTAAGTTTAAACCATTATATAGTTCTTCCATCATTGCGTAGTCAGCTTGCATGTTTTATCACTCCCTTAACTAACATCTATTTTTTTATTATATGAATCTTCAAAAGAACTGAAAATATCATATATTTTTAATAAGTAATGGTAGTAAGTTTCAAAAGAATTTTGGTATTCTTTCAATTTTATAATTGCTTCATCATATTTTTGAACAAAACTATTAGCATCGGTTCCTTTCCAAAAAGTATTAACTAAACCAATTGATATATTTATTTCAGTTATTTTTTGAGATATAAAATCAATGCATTCTTTTATTTCTTTTGCTTTTGCGTTTATTGAATCGGTTACAACTATTTTCATCTTTATTCTCCCTCACAAAAGAATGTTATCAGCTAACATTCTTTTGTCAAAGAGCAAGTGCTCTTTATTTTCCCATTACAGCATTATCAACAGCTTGATATCTTTCTACAGTAGTTCTTAGATACTTTGCGCAAGAATTAATAGCTTGCTTAAATTCTGGAAACTTTGCTTTTAATACATCAAACTCCTCTTTTGCAGCACTAGCAGCAGTACCACTCCAAGTTCCATCATTTCCAACTTTATTTAGTTCAGACGTAACAGCATTCAATATAGTTTCCATGCTTGTTGCTTTAGAATCTAACTGTGTTGCAATATTTCCTATTTCACCATAAGATAAACCAGAAAACATGTTATCCCTCCTTATTTTAAAGTATTATCATTCATTGCTTTTTCATAAGCATCACCAACCGAAACCAAGTATTCACCTATTTCTTGAATAGTGGTTTGCAATTTGTTCATAATTTGAGCTTGCTCTGCGATTTTGCCAGTGTAACTATCAGCATCAGCACCCTTCCAGCAATTTTTTAGGCTATCATTAAGATTTTGAATATCTGCTAATAAAGATTTAAAATCACCAGCACTACTTTGAACTGACCTTCCAGCTGCCCTAGTAGCATCATAATCAATGTTTAAACTTGTCATTGCCATACAATCACCTCCTTATATTATAATTATTCTAGCCCCATTCTTTATTCCGCTATCCTTTACGTATACATTGTTCCCATACTTTACACCGGTATCAATATCAAAAAAAGAGTATGTCTTTTTAGTTAATATTCCACCGGATAGTTCATGAATACTTTTTATAACATACTTCTTTATAGTACCCATTTTTTTATTTATTGGGATAAATAAATCAAAATTACGTTCAATTGAGGGGACCTCTATTGAAACTAAAAGTTTATTCATGTATACGCCTCCCGGGTAATAAATTTTACCTTTATAGGTAATGGATATAGTAAAAGACAGCTTCCCTATTATCTTTTACTATTTAAATAGTAACATAGATAATTGATAGTGGTCAACTTTTTTTGAGAAAATATGTCTTTTTTTGTCAATTATTTATACGAATATGATTTATATGTTATTTTAATAATATTTTTACTATAGTTTAATCAATTAAAAAAATCGTTATCAAAACGATTTTTAATAATACCATAATCTAGATACATCAACGTTACTAGAAGAAGGCTGTGGATATGGCATTTCCATTTTAACTATGGTTGGAAGTTTAAATGCCGAACCAAATGCAATGCATGTACCAGGCTGCAAGGCCTTCATTTTTTCAACTATTTCATCAGTTATGTTAGGAACCATTTGTCTAATAAACGACACATCATAAGGGTGTTGCATTTTAAAAATCAAAAAATTCGTACACTGTGATAATGCCGTTTCTGAAAGTTCTGAAGGTCTTTGTGAAATAAGTCCTAAAATAACGCCATATTTTCTTCCTTCCTTAGCGATTCTATCAAAGATATTATATCCAAGGATTTTAATGTCTTGGTCGTTTTGAACGTATCTATGGGCTTCTTCTAATATTAAATGCACTGGGAATGACCCTCTTTGTTCTAATTTAGACGTGAAATCAAATAATAACTTAGAATATATTTTACAAATGGTTTTGGCAAGCCTATCGTCTAGATAGCTTATGTTAATGTTTATTATTTGAGCCCTTGCTCCATTAGGAGCTGTAATTAAGTCCTTTATAAAATTCATCTTATCAATGTATTTATCAACTTTAAAATACTCCGCATACTCTCCTTTTATAATTGAATCTAACCTGACCTTAAGTGCGTTTGCTTTATCATATACTTTATCACTTTTTAAAATACCCTCTGATATCAAAGCAAAATCAAACGCTTCTCTTAAATTTTCTAAAGTAAAAGGAATGGTACCATCTGGTAACTCGAGTTTCAAGCCATCGTTTATAAATTTTTTTATAAATTCTGAAACTAGCTGTATCTCTCCTATTTTTCCTTCCCTATCTATTATTAAACATTGTCTTAAACTTCTTGTATACCCTGGCTGAACTATTGGTGTTTCAAGATTCAAATCAGGAGTATTATAAGATGTTAAAATTGCAAAAATTTGATCATGGATTTGTGATGCCGCACCGCCGCTATATAAAACCTCTAATATTGCCCTAGCGATTATATCATTTTTATACTTCTTTTTCTCTTCCTCATCACCAGAGAAAACCGTAACAAGTCTCAAAGCTTTTTCTATTATTGGCAATTGCGTTACATCATCCACGTCCAAAAGTAAAGCAAAATCGTCTATATCAAGTAACCAAAGAGGAATTTTAATTAAATTATTCTTGTTGGTTCTTACGTTAGTAGAATATTTCTTAAAACATATCTGGTTATTTGGGATTGATAAAGCGTTTTCGTATTCCCCGTAAGCATCAAAAATAAATATACAGGCATTTTTAGGAACTTCTGGTTGATTAAAAAACACGTTTTGAAAAAGTCTTGCAACACCACATGATTTTCCTGAACCAGTATTTCCAAAAATAGCAAAATGGTTACTAAAAAAAGCATTGGTAGAAACATATGCAGGAGCGTTACCATAAAGAGGCATACTTCCAAGAAGAAATTTTTTTGTTATGGTATTTTTATCATCAACCACGATTAATTTTATTTCATCTTCAGTTGCCATAAAGCAAACACACCCAATAGAAGGTTTAATAAGTACACCAGGAGCAAACCTAACACCCTGTAATTCACCTATTAGTTTAATTTGAGATTCTTCACTATTTAAGGATGTAACCATACCAACGATTACACGCCCATCCGTATTCCTAAATATAACGTGATGATCTATTAAATTTTTTTCAAAAGGTAAATTAGTTGTTATACCAATAGTAACCGTATCAGCTCCAACGTTTTTTACCCTACCAATCTCATTAGGTAGAGTTTCAATTTTTGGTTGTTCTTCGGTCTTACTTTCCGTAACTTCATCCACCTTATCTTCTGTTTCCTTATTATCATCAAGGTCATTGGTAGTCTCGTTATTTAACTCCACCGTATCATCTTTCTGATCAGTCAAGATTTCATCTTCACTTAATTCTTCTAATTCATCAAAGTTATTATAATTATTATTTTCCATCGATTTCACCCCGTTTTACCTATTCTTCAAATCAATTATATCATTTGTTTTAAAAAAATAAAATAATTATTTAACTATCGTTGACATTTAAATTAGCTAAAGGTAATATAATAACTGAAAAGGAGGGTTTTTATGGCATACATTGAATTTAAAAACGTTTGTAAAGAATATAATACCGGTGAAGTCTCAATCAAAGCTTTAAAAAAAGCAAGTTTTGAAATAGAAAAAGGAGAATTAGTAGTAATCATAGGACCCTCAGGAGCAGGCAAAACTACTTGTTTAAACATTTTAGGTGGAATAGATACATTAACAAGTGGCGAAGTAATCGTAGATGGAGTTAAAATAAATAAATTAAAAGGAAGAAAATTGGTAAAATACCGACGTGAAGACGTTGGCTTTGTTTTTCAGTTTTACAACTTAGTACAAAACTTAACCGCGAGGGAAAACGTTGAGCTAGGCTATGAAATATGTAAAAATCCTTTGGATGTGGATCAAACAATTAAGAAAGTTGGTCTAACAAAAAGAAAGGATAACTTCCCTTCGGCTTTATCTGGAGGAGAACAACAGCGTGTTGCAATCGCAAGAGCGGTTGTAAAAAATCCAAAATTACTTTTATGTGATGAGCCGACCGGAGCCCTTGATTCTAAGACGGGAAAACAGGTATTAAAACTACTTCAATCCATATCAAAAAAAGAAAAAACAACGGTTATTATTATAACCCATAATAACGCAATAACTCCTATTGCAAATAAAGTTATTACCATTAAAAACGGCAGCGTAGAAAGTGTTAAAATAAATAAAAAGCCTAAGAATATAGGTGATCTTGAATGGTAAAGAAAAAAAGTATTTTAAAAGATGCAATAAGAGAAATATCATTTACAAAAAAAAGGTTTATATCCTTGGTTTTGGTTATAACATTAGGCGTTGGTTTTTACATCGGTCTTAAATCAACGTCCCTTGACATGAAAAACACCGCAAAACGTTATTATCAAGAAACCAACTTAATGGATGTTAAGATACAATCAACAACTGGTTTTTACGAAGATGATTACAACACGTTAAAAAGCATTGAAGGTATAAATGGTATCATGATGGTTAAATCGGTAGATGCAAAAGCAAGCGTTAAAAACGAGGACTACCTAATAAAAGCGATAGGAATTAATGATAGCCTAAATAATAACGATGAAGATTATATAAACAGGCTTACTTTAACAAGTGGTACTTTTCCCAAAACGATAAATGAAGGTTTAGTTGAAGAATCTTTTTTGAAAGATAATGGTCTTAAAATTGGTGATTTAGTAACGCTTGAACCTAATAATGATCAGGATTTAAAAGCAAAAAAAATAAAAATTGTAGGAACCGTAAAAAATAGTTACTATTCATCAAATGACAGAGGCTCTTCTAGCATTGAAAACAAGCAAAATGATTATTTTATTTACCTAGAAGAAAAAAACATTAATTCAGATACATATACAGAAATTTATACAACCATAGATGGTGCTAAAAAGTTAGATACTTATGGTAAGGAATATAAAAAACTAGTAAAAGAATACCAAGAAAAAATAACAAGTATATTAACACCAATAATAAATGATAGACATGAAGAATATAAAACTACTTTAGAAAACAACATATCTTCATTAAACGAAAGCCTAAATGGTTTATATTCATTAGAATTTCCAGAAGAATCCCTAAACGAATCAATTAAGCAAATAAGCACTAGTTTAGAGCAATCAAAAATGGCGTTATCTAATTTAAAAAGTCCAATGATATATACTACGTCTAGAAATGAAACACCTAGCTTTTATGAATTTAAGCTTGAAACTGAAAGAATAGAAAAAATAGCTAAAATTTTCCCTTTAATATTCTTTTTGGTAGCAGCTTTAGTAAGTTTAACTTCAATGACAAGAATCGTTGAAGAAGAAAGAAACCAAATTGGCACTTTAAGAGCAATTGGGTATAGCGTTTTTGATACTTCGTTTAAATACGTATTATACGCTTTATTAGCAAGCATACTTGGTAGTATTTTGGGAACCATAATTTTTTATAAATTAATCCCAATGGTAATTTGGTTATGTTACGGCACTTTTTATGACATACCAAACCTATCAGCTACCTTCCAGTGGAATCATGTTTTATTTGCTTTTATATTTTCAGTAATTGCAACTGTTTTAGCAAGTGTTATAGCGATTATAAATGATATAATTCAAGTTCCAGCAAAACTAATGAGGCCAAAATCACCAAAACCAGGCAAAAGGGTTTTATTAGAACGAATAACTCCTATATGGAAAAAATTAAAGTTCTCAAACAAAGTAACGTTCAGGAACGTGTTTAGGTATAAAAAAAGATTGTTTATGACAGTTGTTGGAATTAGTGGTTCAACCGCCCTTTTACTAACCGCTTTTGGTCTTAGGGATTCAGTAACCAGTATTTGTGATAAACAGTTTGATGAAATTAGTAAATATGATTTATTCATAACCTTAAATTTAACCGATAACGAAACCTCTAATTCGGTAAAAAAGAAAATTAATGAAAATAAGAAAATCAAAAACAGTATGAGAATAAACCAAAGCATAATAAACGTTAAAGATGAAAGCATTAACGAACAAGTTTATTTAATAATTCCAGAAAACAAAAAAGAACTAAATGATTATATTACCCTAAAAGAAAGAAGAAAAGAAAAGGAAATTACGTTAGATGATACCGGTATTGTTATAACGGAAAAACTAGCGGAACTTTTAGAAAAAAAGGAAAAAGATAAAATAAGCATAAATTTACCTAATGGTGATGAAAAAAAGGTAAAAATAAGCAAGATAACGGAAAACTACATTGATCATTATATTTATATGTCACCTGCCCTTTATAAAAAATTAACTAACGAAGATATAAAATATAATTCTTTGTTAGTTAACACATCTAATACCAAAAACGAAAAGATAACAATGGCAGAATTATCGGAAATAGAACATATAAGTTCAATAACTTCAATAAATAATACAAAAGAACAATATAAAGAAAAAATGCAAACGTTAAATTACGTTACCATAATCTTAATAATTTCTTCGGCTTGTCTTGCATTCGTCGTACTATATAACTTATCAAACGTAAATATAAGTGAGAGAAGACGAGAATTAGCAACCGTTAAAATATTAGGTTTTTATGATAATGAAGTAACAAATTACGTTCATAAGGAAAACGTTATATTAACCATCATAGGAAGCGTAGTAGGATTAGTAATTGGTAGTTTTCTTACCTATTACGTAATAAAGGTTTGTGAGACTAACCTATTTATGTTTAGCTTTGACATAAGCATCCTAAGTTACGTAGCTTCATTTATGATAACGCTATTCTTCTTATTTATTGTAAATATTTTTATGCATTATGATTTAAAAAAATTAGATATGGTAAATGCCCTTAAAAGCGTTGAATAAAACGTTAATAGATGTAAATTTTTATACAAAAAAACAATAATGTTGCATATGCAACATTATTGTTTTTTAATCTTAATGTATAATTGTTAAGGTTTTATTTATGGAGGTAAAAAAATGAATGAATGGAAAGAATTTAAAGGAACCAAATGGCAAGAAGAAATAAACGTTAAACAGTTTATTTTAGATAATTATACCGAATATAAGGGAGATGAATCTTTTTTAGTAGGACCTACTGAAAAAACTAAACGTCTAAACAACAAATATGCTGAAATGTCAAAAATAGAAATAGAAAAAGGCGTATATGACGTAGATACTAAAACGGTTTCAGGAATAAATAACTTCAAACCGGGTTATTTAATTAAAGAAGATGAAGTAATAGTAGGTTTTCAAACCGATGAACCATTAAAAAGGATGATTAATCCTTTTGGTGGCATGAGAATGGTTAAACAAGCTTTAGAAGCTTATGGATACCAACTTGACCCTGAAGTAGAAAAAGAGTTCAGGTTTAGAAAAACACATAATGATGGTGTTTTTGATACTTATACAACTGACATTAGAAAAGCTAGACACGCTGGTTTATTAACCGGACTTCCTGATGCTTATGGAAGAGGAAGAATAATTGGTGATTATAGGAGAATTGCTCTTTATGGTATAGATAGATTAATAGAAGAAAAGAAAAAAGATCTACTTAACCTTGAAAATGAAGAATTAACCGAAAGTAAAATAAGATTACGTGAGGAAGTATCAGAACAGATAAAAGCTTTAAACGAAATAAAAGCCATGGCTAATTCATACGGATTTGATATATCAAATCCAGCTTCTAATGCTAAAGAAGCTACACAATGGTTATACTTTGGATACCTTGCTGCCATAAAAGAAAACAACGGGGCCGCAATGAGTTTAGGAAGAACTTCTACTTTCTTAGACATTTACTTTGAAAGAGATTTAAAAAATGGCATAATAACCGAGGAAGAAGCGCAAGAAATAATAGATCAATTTATTTTAAAGCTTAGGATGGCAAGACACTTAAGAACTCCTGAATATAACGAGTTATTCGCGGGAGATCCTACTTGGGTAACCGAAAGTTTAGGAGGCATGAACGAAGATGGTAAATCATTAGTTACAAAAAATTCATATAGGTATTTACGTACGCTATATAATTTGGGATCAGCTCCAGAACCTAACTTAACGGTTTTATGGAGTGAACGTTTACCTGAAAATTTTAAAAAATATTGTGCACGGGTTTCAATTGATACGGATGCAATTCAATATGAGTCTGATGAATTAATGAGACCAATACATGGATGCGATTATGCGATTGCATGCTGCGTATCAGCGATGACCGTTGGAAAACAAATGCAATTTTTTGGAGCTAGATGTAACCTAGCTAAAACCCTACTTTATGCTATTAACGGTGGATATGATGAGGTTAAAAAAGAATTAGTTGTATCAGGATTAGATAAAATAAATAGTGACGTATTAGATTATGATACAGTAAGAAAGGCATATTCTAAAGCAATGAACAAGATTGCTAAAACATACGTTGATGCCATGAACATAATTCATTACATGCACGATAAGTATGCTTATGAAAGAGGTCAAATGGCATTACATGACACAAAAGTTGATAGACTTATGGCTTTTGGTGTTGCTGGTCTTTCAGTTGCAATTGATTCATTGTCAGCAATTAAGTATGCGAAAGTAAGGCCTATAAGAGATGAAAATGGTATTGCCGTTGATTTTGAAATAGAAGGAGATTTCCCTAAATACGGTAATGATGATGATAGAGCCGACTTAATTGGTGTAGAAATACTAAAAGAATTTTATGATGATTTATGTAAAAACAAATTATATAAAGGTGCAAAGCATACCTTATCAGTATTAACGATAACTTCAAACGTTATGTACGGAAAGAAAACAGGTTCTACTCCAGATGGTAGAAAAGCTGGTATTGCGTTTGCTCCAGGGGCTAATCCAATGCATGGTAGGGATTCATCTGGCGCTTTAGCTTCACTTAACTCAGTTGCTAAACTACCATATACAAATTGTTGTGAAGATGGTATATCAAACACTTTTTCTATAGTACCTAGTGCTTTAGGACACGACGAAAATGAAAGAATAGAAAACTTAGTAAACGTACTTGATGGTTACTTTGAAAAAGGAGCACACCACATTAACGTAAACGTTCTTAACAGAGAAATGCTAATTGATGCTATGAATAATCCAGGTAAATACCCTACTCTTACAATTAGAGTATCTGGTTATGCAGTATTATTTGATAAATTATCAAGAGCACATCAAGAAGAAGTAATTTCTCGTACATTCCATGAAAAGTTAGGATGTTAAAGTAAAAGAACATAGAAAATTTAATTCTATGTTCTTTTCATATCAACTGATACTCTCTATCAAATACGTTTTCGTCAGTAACATACTCCATAACAAATTTATTATCCTTCTTACATATAATAATTCCTATAGTGAGACTTTGTTTAAGTGTTTTAACGTTTTTATCTATATAATTCATATAAGTCTGAACTTGTCCTATATGTTCTTTCTTTAATTCTGTTGTTTTAAGTTCACAAACCACATAACAATTAAAGTTAATATTATATAAAAGTAAATCAATGTAATTATATCTTTTACCAATTTTTATAGGATATTCATTATCTATGAAACAAAAACCATTACCTAACTCTTTTAAAAAAGACGGCATATCTTCTAATATTAACCGTTGTAACATCCTTTCAGAAATATCTTCTTTATTATATTTATTTTTTATAAGGATGGGGTTTTTAATAAAGTCTTCTACTTTTTCTTGCTCTTGTTCTTTATTTATAAGTTTAAGCTTTGTTTTATCA
Organism: uncultured Bacilli bacterium; assembly: GCA_944329425.1. Classification (GTDB taxonomy): domain Bacteria; phylum Bacillota_I; class Bacilli_A; order RF39; family UBA660; genus Aphodocola. The sequence goes on from CALVIG010000001.1 coordinate 146,921, forward strand.
TCTAATCTTTCATATTCATTATTTTTTATTTTTTCTCTTAATTTTCTTTTACTTAGATTTTGTTCTTGGCATATATTAATATAATAATTTATTTTATTTATTTCTTTTAAGGGCAATAATTCTTGATAATGGCTACATGTTAATTGGTGCACCAGCGGCGCACCTTTTTTGATTAATGAATAAAATTGTCTTATTCTTTTTAGTGTGGTTTCGTTGAATTTCTTTCCTAATTCATTTGTTAATTTATCTGAATACTTTTTAATAATTCCTTCTCCATAATGCTTACCAGCATCATTTAAAAGCTTGCCAACATTATAGTATGTCTTTAAATCATTTCTATTTTTAGAGTAATCTTTTACTCTTTTATATGTTTCATTATTTACTAGTTCATCTTTTATTTTGTTATAATAATCCATACAATTCTTCCTTTCGGGCGTTTATTATATAGATTATTTTCAAATATTTTGTTTAATATTGTCTCAAATTAATATATAATTGTTATTGGTGATTTAAATGATAGGAAAAATTAATAGTATAGAAACAATGGGACTTGTAGATGGGCCTGGAGTTAGGTTTGTCGTGTTCATGCAAGGATGTCCGCTAAGATGTAAGTTTTGTCATAATCCAGAAACTTGGAATTTAAATGGAAAAGCACAAGATTATACACCTCAACAACTAATAAAGAAAATACTAAGTTATAAACCGTATTTCAAGCATAATGGTGGTGTTACGTTTTCTGGTGGTGAACCACTAATGCAAAAAGAGTTTTTACTAGAATGTTTAAAGTTATGCAAAGAAAACGATATTAATACGTGTTTAGACACGGCCGGTAGCATTCCAGATTGTAAAGATATATTAAAGTATACTGACCTTGTTATACTTGATATCAAAGGAACCAATAAAAAAAATTATAAAGAAATGACTGGTGCTAGCATAAATACATCATTAGAATTTTTAAACTTATGTCAAGAGATGAATAAAAAGCTATGGATAAGAGTCGTAATCGTTCCAGGTGTCAATGATACGGAAGAATACGTAAAAGAACTAATAAACTTTATTAAACCATTAAGGAAAATAGAAAAAATTGAGTTCTTACCTTACCATACATTAGGAGTACATAAATATGAAGATTTAGGCATAACTTATAAATTAAATGGTGTGCCAGATATGGATAAAGAAAAATGTAAAAAACTAGAAAACATGTTAAAAGAAGGATTAAATAATTAACCCTTCTTTTTTAATCATCATTTCTATTATCTAAAGTTATTTCAGAAATAACGCCATTAACAACTTGTATTTTAAAATAATTCGTAGTAGTCCAACTCGTATCTTCATTATACGTATATGTTATGCTTTCATAACCATCACTAGAATAATTATTAACATCAGTAGGCTCTCCAAAAAGTTGTTTTATTTTGTCTTCAGTTATTTCTTGACCTGCTACTAAACCACCAGGAAAAGTAATCTTATCAGCACCATTTGACACCTGATATTCAGATTGTGATACCCTTGTTACCTTGCTATCCACATATTTAGCATCACTACCCGTGTCATTAAGTACTTCTATAGATAACGCAAGTTTATCATTTTTATACATGTTTACTATCGTATAATAATTGTTTGATAAAACGGAATTTTCATCAGAAGACTTTGCACTAAATCCGGTTACACTTTTTAACTCATTATATGAGCATGGCAACTCTAATTCTTTTCCGTTTATCACGAATTCATAATCATCCCAGTCATTAGTAATGTTATCATCCGAATGATCTATTACATCTTCATTCTTATCAATAACCTTATCAAAGGTATTTAAAGACTTATCAACTAAGTTTTCGGTTAATTTTAAACCTCCGTTAATAACTAGAAAAAACAAAATGATAGATAATACAAAGCTTAATAAAAAACCAACTATAGCACAAATACCGCTTACCTTAGCAGTTTTAGGTTCTTTATCTTTTTTTACAAGAAAAACAATCAAACCTGCTAACGGAATAAAAAACGATAAAACCGCAAACCATACGTTAGCTTTCTCCCCTTTTACCATGTTACTATCATCACTAATAACACTTTGTGAACCATCATTAGATGTTAAAACTTCCTTACCACAATTAGGGCAAAATTTCGAGTTTTCGTCTATTTTACTACCACACCACTTACAATACATATTAACCTCCTATATTATAGTTAAATAATATTATAAAAAAAGTAGTTTGTCAATTAATTATATAATTAATTAAATTAACTAATCCAACACCATTTGAACCCTTAACGAGCAAAACCACACCATCTTCTAATAAAGACATGATATATTTTCTGGACCTATTTTCATTTTTAAAATGCTTAATATTTTTACTTTTTACGCCATTTTTCTTAGCTTGTTTTTTTATAGGTTTCGAATGCTTACCTATTGTTATTAAATTATCTACAAAACAAGCATTTATTAATTTACCAACGTTTTTATGTATTCGCTTTGATTCTTTTCCTAACTCCAATATGTCGCCTAGCACAACTATTTTTTTACCCTTAAAGTTTTTCATATATTCTAAAGCAGCCTTAACCGATTCATAGCTGGCATTATAAGTATCATCAATTATGGTTATGCCGTTTTTTCTAATCACCTCTAACCTATGGTTTTTGTTTTCATTCTCATTTATCCCGATTTTTATCATACTTCTTGATACACCCATTAACTTACCTACCAAGTATGCTATTAGAGCGTTATAAACAAGTGCTTTACTTCCGTTAATTTTAAATCCATCAACATCACCAATGCTAAACGTTGTTTTTACCCCTTCATTAATATCATGTGGCATAACGTTACTTTTGTTTTCAACGCCAAAAGACACAATATCTATCATTTCGTTTACATAGTTTACCTTTTTAAGCATATCATTATCATTATTTATAATGAGGATGCCTTTTTGCATTCCATCAGTTATCGTTAATTTTTCTTTTAAAATATTTTCTCTTGAACCCAAATTACCAATGTGGGAATCAAATACGTTAGTTATAATTGCAATATCAGGCTTTGCTATCATCGATAATTTATGCATTTCACCTTTCATGCTCATTCCCATTTCTAAAAGCATAACATCTTCGTCAGCAAGCCTTAAAATGGTAAGTGGAAGTCCTAATTGACTATTCTGGTTACCAATTGTTTTTAAAACGTTATAATTAAGTTTTAAAACGTTATATATCATATCTTTAGTAGTAGTTTTACCTACACTTCCGGTTATTCCAATAACGGTACCATTAAAAAGACTTCGTTTATAAGCCGCAAGTAGCTTAAGCGAGTTTGCCGGATCTTTTGCTATAATAACCGTCTTATCATCATACCCACTTAAGTCTAAATCGATAATCTTCGAAATAACGCATACTTTAGCTCCATTATCAAAAGCTTCTTTATAAAATAAGGAGCCATCAACGTTTAACCCTTTAATTCCAAAAAACGTACCACCATCCGTTTTAATTCTACTATCGATAAAACATTCTTTTATTTCTACGTTTTCATCACCTATTAAAATTTTACAATCGCAGTAATTAATTAAGTCACGAACCATTATTCTTATCATAAACCTCACCTATAGTATTTTATGCAAATAAAAAAGATGGTGAATAACCATCATTTACGCCTTTCTTCGTTTTTTATTCCTAAATTATTACTTACGTTGGTAACCATGATTCTTAATTGTTCTTCTAATTCTTTTACGTTAGGAGCCATGGTAAAGACACTAACACCTAAATTACTTAGTTTATCTTTTATTATGTCATCCATAAAACATCCATTAAAGATTACAACCAAAACTTTTTTTCCGGATTTTTTTAATCTTGTAACTTGTTTTATTAATTTTACGCCTATTTCTTTATACTTTATAATGTCACTATCCATGTCATAATAATATTTACCATTATATTTTTTTTCTTCATCATCTTTATAATTTCTTATGTTATCTATTATTTGCGAGGTTGTTTTAACTTCGCATAAATTAACAACTCCATTATTATCAACAAAAGCTAAATCAGCCTTTGTTAAAAGTTTTTTATTTTCATCATAAACTGGATATTCGTTTTCCACTTCATAACCTAGTGCTTCAAAATAACTAGTAACAACATAATTACCATATATTCCAAGGAGACTCTTCGTGATAACATCAACATTGTCTTTTAATTTGTGTAAGTCTTTTTCTAATACTATCTTTTCGTAAAAAAGTCTTACTAAATCAACGTCCATTTTCTTTGCTTCAAAAATAAGTTTATCATTTATTCCGTTATCATATAAAGATTTTAAAATAGTTTCTTGAATTTTAACGTCAATTACTTCTTTGGTCATCTTATTACCTCTTACCTATATTTTACCATAATATAAAAAGCAAATCTTGTCATTTATTAACGTTTGTCACTAATTTACGCTTTTAAAACAATATATAAATAAATATAATTAATAAAGGGTTCATATTATTACGGTTTATATGATATAATATTATGCATATGAGGTGATTTATTATGGCAGAAAGCTTAGTACATTCTTTTTTAGATTTATTTGATGGATTGGTAAGTGTTCCTTTTGGAAAAGAACTTATCGTATTCATAATTTCATCAATGCCAATACTTGAATTAAGGGGTGGATTAATTGCCGCTGCTTTATTAGGTTTAGACGTGGTACCAGCATTTATTATTTGCTTAATTGGTAACTTACTTCCAATACCTTTCATACTTTGGTTTATTACTCCTATTTTTAACAAACTTAAAGAAACAAAAAGATTAAGTAAAATAGTTAATAAAATAGAAAAAAAGGCTTTAAAGAAGAAAGATAAAATAGAAAAAGCGGAGTTTTGGGGGCTTTTGTTCTTTGTTGGAATACCTCTTCCTGGTACTGGTGGTTGGACCGGAAGTCTTATTGCAGCGTTAATTAACATGAATAAGAAAAAAGCCTTAATTGCCATAACCTGCGGAGTTGTTCTAGCGGGATTAATAGTTGGAACATTATCATTCGGATTACTAAAAGGACTAGTTGGATAGAGGTGTTATAAATGAGTGAAAAACAGGTAAAAGAAATAACTAGTCGTGACGTTGATTTTGCAAAATGGTACACTGACGTAGTAAAAAAAGCGGATTTAGTAGACTACTCTTCCGTTAAAGGAAGCATGATAATAAGACCATATGGATACGCTATATGGGAAAACATGCAAAAAATATTAGACAAAAAATTTAAGGAAACTGGGCACGAAAACTTACAGATGCCGATGTTTATCCCAGAAAGCTTACTACAAGTTGAAAAGGACCACGTTAATGGGTTTGCTCCAGAAGTTGCCTGGGTAACGTATGGTGGTAACAACAAATTAGAAGAAAGAATGTGCGTAAGGCCAACATCAGAAGTATTATTTTGTGATCACTTTAAGAAGATAATTAATTCATACAGGGATTTACCTTTGTTATATAATCAGTGGTGTACGATAGTTAGGTGGGAAAAAACCACAAGGCCTTTTTTAAGAAGCCGGGAAATTTTATGGCAAGAAGGTCATACGATGCACGCTAGTGAAAAAGAAGCACTAGACGAAACGTTAAGAATGCTTAAGGTTTATGAGGATTTTCAAAAAAACGTACTTGCCATACCAGTTTTTACTGGCCAAAAAACTGATAAAGAAAAGTTTGCGGGAGCTGAAAGTACTTACGCTATAGAAGCAATGATGTATGATGGTGTTGCCCTTCAAAACGCAACTTCACACTACTTTGGAAACGGTTTTGCAAAAGCGTTTGATATTAAGTTTTTAAACAAAGAAAACAAGTTAGAAAACCCTTATCAAACTTCTTGGGGATGCACTACCAGAATGATTGGTTCATTGGTAATGGTTCATGGAGATGATAGAGGTCTTGTTTTACCTCCTAGAATAGCTCCTTATAAAGTAATTATTATACCTATTGGAAACGATGAAAAAATTAATGAGGTTTTAAACGAAATAAAAGAAGATTTAAGTGATTCATTAATATCATACAAGGTAGATAATTCAAATAAAACGCCTGGATTTAAATTTGCGGAAGCGGAAGTCAAAGGATACCCAGTTAGAATAGAAATAGGAAAAAGAGACCTAGAAGAAGGATTAGTTACAATAGTAAGGCGTGATACTTTAGAGAAAGTTAAGGTACCAGTAGATGAAGCTGTTATGAAGATAAATGAATTATTAATTAATATACAAAATGATATGTATGAAAGGGCTTTAAAAAGAAGGGATAGCATGGTTTATGAAGCTGATTCATATGAAGAAATGAATGAGATAGCAAAAACAAAACCAGGATTCATATACACTAACTGGTGTGGAAATCAAGCTTGCGAAGATAAGATAAAGGATGATTTAGGATTAAAATCAAGGTGCATTCCATTTGAGAACAACGAGCCTACTGGTGATAAAAAATGCGTTTGTTGTGGTAAAGAAGCTAAAACTAAAATATATTGGGCTAAACAATATTAAAAAACTTATGGTGATCATAAGTTTTTTTATTTTGAGTATACTAATAATGGTGATAAACATGCTAACAGCTACTTACGAACAAGCTTATATTAGTTCTTTTGCAAAAATATTTACCATTTTAAAAGAAGAGTATGAATGCATAGTAAAACAAGGTGAATGTGAAAATTACGAAATAGAAATTAACGGTATAAACGGACAGGAAATAAATGATTATTTAAGTATATGTTTCCAAAAACAAAACGGGTCACTAACGGTTATAGCTTCCGTTGAAATTGAAGATGAAATAGTTAAAAAATTAGTAACTGATATATCACTTGCCTTAAACATGGATCCACTTGCCAGCTACAACTTTAAAGATTTAAAAGATTACAAAGTATATCATTTTTCATACGTAACTGAAAACGTACTTGTTGATAATAAAAAGTTATTAGAAGAATTAAAAAAACAAGAAGAGATTGAAAACCTATGTTTTGAAATAAAGATAAGTCCGTTAACGTATTAAAAAAAGCTTACGATATAATCGTAAGTTTTTTATTTATAGTAATATTTAGCTTTATATTCATCCGCTAATTCCTTAAAACGAGCATAATGCACTATTTCCCTTTGTCTAAGCCACAATAAAGGGCCAGTAATATCAGGATCATCCGACAAATCGATTAAATGCTCATACACCGCTCTAGCCTTTTGTTCTGCTGCTAAATCCTCTTCTAAATCCGCAACAGGATCTCCAGTTGTAGATATATAAGAAGCAGTCCAAGCGTTACCATTTACATCACTAGGGAAAAGGCTTAAACCGTGTTCCGTATATTGTCCCTCTAACCCATATTCTTTTATTTCGTTAATTGTTGCACCTTTAAGCATTTGATAAACCATAGTACATATCATTTCAACGTGGGCTAATTCTTCTGTTCCAATATCCGTTAGGAGAGCTTTACCCTTATCATCCGGCATCGTGTACCTTTGATTTAAATACCTAAGTGCCGCCCCTAATTCTCCTTGAGGTCCACCATATTGACTTATTATTGCTTTAGCCATTCTTAGATTCTTGTTTTTTATATTTACTGGATATTGTAGCTTCTTGGAATATTTCCACATACCCTATCCTCCTTTTGCCATGGCCATGGTTCATCATCCCACTGCCACGAATTATTACTTAAACCATTACCATATGATAAAGATAATGGTCCGTACAAGTTTTCATAATTCTTCATTAAAGTGTTTAATTCATCGTTATATTCATCAAACTTTTGTATTAACTCAAAATCATTTGGATGAACGTCTAAATATAAATTTATGTCGAGTAAAGCAAAATCTAACTGTTGTATCTTATATAATAACTGTTCTTGTGTGCCCAAAACGTTTGGAACTAAATAAGTCATGTTATCATAAGGATTATACGTTTTAACCTCCATGTTTCCCCTTAAAAAGCCTTCTTCTTTAGAAGTAAACTTACTTTGACTATAATTAACATTATATTTTTTATTACCATAAGTCTTGTTTAATGATTTAAAGTTAGTATACGGTATAAACGTATCTATAATAATTTTGTCCATCCCATACTTAGAATAATTATTCATATTTAACCTCCTAGCCTATTATATACATCCATAAACATATGTGTATAGGCTAATAAATGAATAAATTTTAACTACTTTTAATAAAATATTAACGTAGGTATTGACAATAAATAAAAAATAAGTATAATTAAAAATGCCTACTTGATGCAGGTGTAGTTTAATGGTAGAACCACAGCCTTCCAAGCTGTATACGGGAGTTCGATTCTCCTCACCTGCTCCATTTGAATACAACTTACGGACTATAAAAGTTCGTAAGTTTTTATTTTATATAAATATTAAACTTTAATGTTCTCTTTCTAGGAAGGAGGACATTTTTTATGCTTGAATTTAAAATCTTAGAAGAATTTAAACCTAACCCCAAAATAATAGAACTTATTAAAAACTACACTTACAAAACTAAAAAAGGAAAAATTAAAGTTCTTCTACATACCAATTTACAAATTATAGAACCTATTGAATATCTAATTACACATCCTATTACTCTTACTATTCTTGAATACAAAATAAATGAAATTAGTAATAAACCATTTTACATTAAAGAACATAAAGCAAAATATAACTTAAAAGAAATAGAAAATATTGTAAAAAAATACAAATATTAAATTTTTTTGAAAATGCACTTCGTAAATTTGCGTTTTAGTTAGGAAACAAGTGAGAGGAAGATTAATCCTTCTCAAAAATGAAGAAAGGAGGAATTTTATGAGATGTGGTGTTTATGTAAGAGTTAGTACAGACGACCAAAGAGATAATGGATATTCTATTGATTCACAACTTAGAATGATTAAAGAGTATTGTGAAAAGAATGATTACAGCATAGTATACGTATATAATGATGCAGGTCATTCAGGCAAAGATTTAATGAGGCCAGAAATGCAAAGATTACTTGCTGATATAAAATCAAAAAAGATTGATAAATTAATTGCTATTAAAGTAGATAGACTTACAAGAAATAATTATGATGGATTTTGGCTTTTAAATTATTGTGAAGAACACGAAGTTAAAATTGAATTAATATTAGAACCTTATGATGTATCTACTGCTAATGGTGAAATGATATTTGGAATGAACTTAGTATTTGGTCAAAGAGAAAGAAAAGAAATTGGAGCAAGAACGAAACGTGCTATGGAAGAAATGGCTTTAGAAAAAATACACCCTAGTAAAGCACCTTATGGCTATGTTAGAAATAAAAATACTGGTCATTTAGAAATAGAACCTATTGAATCACAAGTAGTAAAAGAAATATTTGAACTATGTAAAAAAGGACATTCTACAAGAAATATAGCAACTATCATGCACAATAATAATGCTTACTTAAAACAAGGAAAATGGTTATCAGATAGAGTTTATAAAATACTTACTAATTCAATTTATATTGGAATATTTGAATATGGAAAATATAAAAGAAAACCTCAAGATGTTTTAAGAGTTGAAAATTATTGTGAACCAATTATTGATATAAATACTTGGAATGCAACTAGAAATGTATTAGTTAAAAATAAACATTCTAATTATGGGGAACACATTCATTTATTTTCAGGATTAGTTAAATGCCCTTTATGTGGAGAGATTATGAGTTCATCAGAATCGTTTAAATATCCTAATGGAAAACAAAAAGAATATTACCATTTAAGATGTAAGAATTCTAATTGTAAAGGTTACGGGTATCATTATAATACAGAAAAGATAGAAGCAAAATTAAAAAGAATATTAGAAGAATTAACGATATTTATGCTTTCTATGGATAATGAAATTATTACTTGTAATTCTACTAAAAGTAATGATGTAAAAGAAATAGAAAAAGCTATTGAAAAATTAAAAATGCAAGAAAAAAGATTAGTTGATTTATATTTAAGTTCTACTTTGGATGTAGAAACAATTAATCACAAAAATGAAGTAATAAAAAAAGAAATAGATAAATTAACTAAAAAGAAAACTACCCTTGATCCAGATAATTCTTCAAAGGAATATACAATAGAACTTGTTAAAAAAATAGATTGTATTGAAGAAAATGATAATCTAATTTTTACAAATATTAAAAATATAGGTTTTACTTTTCTTTATGATTTACTAACAAGAAAAGCAAAAAGAGATTTAATTCATAGACTTATATCACAAATAGAAATAGCAAGAGATAAAAATTATAACATCGATATTAAAAGTATAAAGTTTACAGATGAATTCATAGCAAAAAGCAGTAAAGAATATATAAAATATTATAATAAAATTATGGAAAACAATAATATTGGCATCAAATTTTATAAAGAAATAAACAAAGAAAAACTAAAAAATATAGAATTAGATTATGATATTTTATCTATTAAAAAAATGAAATTAAATAAATATTCAAACGAATTTTTAGAATATTTTATATCAAAATCGAGAGAACATTTATATGTTGATGGAATTATTAGTTGTCCTTATGTTGAAGAAAACAAATTAAAAGATATTTTAATATTAGTACCTAAAAAAGATACGATAGTAGCAAATTAAATAAAGAAATGGAGAGATGAAAATGAAATTAACTTATATACAAATTAGAGATTATTTATTACCAAACTTAACTATTAAAAATCAAAGTACTACTGGAATAAACAAATATGGCTATTTAAGATTACACTATCTGAAAGAAAATAAAAAAGCACTTTATACTACACTTTTAATGACTAATGAACTTACTAATCATCTTATTTCAGTCAGTAAAAATAGTGAAGATAGATTACAATTGTTAATGGAAAATTACAAAAATTCAGATGAAAGACTATCTGAAAAAAATAAAAAAATTAATCATATAGAATGGTCAAAACTTATGAATAATTACAGAAATATTGCTGAAGAAATTATATTAAATGATTTTATTTTTATATAAACAGATGTCAAAAAAGAGGAAAAAATTATAAAAATAATTTAATCCTCTTTTTATATTTTATCTAGTGTGGGAGTAATTTAATTGTCTAGCCAGCACTGAATTCGTACTCCCGCACAAATTCTATTATGGGAATTCCCATACCCTTTATAAAAATATTATTCTGTAAACGAACTTGGATGATATGCTGTAATTCCTAATTCTTCTGCTTTTCTTAAAACATCTAATCTATCATCTACAAAAACAAGATCATTTAAATTCAATTTATATTTTTTACTATACTCTAGCATAACTTCTGGCTTAAGCATTGTGGAACTAATAAATATAATATTTTCTTTTTTAAAATTTGGAAAATGCTTTTCTAACCATATGTACTTTTGTTCTACTTCATTATTACATACAACTGTACCTAAGATAAAAATTTTATCACTCTCTAATTGTGAGATAATTTTTTGCATCGTTTTAAGTGGCCTTGATTTCAAAAACAAATCACTAAAAAGAAAATCATTTAGAGTTTGGCATCCTAATTCAGGACATCTTCCACCATAAATTTTATTCCTATGTCTGTATTCAGATAGTGTTCCATCAATATCAAAAAATACATATTTTCCTTTTAAATTTTCTATCATAACTCTTTTCCTCCTTTTTTCATTGCGTTATATTCTTTTAAAATAACTCTTTGATATTTATGATACATTTTTTCTATAAATTCATCTGGCTTTCCCCATAATATAGGATGATCTTTCTCTATTGGTTCTTTAACTTTTTTATCTAATTTTGCAATAAACATTGTAGCAATTATTTTCAAATTACCTCTACTTGAATTATACTCATATGAAATAATATTTTGAAATAACTTGATATCTTTGATTGTATAACCAGTTTCTTCTAGCATTTCTCTTTCTAATGTTTCTAGGGCAGTTTCATTTTTTTCAGTACCACCACCAAAGAAAAAATATTTTCCATCATTCGTTATTGCAATATTTCCATTTTCATCTTCTATAATTGCATAAGCACATTTTCTTTCTTTATAATCTATATTAGGTTTTTTATTACATATAATTCTTGTAATTTGGTTATTTCTAATATATATTAGCCAATATGCTAATGCAAGCTGAAAAATCATAAATAACGCAGATAGCCCGAACATATATCTTAGTCCAATTTCAAACATTATACCACAAAAGAAAACACCAACTGCTTCACCTAAAAACCTAATTATATATCTAATGTTAGTAAACTGTAATTGATATTTATTTTCAATAGAGTTTATATAAGGACCATCACAAACATTTTCATAAGCAGGTCCAATTAGTAGTGACCACGTTATCGCAACTAAAGTAATAATCATATTATTAGATAAAAATGCAATGGTGTAAACTAAAAATCTAATACCAAATTTTATTGTAATTGTAATATAATCATTTTTTGGAGTTAGCCATTTAAGAATAACAATTCCTAATATATCAGATATAAGTCCAAATACTAGAAGATAATTGGTAGCAAAACTATCTGAAAAATTATAATAATTTGTTAGTGTTAACATCCTTAATCCTAATCCCGTTGATAATGCTGTGGCAGCCATAAATGAATATATTAAATATATTTTGAGCATTCTGTTTTTTACTATATACTTCAATATAGAAAATTTTTCATTTACTTTTTCTTCACAATTTATAGTTTTTATACTATAAATTATACCTATGGATAATAGTAGAAAGATATTTGAAATCATTAAACATAAATTATAGTTAATGTATGTATTAAAAATTGTTTTACCTATAAAAATCCCGCCAATTAAGATTCCAACATCTCTAAATAAATACTCAGTTAATTTTCTTTTGCTATATATAGTATTATTTTTTATTATAGTTGTTATTAGTGGATAAATGCTTGTTATAACAACATATTCCATAACAATATCAATTACTATAGATATATTTATTAAAAAATAATAACCTGTACTATTTAAAAAATATAGTACGACTGAATTTATAAATTTTAATATAATTGCTATACCAATAAATCTTTTAAGTTTAGAAAGATGTATAAATTTAGAAACTATTATTATTCCAATTACACTTGCAAATGTTCCTATACTTATAATATTGCTTATTTGAGTTGGAAGAAAATTATTATCCTGCAACCAAAGTTGTCTAAAATTCCCCCACAATCCAATAGATATACTAAATAGTGCTAACATTATTAAAATCTTATTTTCGTTCTTAATTTTGTTCATCTTTATATCTCATCCTTAATTAAAAAAATATTAAAGTAATTTTAACTAATAGAATTATACTATATTTAGACATTTTTTTCCATACTACCATTGAAATTTAACAACAATTCATGTATAATCTTTTTAGAAGGAGAACAAAGTTCGTAACTTGTATGTTATTCGCTCCATAAGGTAAAATCGTCGCACCAATGTGACGTTATTGATTAAATCAATCTGAAAAGATTGATTTTTTTGTGCGTTATTGCAAAGAAAGGTGTGATGTGATATGATTAGAATAATTAAAAAGAAAATCAATATGAGTGATGAACTCAAAACCAAAATTAATTGGTCTTGCAAATTTAACAATAGGCCCTACGAAATTATAGAGGGTCATCTAAGAATTGTTGAGAATACCAATTTAGCGTATGTCGAGCCTCATAAGGTTATTATAAATAACCAATTATATCTGTTCTTTAATGAACAAAAATACTTTTATGTCGGGAACTTAAAGAAGAAAATCCCAATTGCTGATTTATCAGAGTACATAGCAAGGCATTAATTAATTGAGAGTTTATATACTCCCACAATATTGGTTTATTTTGTCGTGTAAATAAATTAATATGTTAGTTAAGGTGTCCTTGTTATGTGACACCTTTTTTGGTGCCTTTCATTAAAAGAAAAGGAGGAATTATTATGAATAATGAAAGGAAGATTGCAGCAGTTTATATTCGTGTTTCAACAGAAGATCAAGCACGAGAAGGATTTTCGTTAGGAGAACAAAAAGAAAAGTTATTACAGCTCTGTGCATTTAAAAAGTATGAGGTATTTAAAGTCTATGAAGATGCAGGAATCTCTGCTAAAGATATGGAACATAGACCAGCATTTCAAGAAATGCTACAAGATATGAAAGATGGAAAAATCAATTATATTGTAGCCTATAAACTAGATCGAGTTACTCGTTCAGTTCGTGATTTAGAAGAACTTATATTAGAGTTAGAAAAATATAATTGTTATTTAGTATGTGATAGAGATGATGTTAATACTTCTACTGCTAACGGAAGATTCTTTGTAAGAATGTTAACAGTTTTATCACAGTTAGAAATTGAAATTGTATCAGAAAGAACTAAATTTGGACTTAATGGAGCAATTAAATCAAGCCATTTACCTGGTCCTGCTCCACTAGGATATAAGAAGGATGGTAATAAGAAAACTATCATTGATGAAACAACGAAACCTATTATTGAAAGAATATTTAAAATGTATTTAGAAGGAAAAAGTTTTCAGCAAATATCAAATATTTTTAATGAAGAGAAATTATTATATCCAAAGAAATGGAAAGACACGACTATTCAAAAAATAATTGATAATAAAATCTATATGGGTGATTATGAGCAATATAAAAGAATTGCTAAAAAAGAAAATAAAGAACCTGTAATTTATATGAATGTTGTTGAACCTATAATACCACGTGCTATCTGGGAAGAATGTCAAAGACAAAAAGAAGTTAATCAAAGAACTTACACAAGAGATAGAGTTTATTTATTTTTCCAAAAGATTAAATGCCCTATTTGTGGAAGAATTATGAAGTGTAAAGGTTCTGGTGGCAAAAAGAAAAAATATATGTATTATAACTGTGAAAAGTGTCATTTGAATTATCGCGAAGATAAAGTTGAAGAATGTTTAATGCAATTTATTTATGATTTAGTTGAGTATGATATGGCAGTTAAAAAGTATTTTTTACCTATTCTAGCAGACCATAAACCAACTAAAACTGATGATATAGATAAAGAGATTAAACAACTAGAAAAACAAAAAGAACGTATTAAAAAAGCATATATGAGTGGCATTGTTGAAATGGAAGATTTTTCTGAAGATTATAGATTAATTGAAGAAAAATTAGAAATTTTAGAACAAAAGAAATCAGAACTTTTGAATTTAGATAATATAACATTTACTCCACAACAATTAATGGCAGATAGAGATATTGAGCGAGAGACTATGATAAGGTTAGATACTTTAAATGATGTTGTCAAAACAAATTGGGAAAGTAAAACTAAAGATGAAAAGCAAGAATTTATATCTAAATTTATTGAATCTGTTATTCTAACAAAAGATAAAAATAATGAACTTCATATAGAAAAAATTAATTTTAGAAAGAGTTATATAAATAATTTAATGAAGTTTTTAGATAAAGGAATATTAGATGTATTAGTACCTGTTGAAATAAACGGTAAAGAAGAATTTATTATTGGTAGTCCTAATATTTCTAACGAACAAGTACAAGGATATTTAGATAGATTAAATGAGTATTATGAAACAAAAATCTATGAAATTTATGAAAATATTGATGAAGAAACTGGTAATATTATTGGAGAATTTATCCCTAAAAAAGATGAAAAAATTATAAGAATATTACCTATAACACCCACTGAAATAAAAACAAAATCAATTATAAATAAAGAAGATATAGAAACAAAATATGGAATTGTTACTTACAACCCTAACAAACCAAATAAGAAAGGAAAATATTAAATTATGGAATTAAAATATACAAGAACTGGTGATTATGAATTACCAAATTTAATTTTAAATGATAATAAAAAAGGAACGATTAATAAATATGGAATGTTAAGACTCAATTATTTAAAACACCATAAAAAATCACATTATACTACACTTTTAATGAAAGATGAACTTACTAATCATCTTGTTTCAGTAAGTAAAGATGCAGAAACTCTATTAAATAATTTAATAGAAAGTTATAAAAAAAGAGATAAAAAACTATCTGAAAAAAACAAAGAAATTAACCAACTTGAATGGGTAAAGTTAATGAATAATTATAAAAAGACAGCAGAAGAAATAATTTTAAAAGAACTAATTTATATAGAAAATGTGTGAGTACATCATCACATATTTTGTCTGGCAAGCACTGAATTTGTACTCCCGTACAAATTCTTTTATGGGAATTCCCATACCCTTAAATTTTAGAAAGGAGACCTTAAATTATGAGAAGAAGAAATAATAAAGTTAATGTATTTTTAAGTGATGATGAAAAATTTATTTTAAAAAGAGATTCTTCAAAATTAAATTTATCTCAATCTGAATATATTAGAAATTTAATTATAGGATATGAAGTTAAAAATACAAAAGTTAAAGAAGAAACCAAAAATAGTATTGATGAATATATTATAGAAAAAATTTTTAAAACATTAGAAGAAAATATCAATTGTTTAATCAAAGTAAAAAATAAATTTCATTATCTTGGTTACTTTGAAGATGAACGAGCAATCGGAACTAAAATAGAAGTTTTAAAAACACAAAACAGAGAGATAAAAGAATGTTTATCTTCTATTATAAACGACAAAGACAATGCCAATTAAGCATTGTCTTTACAACTTTAACCTTCAATTTCATATAAATTTTTATATTCTGGGCATTTCTTTATTAATTCATTATGAGTACCACTATCAATTATTTCATGATTGTTTAAAACAAATATACAATCTGAGTCAATTATTGTGCTCAGTCTATGTGCCACAATTATCACTGTATGATCTTTAGATAAATTCTTAATAATATTTTTAATTTTTTCTTGATTATTGTTGTCTAATGAACTTGTAGCCTCATCAAATAAAACTATCTTTGATTTTTTTATAAGAGCTCTGGCAATTGCTAATCTTTGCTTTTGTCCACCACTTAATATTACTCCATTTTCACCCACAATTGTTTCATATCCATCTTGCATTTCCATAATAGCATCATGTAATTGAGCCTTCCTACATACATCTTCTATTTCTTTATCTGAAGCTTTAGGATTTGCTAATCTGATATTTTCTTTTATTGAAAGATTAAATATATAAGGTGATTGAGAAACTACTGAAATATTATTTCTTATTGTTGTTTCTGATAAAGTATTTATATTATAATTATCTATTAAGATTTCACCATCACTAGCGCTGTAACTTTTATTAATTAACTTTAATATAGTAGACTTTCCCTCGCCACTTTTTCCAACTATAGCCACCATTTTATTACAATCTATTTTAAAATTAAGATTTTCAAATAAATTATTTGAACCATATTTGAATTTTAAATTCTTAAATTCAATTGAACCTTTTATATTTTTGATATCTAAATCTCCATATGTTTCCTTAGAAAATGATTTATATGTAATTATATCAAATACTCTTTGAGATGATACTTTTCCATCTGCTAATTTTTCTCTTATCTCAGATATATAATTTATCAAATCTAGTACTTTATTTTTATATAAGAAAATTATTAAAAATGAACTGATTTCAAGAGAATTATGCGTAATAAAATAAATTGATATTAATATAAATATAAAGTCTAATATATGTTGAAAAGCTTTAATCCATCTATTCCATGTCCTTCTTGTATCTATACTCTTTATTTCAGCTTTAATTGTTTCCGTTTGTTTTTGATTGACGTCTTGTAAAACTGTTGACTTTAAATTAAGATCTTTTATTTCTCTTATTCCTCTTACTACGTCTGTATATAGTCCTACTACTTTTTCATCTTTTTCTTTGTAATCTTTTTTTACTCTTTTGTAATAAAATAATTTCTTCGATGTTAAAATATATACTAAAATTACATTTAAAATTAAATAGAAGCCTAAATATATATTAAGAAAAAATACATAAATTATAAAACTGATGTTAAGTATAATACCAGATAAATCATCTGTTATATAATCAAATAACTCAGACAATTCGGTTGTATCTTTATTTAATCTGGATATAAAAAGTCCTGAATTTGTATTATCAAAGTTTTTTATTTCAAAATTAGTTAAACTTTTTAACATATCACTTTTTAAATCAAAATTTACTTTTCCATTTAATTTCAAAACTGTTCTTGACCATAAATTAGTAACTATTTCTATTATAATTCTTAATATAACTAAAAATAAAGCAGTATTTAATATTTGGTTTTTATTAAAATTTTCAAAAAAACCTAACATTTTACCTTCATATATAGGTGATAATAAAGATATTCCAGCATACCCCAAACTTAATATAATTACCATTATAGATAAAAACTTATATTTTTTATAATATTTAAATAATTTACTTAAATTATTAGTATTTTTTTTCATAATTGTAACTCCCTGTATAAATTAAATTCCCATCACAAAAATTATACTATATTTTGACAATTTTTTCTATACTCCTTGAAAATATTTAATGGAATGGTATAATAAATTTGTCAGAGAGATTTAATCATTCTTGGGAGTATTATTTTTCGCATACGTGTATAGTTAAGGCTCCATTTGAATACAACTTACGAACTTTTTATTGTTCGTAAGTTTTTATTTTATATAAATAATTATCAAAAAAGAGGAAAAAATTATAAAAAAAATTAATCCTCTTTTTATATTTTATTTAATATGAAAGTAATTTGATTGTATAGTAAGCACTGAATTTATACTCCTAGACAATTCTATTATATGAATTCTCATAATCGTCTAATCACTAAAATTAAAATCTAGATACACATAATTATTCATGTCATAAGACAAATTGTTTTCTATCAACTTATTTGCAATTTTACAACATTCAGAAATTCTTTTGCCATTAAATAATGGATCAATATACCTAATTTTTGCACCATGATGTACATAATAAACGTTTTTAGGCTCTTCTTTTGAGATTTTTACTTTCTTAGCATTTTTCCAAATATTAAATATGTTATTATATCTAGAATTTTCTATAATATTAATTACTTCACTTTCTTTTAATTCATATAAATCTTTTTTAGATATTTTGTTTTCATTACTTAATCTTTTTAAAATATCTGCTAGTAACCGCATAGAATATCTAGTTCTATCTTCACGATATATAACAGATAATCTGCTTGTAAATTTTACAAAATTTCTAGCCATTTTTTTAGTCCTAAAACCCAACTCTATTTCATTTTCTTCATTTAATTGAATCTCTATATCATCATAAATTTCTTTAATACTTTCAAAATCTAACAATTTATACGTAAACAAAGCATTTGAAAGAGAATATTCTAATCTGTCAGCAGATAGTTTTGGAGTATCATTATCTGCAATTGGATATAAGTGATAATTGTCTACTTCTTCTATATTAATTTTATCTCTTTTTAATAGGGTCGTTATTTCTTTAGATTTTTTAATCATTTCTGTGGTTAAATCTTCTGTTGACTCTTGTGCCATATAATCTCCATTTAGAAAATCTACGCAATGCTTAAATACAGGTGTGGCTATATCATGAAATAGACCAGATAAAGTCTGTTTTTTATCATGAGTAAAATGCCAAACAATTAGTGCAACGGCTACAGAATGATCTAAACTTGAAAAGAAAAAATTACTTTCAAATAAATCAGAATATATAGTACCACAAGTAATACTAATATATTGTTGTGATATTAATTCTTTTGTATCTATGTATTCGTTTAACCATTCTGGGAAATCAGGCTCTAAAATTTTAAAATAATCTTTTATTTTTTTACTAACATTATCATAATATTTACTCATTATGCATCTCTCCTTTTATCACAGTGAATATATTATTTGCTTGTTTTTCAGTATACAAATTAAAACCGAACTTATAATCTTTATAGATTGTCCTTGATTATCAGAACAAAGTTAATTCAATTTCATTTTTTTACTTCAAATATTTCAAACAGAACTTTTGTATTACCATTAAATATTGGATTAATTGATTTAAAATAGTCTACATGTACATTTTTCCATTCATCAAATGTGCCTTCTCCTTCAAGAAGCGCAAGATCTTCAGTAATATTTTTAAATTCTGTTATTATTACTTGTTTTGTTTTAGTAATACATGCTTTTTCCCCATTATCAAAAGTTAGTATAGATTCTTCACCAACAATTGGAATATCTTTTTCATCATAAATACAAGTAGTAGCAGTTTTTTTACCAGATAAAACTAATTCTACCAATTTATCATTATCTATTCCAAAATATTAAGTTTTAAGTTTATTATACATAATAATCAATTTTTTTACATATTATAACATAAATTCTATTAAATCAAAATTTTATATAATAATATCATTCATTTTATCTACACAAATAAAATACATATGCTATAATATTAATAGAAACCTTATAAAGAGTAGCGGAGGGACTGGCCCTATGAAACTACAGCAACCTATTAAATTAGGTGCTAAAGCCGAATGATAAGGAGCTTTAAACGGGTTTTGTCCCGTTTTTTATTTGGTTTCAATAACTAAAAGGAGTGATATTATGAAATTATATTCAAATGAAATCGTTTTTCGTGGACACCCAGATAAAGTGTGTGATCAAATAAGCGATGCCATACTAGATGAGTATCTAAAAAAAGATAAGTTTTCTAGATGCGCAATTGAGGTTATGGGAGGTAAAGGTAAAATCTTTATAACGGGAGAAGTAACATCAAAAGCTAAAGTAAACGTTATAGCCGTCGTAAAAAGAGTTTTAAAAGATGTCGGGTACCAAGAAGAATATGAAATAATAAATAATTTGGGAAAGCAAAGTAAGGATATTGCGTTAGGTACTAACAAAGAAGTTGGTGGTGCTGGTGACCAAGGTATGATGTTTGGTTACGCTTGTAACGATACTAAGGAGCTACTTCCAACCGCTATGGTAATACTTCAAAAATTAAGTATGTGGTATGATGAAGAAAGAAAAAGATGCCCTTACTTATACTCTGATGGAAAAGCACAAATAACCGGGTATTATGATGATGATGACATGAAGTTACAAAAAATAAAATACTTTACTATCTCTTACCAAAACGATGAACTTCATAGAGATGAAACGGATGAAAAAATAAAACAAAAATGCCTTGAAATATGTAAATATTACGATATTGAGATAGAAGAATTCTTAATTAACCCAACTGGTAAATTTTTAATTGGAGGTTTTAATGCTGATGCAGGCCTTACCGGAAGAAAAATAGTAGTAGATAGCTACCAATCATTTGCTAAGGTTGGAGGTGGTGCTTTTAGCGGAAAAGACCCAAGTAAAGTAGATAGAAGCGCTGCGTATAAAGCAAGAGAAATTGCTAAACAGTTCTTAATAAAATACAACTTAAAATGGTGCAGTGTTCAGCTAAGTTATGCAATAGGAATAGAAAAACCTCTTGCTATATACATTAACAGTAATTTAGGAGATATAAAAGTTGATGAATCTTTATATAAAAAGTGTACACCTAATAACATCATTAAAGATTTAAAGCTTTATAAACCTTTGTATGAGCAAAAAGCTAGGTTTGGACATTTTTTAAATTAAATAACAACAAATTATAATAAAAAAGAATAATATTGTAATTATTCTTTTTTTACGTTACTTTAAACTATGTTTAATAACATTTCGTTTACTTTTTCTATTACTAATAATTTGTTTTCTTTTCTACAATGTTTAACAGCTTTTAACGTATCATTGTAAAATTTATTATTATCTTTATCATATATGCTTATAAACACAGTATAATCATCACCAGCTAAATTTTCTTTATCTATTTTTCCAAACTTACCTGTTATTCCAACGCCATAATTACTATTAGTAAACTTTGATATGTTATAACTCATTTCTTTTGCGGTTTCAATACTGTAAACTGAGTATTTATCGATTATATCTTTTGATACTCCCATTTTTATTTTAAACTGGTTAGAATATGTAATAGCAGAAAATTTAAGTATTTCAGACGCACCTTCTACATTGGTAATGCTACTTGCTAAAGCACCACCCGTACAAGATTCCATTGTTGATATAGTTTTTTTATTATTAATTAACTTTTTAACCAATTTTTCTAACATTTATGTCACCTATTTTAATATTATACCTTTAATATTCTCGTTTAATCCATCAGTAAAATTATTCGCGTTAACGCTTGAACCTACTTCATCATAATGAACAGGAACCGCATATTTAGGTTTCATTTCGTTAACCACCGAAGCAGCGTCACTATCAGTCATTGTATACGTTCCCCCTACTGGTATAAATATTACGTCACAATTAACTTTTTTTAGTTCATCGGTAACGTCACTATCCCCTACCACGTAATACGTTATACCATCAATGTTAACGTTATATCCTACCCAATTATAAGATTTTTTATGATATGTCTTATCAGTATTATAAGCTGGTATAACTTCAAAAGATAAATCCATAACAGTATGATTTTCATTAGGATATACAACCGTTATTTTATCATCACTAACTCCTAATTTTTTAATCTTACTTTCTAAATCGTTCGTAACAATAAAATTAGTATCACTATTCATAACCTTTTTAATATCTTCCTCCGAATAATGATCGTAATGCGAGTGAGTTATAAAAACATAATCAGCGTCATTTTTTGCTTCCGTTATTTTGAAAGGATCAAAATAAATTATCATACCCTTTTTTTCTATTCTAATTGACGACTGGTAATTAAGCGTTATTCCATCCATTATATCTTCTTCCTCATCCTTTTCATTTTCTTTATCACTTTCAGTAGTTGTTGTTACATTGTTTTCGGTTTTATTCTCATTTTCTTCTTTTTCTATTTGCGTTTCGTTAAAATACGAAACCAAAGCCGCAATTAAAAATATTATTGCAATAATTACTACATAAAGCTTTTTATTCATTATTATCCTTCTTTTCATATCTTTCTTTACATTTTTGAATAAGTTCTAATGCATCTTGTTTATCATGATACCTACCAACTTTAACTTCGATATGCTGTAAAGTTTTATAGTTTTCAAAGAAATTTTTTATTTCGTCTAGTATGAATGGTGATAAATCACTAAGTTCATTAACCTCGTTATACCTTGGATCAACATCAACAACCGATATTAGTTTATAGTCTTCAAAACCATTATCAATTGCTTCTAAATAACCAACTACCCTTGCTGGAACAATGCAACCAGGATATGTAGGCTCGGTTCCTATTACCAAAATATCAAGAGGATCACCATCAAGTGCTAAAGTTCCTTCTAAAAATCCATATTCTGCTGGATAACCCATCGCTGAATATAAAACCCTATCCAATTTTATTCTGCCCGTTTCATGATCTACCTCGTATTTATTTCTAGATCTATAAGGTATTTCTATAATAGCTTGTACTACATCTTTTTTCATAAACATTCCTCCAATAATACTTTCTTATATACAAAATTATATCACAAAACAAAAAAGATTAGAATAACTTCTAATCTTAATAAACATCATAACAACCATAAACATTACAAGAACAGTTTTGAGGATTATTACATTGTGATTTATTTTTTTCAATTATTTTATTTTGGGTATCACTACTTAATTTAATGGTTACCTTAATTTCTTGAAGTTTACCATAATTATATATTTTTCTTTGTTTTAAATCATTAATAAAAATATCGTAAAACTCTTTAAGTGAAAATTCTTCATTTTCTTTATGTTTATATTTTAAATCATCTGTAATTTCATATGATTTATTAAAATCATAGTAAGATACGGTAGCTACTACGTTATCATTTAGTGAATCATCTATTTCATAAGTGCAATTAGTATGAGGGAAACCATCACACGTCAAATTTAAATCATCAGTATAAGTAACTTGTTTTTCCTTAACTATTTTCTTATATCTACTAGGAACACCATCAACATAGGTAGTATTTATTACTTCATAAAACGATAATGCAACGCCAATAACAAATAACACAACCGTGGTAATTATACTTCCTAATAATAATTTATTATTTAACTTCTTATTAAAAATAAACCTAAAACATAAATCTATGAATATGTAATTTAAACTAACATACGTTAACCCACATAAGAATATTCCGATGTAAGGCAAACCTTGAAACAACAAAACAAAACCAATTACCAAACAAACAAGTGATATCAAAAAGCTAAATATCGCAGGTATTAATATAAATGCTAAAGAAATTTTAATAATTACCATTAATATTTTAATTAACGTACCACTTGATTCTTTTTTTACTTTATTAACGTTTTTTTCTTTAATTTTAGTTTTTATATCAACGTTTTTTTGTTCTGGTTTAGTTTCTTTGCTTTTAACGCTATCGTCATTCATTTTTTCACCTTCTAAATACCTTTTTTTAACAAAACTAATTATGCATGCAACCGAAAGAATAAAGTAGATTATTTCTATCATAAATTTCCATATTGAAGCTAAAACATTTCCAAATGGTGATATAAATTCTCCAAATACCATCCAGCCTAATTTTTCAACAAATAACACTGGCAGTTTTAAAATAGCTATAAATATTATAAGAACAATAAATTCAAATACAAATCTTATGATATCTTCTTTTGATCTTTTGGAAATATTTTCAATAAATTCTTTAAAAAAAGATACACAGCTTTCCGCGAATTCCTGAATAACGTTTTTTTCTTTTTTCTCTTCATCATAATCTTCATTTATTTTATACGCTGATAAAATTTCTTTAACCAACTCATCAAAATCACCAAAGTCTTTTATTGCTTCTTCTTCAGTTTTACCAGAAGAAACCTTTTCATTAATGTGACCTTCATATTCCTCAATAATGTCTTCAATCTCTTCACTTTTTAATATACTAAGTCTTTTTCTAAGTTTATCTAAAAACGTTTTTTTATTCACTTTTTCCACTCTCCTTTATAAACTTACTAACACTTTCATTAAATTTAGTCCACTCGCTTAATAATTCATCTTTTCTTTGTTTACCTAAAACGGTTAAATGATAATATTTTCTAGGTGGTCCTTCCGTAGATTCTTTAAGATAAGTTTCAAAATATCGTTCGTTGGTCAATCTTTTTAAAATTGGATAAATCGTTCCTTCATTAACGTTTACTATTTTTGATACTTCTTCAACAAGTTCATAGCCATATTTATCATTAGCTTGAACTATTAATAACACCAGAAGCTCTAAAACTCCCTTTTTAAATTGAGTATTTATATTAATCACCTCACGTTTTAATAATATCACCAAGTACTGTGTATTGTCAAGTACTAAATTATGTAAAATAATAAAGAAGATTATTCATTATCTTCTTTATTAACTTTCTTTTTTATTTTTATAATACGATATCTTTTTCTTGGAGACTCTTTTTGATGATATATTACTTCTTTTATATTTCTAAAAAGTTTTTCATGTTCCTCTTCGATTGAATCCCCGTCTATAAAAATAGGCCTTGCAGCAGCACTAGATCTGTTACCTCCGCCTTTATTTAAAATATACATTAATTTTCCTATATCTACATTACCCCTGTTACTTCTTGCCTTTACAAGGTAATTTCCATTTTTATCTTTACCAGCATAAATAGCTGCTTCGCAAGTATATTTTAAAGCATAATCTGCGGCCTTTGCTATTTCTTCATCACTATATATTTCATTACCTATACCAATAGCGTACCTTATTGTTATCCATTTTGTTTCATCAACTAGCCTTTGTATTTTTCTATCAGTTTCAAAATCAACAGATAAATATTCATTTACTTTATTTTCATCTGCTCCTTTTTTATCAATAAGTTCACTAATGCATTCAAAAGTGCTTGGATAAGTATTTTTTCTTTTTCTATTTGTATCTAGATAAATTCCAAGTAATAAAAAATTATAATAATCCACGTCCTTGACTACAACCTTATATTGTTTTAAAAGCCAATACATAATTTCGCTACAAGATGAAACAACATATATAGGTTTTTCACTTTTATCATTTAAAATCAACTTATTTTTAGTTTTAATAGTGTCGCTATCCTCATCATGATGATCTATAATTACTATGTTATCAAAATCATTATAATTATTTTTTAAGGGAGTCATAAATTGTTTATTAACGTCAACCGCGATTAAAAGAGATTTTTCAGTCTTGTTAGCGTTAAACCAATCTAAATTAACTATTACAAATTTATCTTCCAATTTTTTAAACATTTGAGCTTTGTCGTAAGGTAAATTATCATATTCTTCTTGATCGATAACTATGTAAGGAGATTTTTTTAATTTACGACAAATAAGACCAATAGCTCCTAAAGAAGCTATGGCATCATAATCAACGTTTTTATGCGTAGTTAAATACACTTGATTACTATCCTCAATCAAATTGGTTAATTTTTCTTTAAATTCAGCAATTTTCTTTCTAACCAACATACCTTGTTTTTTGTTATTTTGTTTTATTACATTTCCAGGCACACTTGTTTCAATTTCTATTTGTGCTTTATTATCTTCAGACTGTTTTACTTCAGTTTCTACTTGTTTTAAATCGTTTTCCATATTTTCCTATCTCCAGTTAGAAAATATAATACTCATTTTTAATACTTTGTCAATAAAAAAAAGAAAAGGTGTGATTTTTCGCACCTTATTCATTTGGATTTATAAGACTTAATGCTACTTTTTCCTTATCATTAAATATTTCTTCAACGTAGCAATCAACTATATCTCCAACACTCAATACATCAGATGGATGTTTTATGTAATCTTTTGATATTTTAGATATATGAACTAACCCATCGTTATGAAGTCCTATATCTATAAAAGCACCAAAATCAACCACGTTTCTTACCGTTCCTTGAAGTTTCATACCAACCTTTAAGTCTTTTATATCCAAAACATCACTTTTTAACATAGGCTGTGGCATCTCATCCCTAGGATCCCTGTTTGGTCTTTTTAAATTATTTACAACATCCTCTAAGGTATACTTATCAGTATTAAGTTTATTTACATAATTATCTATATCTATGTTATCCATCTTATTAATTAGTTTATCAGTTCCCACGTCTTTTAGTGAAAAGCCTAAATCATTTAATAATGCTAAAGCAACACTATAACTTTCAGGATGAATACCAGTTTGGTCTAAAACGTTAGTTCCTTCCGTTATTCTTAAGAAGCCTATCGCTTGTTCATACGTTTTATCACTTAAAAGCTTTTCTTTTTTTAACTCTTCTCTTGAATTTATTCTTCCGTGTTTTTCCCTATAAGATATTATTTTTTCAATGTTGTTTTTCTTAATACCTGACACGTACTTAAGTAGTGATGGTGATGCCGTGTTTACGTTTACACCAACACTATTTACAGCCTTTGTAACAACGAAATCTAAGCTATCAGATAATTTTTTACCAGACACATCATGTTGGTATAAACCAACCCCTATTCCTTCTGGCGGAACTTTAACAAGTTCCGATAATGGGTCTTGAAGCCTTCTTCCAATTGATACCGCGCTTCTTTTTTCAACCGCTAAATCCGGAAACTCATCTATCGCGATTTTACTTGCACTATATATTGAAGCTCCCGCTTCTGATACGATAACGTACTTACAACTAAGGCTGTATTCTTTTATCATCTCGGCACAAAAACGTTCCGACTCACGTGATGCGGTACCATTTCCTATGGCAATTATGTCAACGTTGTATTTTTTTATTAAGTTAACAACATCTTTCTTACACTTATTAATTTTCGCTTCATCAATGTTATTTAAGAATGGTTTTATAACCATGGAATCTAAATATTTACCCGTTTTATCAACCACCGCAAGTTTACATCCGTTAACATAACCCGGATCAAACGCTAAAACAACCTTTTCTTTTAATGGAGGAGTAAGTAAAAGAGCTTGTAAATTTTTACCAAAATTTTCAATGGCAGATTCTTCTGCCTTATCAGATAAATCGCTTCTTATTTCTCTTTCTACTGAAGGAAAAATAAGTCTTTTATAACTATCTTCAATAGCTTCTTTTATGTACTTTGCACAAAAACTATCTTTATTTTTAATGTTTTTACGTTCTAAAAATTCCATTATCTTAGCACTGTCTAAACTTATTTTAACGGATATTATACCTTCTTTTTCAGCCCTGTTAACAGCAAGAATTCTATGAGGTTTAATTTTCAAAACTGGTTCGTTATAGTCATAATACATTTCATAAAGTTTATTTTTATCTTCAGCGTTTTTCTTTAGTTTAGTTTCGATAATGCCAAATTTATACATGCTATTTCTTATGTATTTTCTGTAAGAAGCATTGTCACTAATCCACTCAGCAATTATGTATTTTGCTCCTTCTACCGCTTTCTCTACGTTTTCTACATTATCGTTTATAAACTTACTAGCAAGCTTGTTTATGTCACCAGTTAAAGGGCATGACATAATCATTTTAGCTAACGGCTCAAGTCCGTTTTTAATTGCTTCGGTAGCTTTAGTTTTTTTCTTTTCCTTATAAGGTCTATATAGATCTTCTACCTCTACCAACTTGGTACAATTCATAATATCTGTCTTAAGTTCATCAGTTAATAATCCCTTTTCTTCAATAAGTCTTATAACGTCTTCTTTTCTTTTTAATAAATTAACCTGATATTCATAAGCATCCGCTATTACTTTTATCTGCTCTTCGGTAAGGCCTTGAGTTTTATCCTTTCTATACCTTGCAATAAATGGTATAGTGTTACCCTCCTGTAACATCTCAAGAGTAACTTCTACTTGCTTATTAGTTACGTTAAGCTCATCGCTTATTTGCTTTATTATATTTTCATTCATATTAAACTCCTTAATATATATTTCAAAATAAAAAGGTTATCGCTAACCTATAATTTTATATTTTCTTTCTTTTAATAAATATTCTTATAACGTAGTATAAAAATACTGCCATTATAACAACGTATGCCCATATTAAAACGGTGTTAAAAACGCCTTTAGTATATACGTTTATTACTCCCGGAACCGATTCAGGAATATAAGTATTTATAAATGTTCTTACTTCTTTAATCGGTATAAAACCATTTATAATGTTTAATATCCTAAATAATATATCAATCATTCCAAAACCAAAAATATAAGTTTGAAACCTTTTAGAATAAATAATTACAATAACAATTAAAACTAGTAAAACAACTAAATCTACGTATGCCATAATACCTCCTAATACCTTAATAAAATAATATCATAATATCTTAAAGGTTACAATTTAAAATAAAACAAGTGTAAATAAATGTATTAATCAATGTTAATTAATTCGTAATTTCTACTACCTACCCCAATACTTGATGCGGCTTCTATCGTATGAATACCGTTTTGTCTTTCTACCCTTTTAATGAAATGTTCTTTACCTGGATCTTTAGAATTATATATTAAATCAATACAAGCTTGATCTATAGCAACCGGATCAAGGCTAGCTAAAACCCCAATATCTTTCATACAAGGGTCTTCCGCAACCGCACAGCAATCACAATCTACCGATAAGTTACACATAACGTTTATATAAGCAACGTTAGGTTTAAAATAATTAACTACGGAAGAAGCTGCATCCGCCATGGACTCCAAAAACTTATCTTGCTCTGGAAGATCACCCCAGACCTTGGTTTGGTCAGTATATTTTCCAGCAGAGTGAATGTAACTTTTACCCGCTGACGAAGCAACCCCTATGGATAATTGTTTTAAAGCTCCTCCATAGCCTCCCATAGGATGGCCTTTAAAGTGGGATAAAACAAGTAAAGAATCATAGTTTTTTAAGTTTTTACCAACATAATTCTTTTTAATTACTTTACCATTAGGTATATCTAGAACCATATCAGGTCCAACTTCATCCATTAAATCAACGTTAAAATACTTTGTCCAACCATGTTTTTCTAATAATTTTTTGTGTTTGTCAGTTGAGTTTCTTGCACCTTCATACGCCGTATTACACTCAACAACCGTTCCATTAACCCTTTCAACTATTGCTTTTACAAAATCAGGCTTTATATAATTTTGATTGCCTTCTTCTCCCGAATGAAGCTTAACCGCAACGTTACCAGGTAATTTAATTCCTAGTTTTTCGTATACTTTAATAACACTTTGAGGGGTTATTTCCTTAGTAAAATACACCTTAGCTTTTTCCACTTATCATCACCTCAATTATATTATAACACACATCTAGTTTTTATAATCTTTTCAAATAAAAAACCACGTATAAACGTGATAAAATAAAAAAAATCTAAATACATAGTTAATTATATAATAAAACCCGAAACATAAATTTCGAGTTTAATATCAACATGGTGGACCGTTAGGGATTCGAACCCTAGACCCACTGATTAAGAGTCAGTTGCTCTACCAACTGAGCTAACGGTCCATAAATTTACTAGTTAATTATAACACATAATTTTTATTTTGAAAATACTTTTATCAAAATAAATGGTGGACGCTATAGGACTCGAACCTATGACCCCCTGCTTGTAAGGCAGGTGCTCTAACCAACTGAGCTAAGCATCCAAAAGCACTATTATTTTACTACATTTAAACATAAATATCAAGTATAAAAAATGAAACTAAATACGTTTCATCTTTTTTTGATATCCAACTTCCTCTAAATGAATCTGGTGATAATCTGGATCGTATTCATTTAACTCATTATACATATCCATAAAAAAGCAATTAAAAGGAGCGTAATGGGATCTTGAATTACGAAACCTTATAGATACTGCATTATCATAATCTTCTATTTTATTTTTCGTAAATTCTAATATTATCTCTTCATTTTGCTTATATATTTTTAAAACATCTGATACATCATATGGATAATCATCACTATGCCAATGTATTATTCCATCATTATATAATTCTTTATAATTATCTTGTTTTTTTAAATTCCCGTTATATTTTTCTACTTTATGATATAATTCCATTACTTCTTCTTTCGTTTCACAAAATTCTAGTTCTAAAGAAGAAACCTTGTGTAATTTTGGATTGTTTAATGCCATAATTAATTTTAGAAAAACATTATATATACTCATGTTTTCCTTAGTAATTTTAAAGCAACTACTATTACAATTATTACTCTTAACAAAAGTAAAATACAAATCCCCATTACCACTGAAATTAATAAATAACTTTTTATCTACTTCACTTAACACATAATCAAATGTTTCTTGCTCATTAAAATAACGTTCTACTTTCATGTTAAAACCGCCTTGTAGGTAATATTATAATATACACAAAATAAGATTTCAATAAAAAATAGCCTTAAAAAGGCTATTCTCTTACGCTTGGAATTCTTATAATCCACTTAGTATAACACTTAACGTATTCTTGCTTTTTTCCGTCAACAATAACGTCTTTAGTTGTTTTATAATAAGTGGTAGTATCGGTTGAAATATTTTCCTGTTTTTCCATACCAGTTGTGTATGCAATTACTGGATGGCCAGATAAAGCTATTGAAAGACGTGCTGCTCCTTCTTCGGTAAAAAAAGAAAACCAGCAAAACCCTAAAATTAATACCATAATTAAAATATTTAATATTTTCATACCTGCTTTAATTAATAATATAACGGCTCCAATTGCAAGTATTAATACCACCCATTTAGTTATTTCTGCTGTTATCAAATCAATCACTCCTACTATAAATAGTATACTAATTTTTTGCTTTTTTTACAACACAAATTAAAAAAAAGAAAATAATCAGAAATTACTTTTTTGTTTATAAAAAAATCAATTCTATTTTTAGAATTGACTTTTATTAATTAATTGAACTTTTATAGTTCAATAATATTTTTTATGGTGCGGGTGAAGGGACTTGAACCCCCACGGATAAATCCACTAGATCCTAAGTCTAGCGCGTCTGCCAATTTCGCCACACCCGCAAAAAAATAAGTGGTGGACCCTGTAGGACTCGAACCTACGACCGACCGGTTATGAGCCGGTTGCTCTAACCAACTGAGCTAAGGGTCCAATTAACACTTGCTTCTATATATTATCATATTATTCTAAGTTTATCAATATTATTAATTAAAAAAAATTAAAAAAATGATGAATTAATCACCATTTTGTAACATGTTTAACAAATCAATCTTGAATTTATCCTTATCAGAGTTTGCTTTTGAAATCATAACGCCCTTATAAGCTTGTAATTCTTGCCTGTGTCCTTCAATTAAAAGACTTTCTGGTGTTATTGTTTCAAGTATGATTGTTTTACTATTTTCACATACAGAATAATGCAAAACAATTTCACCATGAACCCTTACAAATAAATCATCCGTAGGTAACTTAAGTTCGTACTTTTTAGTGCCTTCGGTACTGTTTTCACTAACTAGCTTACCTAAAAAATTACCATCCTTCATTTGTGAATAATATTCGAAAACTAGTTTTTTATAAGCAAGCATGTTGTATTTTTTTACAGAACGCTCTAGCTTTCTAAATTCATTTTCGTTTAAATATTCAAAAATGTAAGTTCCTTTCATAACGTTAACCCCCTATTCATAATTGGTTACCATGCATATTACATATTACCCAATTGGTACAGGTATTATATCATAAACGACAAAGAATGTCAAATTTATTTACACTTTCTTCTGACAATGAGGACAATAGTAAGTGCCCCTTCCACCTACTTTTTCTTTTATAATGGTATTTCCACAAACATAGCAAGGCCTTTTTTCCCTTTTATGAACTTTTAAATGCTCTTCGAAAGTTCCTCTTTTACCATCTATGTTTGGGTAGGTTCCCTTATATCTTAATGATTTTTCAAAAACAATTTTAGTATTATCAATTATTTTTTGTAAATCATTTTTACTTAACTTATCGGCATAACTTTTAGGATTTATCCTTGATTCAAAAAGTATTTCATCAGCGTATATGTTACCAATACCCGTAATGTATTCTTGTGATAACAACATTTTCTTTATATCAGTATGATGATTTTTAAATTTTTGCTTTAAATATGAAGAAGTAAGATTAGGATCATCATATTCTAATCCAAGTTTTTTAGAAGTGAAAAAATCATCTATTTTATCTTTAGCAATAACCTCCATTTTTCCAAACAATCTAGGATCATTATAATGTAAAGAAAAATCATCAAAATAGAAAACAACATAATCGTGCTTATCTATTTTTTCTTCTCTTGGTAAAAGGTAGAACCTACCTTCCATCCTAAAATGAATTACTAAATAATCATCATCAAGTTCAAATAAGAGCCATTTTCCCCTTCTTTTTACCTTGTTTACGGTTTGTCCTTCTATTTTTTTTATAAATTCGTCCTTTTTAAAATAAACAATTTTATCTAAGTATACCTCTACTTTACGAATTATTTTACCTTCTATTATTTTACTTAAATCAGACCTTGTGGTTTCTACCTCAACTAATTCTGGCATCATTACACCCCCTATTATTTAATTACTTTGCTTCATACCAATTTTTTCCAGTTTCTATATCTACTTTTAAAGGAACATCTAATTTATACGCATTATCCATACACCTTCTAACAATGTCCGTAACTTCATCTACTTCATTTTCTAAGACGTTAAAAATAAGTTCATCATGAACTTGTAATAACATTTTACTTTTTATGTTATTACTTTTAAATTCATTATATATATCAATCATGGCTTTTTTCAAAATATCCGCACTAGAACCCTGTATTGGGGTATTTAAAGCCATTCTTTCACCTTGTTGTCTTATTATGTAATTCGTATTATTAAGTTCATCTATTCTTCTTTTACGGTTCATAATCGTTGTTACATAGCCTTTTTGATAAGCGTCTTTTACCACTTTATCCATGTATATTTTAGTACCACTATAAGTTTCAAAATACTTATTAATAAATTCTTTAGCTTCTTTTACTGATATACCCAAATCTTGAGCTAAACCAAAACTACTTATACCATACAAAATACCAAAGTTTACGGCTTTAGCTTGCCTTCTCATAAGTGGTGTAACATCTTCTTTAGATACGTTAAATATGTCCATTGCAGTCCTAGTATGAATATCTAAATCATTTTTAAAAGCATCTATCCAGTTTGGAACCTTTGAAAAATGTGCAAATACCCTAAGTTCAATTTGTGAATAATCACTAGATAATAAAACACTATCTTTTTCAGGAATAAAAGCTTTTCTAATTAACTTACCATAATCGGTTCTTGCTGGAATGTTTTGTAAATTAGGCTCAATAGAAGAAAGCCTTCCCGTTCTAGTTAAAGTTTGGGTATAAATCGTATGTATCTTACCATCATCCAATATACTAGCTTCCAATCCTACCACGTAAGTACTTTGTAATTTAGTAAGCATTCTATGTTCTAACACCAAAGGAATAATCGGATGTCTATCAACGTATTTTTCAAGTACTGATTTATCCGTTGAATAACCACTTTTTGTTTTCTTACCTTTTCCCACTTTCAATTTTTCAAATAATATCTCTCCTAATTGTTTAGGTGAAGATATATTAAATTCTTCATTTGCTAAGTCATATATCTTATCAGATACTTCTTTTATCTTTTCTTCTAATTCATTATTCATGTCATGAAGAACGTTTCTATCAACCCTGATTCCTTCATACTCCATGTTTGCTAAAACAATCGATAAAGGCATTTCAATATCATTAAATAAATACCCACATTCTTCTTTTTCGATTTCTTCTTTTAATTCATCTTTAGTATCATAAATAAACTTAGCTTTTTTTACAACCAGATCCTTTATAGTTTGTTCTGAAACTTCCTTAGTTTTACTAATTATTTCATAAAATGGAATATCAAAACCAAACTGATTAGCTAAATAAGCAATATCATCCTTTACGTTATAGTTTAAAAGATACGCTGCTATCATAGAATCAAAAGTAACGTTATTTAAAACAACACCAAGCTTTTTTAACGTTACATAATGTTTTTTTAAATCATAAGTATAAATTTCTTTATTACTTATTTTACTCATTACGTCTGGTATTTGACCTGGTTTAACATAATAAGCTGTTTTCCCATCATATATTCCCATTGCAAGAACGTTTGCAACATGATAATTAGATTTATCTATTTCAATATAAACCGAAATTTTATCATTAAGTTTATCTATATCAGTTAAATCATTAAATTCCATAATTTCTATGTTTTGCTTCGTTCTTTGAATTTTCATGTTTTTTAAAAACGAATAGAATTCTAAATCTTCATACGTTTTTTTTAGTTCTTCTAAGTTACCATCTGAAATTTTAGTATCTTCTATACCGAACCCTAAAGGTACATCTTTGTATATGGTTACTAAATCCTTACTTTCAAACGCTTTTTCCTTACCCTCAATAAGTTTTTGTGATACAGAACCCTTAATGCTATTAACGTTTTCATAAACGCCTTCTAGTGAACCATAATCTTGTAATAACTTTAAAGCTGTCTTCTCCCCTATTCCCTTAACACCAGGAATATTATCAGAAGCATCACCTTGTAAAGCTTTTATATCAATCATTTTATCTGGAGTAAGACCATACGTTTCAAAAAAGGTTTCTTTTGTCATCATTACGTAATCTTTACTTTTTAACATCTTCATTACTACTTTATCTGAAATAAGTTGTAATAAATCTTTATCACTGCTTATTATTAATCCGTTATATAAGTCTGACTCATCAATCTTTTTAGCTAACGTACCAACAATGTCATCAGCTTCATAATTATCTATTTCAAACCATTTTATACCTAAATTTGTAAGTATTTGTTTAGCAAGGGGAAACTGTGCTTTAAGTTCGTTTGGCATTTCTATTCTACCAGCTTTATAATCTTCATATTTATCATGTCTAAACGTTTTACCTTTATCAAAAGCAACTAACATATATTCTGGCTTTTCATCGTTTATTATCTTGTTTATCATGTTTATAAAACCATATAAAGCATTCGTTGGAAATCCTTTAGAATTCTTCATAAAATTACCAGAATAAGCCGTTGCATAATAACTTCTAAATAACAAATTATTACCATCAATTAATACTACTTCTTTCATCATTATCACCTTTTTTCATTATATCATTTTATTAATCATTATCCCAAGGGATTATGGTTAGTTTTGGCCAATTTTGCTTCCATTTTCTTGTTTTTTCCTCATAACCTTTTTTAATAAAATTTTCTTTATTAGGCCTTATTATTAAACTAAATAAATCATTTAAACCATACGGTGCAAAAATAGTAAGCTCATTGTTTTTTAACCTAACTCCTATACATGTAACGGTAGATCCCCACTTACTTATCGCATCTTCAACTGATTTATTTGGTTCGATTGAATACCCAAACTTATTTTTAAACCATAAATGCACCCTAGCTTGATTTTTAATATCAAGACTAACGTTTAAATCTTTACATAATAAATTAATTTCCTTAATTATTTTATCTTCTTTTTCATAACTTAAATCTTCATCATAATAAACTATGTCATAATCATCTATTAAATAGTTCATGCTATTATTATGATAATAATTAAATACCGTTTGGTTTATGGCTCCCGCAGCAACGTAATAATTATCTAAACCATATCCTTCTAATCTTTCTAAAATCGTCTTTAAAACATTATTTTTTAATATTATTTCTTTAAACAAATTCATTTGATAATCCAAATCCTTATTTTTACCCTGCTTTATCATTTATTACACCACCATCTTAATTATAGCATTAAAAAAAGAGTTTTAAAAACCCTTTTATGTTTATTGATTATTTCTATTTGACCAAAATGATGTATGTGGCTTTTCTGCGTTAATTATTGCTTCATTTGGTTCGATACCTTGAGCACTATTTTGGTTCGGTTCACTTTGATTAACATTATTTTCTACTACTTGTTGTGAAACATTATTAACAGGTTCTTCAATACTTGGTGTAGAGCTTGGAGCAACGTAACCTTGGTTCATATTATTCATTAGTGTACTTTGGTTAATATCATTATTTACCATAGGTTGTGAAACGTTGTTAATAGGTTCTTCAGCACTTGGTGTAGCTGGCGTGTCAAAACTTGGAGCAACATAACCTTGGTTCATATTGTTCATTGATGAACCTTGATTAATATCGTTATTTACCATCGGTTGTGAAACGTTGTTAACTGGTTCTTCAGCACTTGTTGTAGAGCTTGGAGCAACGTAACCTTGGTTCATATTATTCATTAGTGTACTTTGATTAACATCATTATTTACCATAGGTTGCGAAACGTTGTTAACAGGTTCTTCAGTGACTGGTGTAGCTGGCGTTTCAAAATTTGGAGCAACATAACCTTGGTTCATATTGCTCATTGATGAACCTTGATTAGCATCATTATTTACCATAGGTTGTGAAACGTTGTTAACATGTTCTTCAGTAACTGGTGTAGCTGGCGTTCCAAAGCTTGGAGCAACGTAACCTTGGTTCATATTGTTCATTGGTGAACTTTGATTAATATCATTATTTGCCATAGGTTGTGAAACGTTGTTAACATGTTCTTCAGCACTTGGTGTAGCTGGCGTTTCAAAGCTTGGAGCAACATAACCTTGGTTCATATTGTTCGTATTATTATC
Source organism: uncultured Bacilli bacterium (assembly GCA_944329425.1). Taxonomy (GTDB): domain Bacteria; phylum Bacillota_I; class Bacilli_A; order RF39; family UBA660; genus Aphodocola. The sequence goes on from CALVIG010000001.1 coordinate 184,245, forward strand.
AACGATATTTGCATCAACATTTTGTACGGATTGTTCTAGATTAGTACTTCCAAAACCTTTATTTTTATCAATCATTTGTGCATCAGAAAATGCTAAGATTGGTAAAAAAATGTAAGGTAAGAAAAGCATTCCAACGCTAAATCCCGTAGATTTACCAAATTTTTTGCTAACACCATCATACACAACGAATAAAGAATATATTTGTGCTATTGGTACAAATAATAACAAAACATGCCACCATTGTTTTTCTGCTATCTCACACATTACGTAGTAGTTGTAAAATGGTATTAAAGCTGCCCAACCCGGTTTACCTGCTTTTTTAAATATTTTCCATAATGAAACTATACCAATTACTCCTATTATTATTGATATTATCCACATAATAACCATAAAAACAAACATACCACCAACTATGGAAGAATTTGCAGCATTATATCCATAATACGTATCTACATAATAACTAGTATCCATTTTATCCCTCCTATTTTACTTAATTATATAAATTTTTTATAACATTATCAACAAAATTTAGTATAATTTGACGTTTTTTACAGAAAACTATACTGAAAGGAATGATATTAATGGAAAATATAAGTATTAGACAGTATATAATAGACAGTTTTAAAGGTGATAACGAAAGTGAAATAAAAGAGTCAATTGAAGATACGATAAAAGAAGGTTTAGAAGAAGCTTTGCCTGGACTTGGTGTATTTATGGAAATAATATGGAAAAACGCATCTGATGAACTAAAAAAAGAGCTTTTAGAAATTCTAAAAACTCATTTAAATTAATTATCTCTTAAGGTTGCTGGAACACTTTCAGTAACCTTTTTTATTATGTTGTTAAATACTGCCATTACTTCTTCTTCCGTAAGCGTTCTATCTGGTGCAGCAAAGGTTAATGAATAAGCAATTTGTTTTTCTTCATTACCTATTTTATCTCCAGTATAAACGTCAAATACGTTTATGTTGGTAAGAAGTCTTCCACCCGCTTTTTTAATTGCGGATTCTACCGTTTTTGAACTGATATCCTTGTTTACTATAAACGCAACGTCTTTTATTATTTCAGGATATTTTGGAGCTTCTTTAAACTTAAGAGGTTTAACGCTTCTTATTAGCTTTGACATAGATATTTCACAAACGTATATTTCATCTTTACATACTTGTGGATGAACCCTACCAAAAACACCTATTTCTTCTCTATCCAACAATAATTTAGCACTCATTCCAGGGTGAAAATATTTATTTTCTAAAACTTCATAATCATACCTATTTTTTAACCCTAAAAAATCGAGTAAGTTTTCTATTATTCCCTTTAATAAGTAAAAATCTACTTTAACAGAAGTATTTTGCCACTCATTAGTAATGTAATTACCACTCATTAAAATAGCAATTTTACTATCTTCTTTATAATCAATATCATAAGTTTTTGATATTTCATATATGTTAACATCTTTTACGTGTCTTTTTTTATTATAATCATAAGTGTTCATAAGTGATGATAACAAACTTGTTCTTATAACTGACTTATCACTACTCATTGGGTTTGGTAAATCAATACTTTTTTTATCTTCGTATTTAAACATATCATCCATTTCTTTAGAAATTAACGTATAAGTCTTAACTTCATTTAAACCAAGGGTTCTAAGTCTTTTTGAAATGGATTTACGATAAGAAACATCACCTACGTATACGCCTTTTTTAGTTACTCCTAAAGGCAAAGTAGAAACTAAGTTATGATATCCGTATAAACGCCCTATTTCTTCCGCGATATCCGCAACGGTTGGGTCAATATCTAGTCTTCTTGGTGGGATAGTAGCAGTAAATAAACCATCTTTATAGTCATAAGCAAAATCCAACTTTTCTAATTCTTTTTTCATATCTTCATCAGATATATTTATACCAAGTAATTTGTTAACGTCTTTAGATAAGAAAGTAACCGTTTTTGGGGTTTTATCAACCTTATCATGCATAACCATACCTTTTAAAACTTTACCATCTGCATACTTTTCAAGTAAGTAGCAAGCTCTTTCGATAGCCATTAAAGTATATTCATAACTTAAACCTTTACCATACCTAATTGATGCTTCACTTTTTAGGTTAAGTTTATTTGCGGTATTACGAATGTTTATGGCATCAAAAATAGCACTTTCTATTAATATATCAGTAGTATTATCATCTACTTCAGTATTTTCACCACCCATAACGCCCGCTATACAAACTGGTTTGTTACCATCTGTTATAACGATATCATCAGAATTTAAAACCCTTTCTTTACCATCTAAGGTTTTAATGGTTTCATTATCTTCAGCCATCCTAACCAAAACTTTATTTCCTAATTTATTTTTATCAAAGAAATGAAGTGGTTGACCAAATTCTAACATTACGTAATTAGATATATCAACAACGTTATTAATTGATCTCATACCCGCAGATCCTAATCTTTTCTTAATGAAATCAGGAGATGGTCCAATCTTAACGTCTTTTACCATTCTAGCAGTATATAAAGGACATTTATCTGTTTTTACATCCAAGCTAAAATAATTATTAATATCATCATCTATTTCTGTTACAGGACTTTTTGGTAAATTAACTTTTTTACCTAATATGCACGCTACTTCATACGCAAAACCAATATGATAATAGCAATCATTATTACGATGTTTATGAACGTCTAAATCATATAAAGTATCATCTAACCCAAGATACTCTAATGGATCACTACCTACTTTAGCATCTTCACCTAGCTCAGTAATTCCCTTAGCATAAGTTTCTTCCGTTTTTTCTTCTAATCCTAACTCAAATAACGCGCATATCATCCCGTTTGATTCAATGCCACGTATCTTACCTTTTTTTATTTCAAAATTACCAGGTAAAACAGCACCAGGTAGTGCAACTATTACCTTTAAATCTTTTCTTACGTTTGATGCACCACATACTATTTGAATTATTTCATTACCAACATCTACCATGCAAACGTTTAAATGATCACTATCAGGATGAGGTTTTACATCAGTTATTTTACCAACAACTAAGTTATCAATATGATTAGTTACAACAGCTTCTACGTTAATACCAGCCTTAGTAACTTTTACCGCTAAATCTTTTAAATCTTCACCAGTTAAATCAACGTAATCCTTTACCCAATTCATACTAATCATATTATTCACCATCCTTTCTATCAAAGTTTTTTACTTCTCTTAAATCTGTGTTATAAAACGTTCTTATATCATTAATACCATATTTAAGCATTGCTAAACGTTCAGCTCCAAAACCAAACGCAAACCCTGTCCATACCTTTGGATCATAACCACAGTCTTCTAATACTTTTGGATTAACCATACCAGCTCCTGATACCGTTATCCAACCAGTATTTTTACATATACTGCAGCCCTTTCCGTGGCAATTAAAACAAGATATATCCGTTTCAACAGAAGGCTCAGTAAATGGATAATAACTTGGTCTAAACCTTGTTTTACAATCTTCACCGAATAATTTTTTAGCAATCACGTCAAAGGTACCTTTTAAATCTGATAAACTAACGTTTTTATCAACTAATAATCCTTCTATTTGCATAAATTGATGTGAGTGAGTAGCATCATCATCATCCCTTCTATACGTTTTACCAGGACATATCATTCTAATTGGTTTTTCACCTTTATTTGCTAACATCACACGAGCCTGCACTGGAGATGTTTGACTTCTTAATAACAACTTATCATCTTCGATGTAAAAAGTATCTTGTGCATCTCTTGCAGGATGTCCTTTTGGTATGTTTAATAATTCAAAGTTATAATGATCTTCTTCTATTTCAGGTCCATCTACTACATCATAGCCCATACTCATAAGAAGTTCTTCTACTTCTTCTATTATTTTTTCTAGTATGTTTGGTGAACCAACCGGAATTTTAGTTGCTGGTAAGGTAATGTCTATTTTTTCACTAGCCAACTTTTCGTTTAACGCTTTTTCTTCTAGTTCTTTTTTCTTTTCATCTAGACTAGATGTAACATAATTTCTAACTTCATTAACAAGCATACCAAACTCTTTTTTTTGTTCATTAGGTATATCCTTCATCATCTTGGATAATTCTGTTACCTTACCTTGTTTACCTAAATACTCCACCCTTACATCATTTAGTTTTTTTAAATCAGCAATAGATAATAAATCTTTTTCAAAAGACTCTTTAATCAAATTTACTTTTTCATTCATAGTATTTCCTCCTAAATAAAAAAATCTATAAAACAAGGGCGAAAACATTTTCCGTGGTACCACCTTGCTTCATAGATTTCTATGCACTTTATTTCTTGTAACGTAAGATAAACGTGATAACTTTAGGGTTACCCAGCTCCAAAGTGAATTCATAAGATATTACCATTAGCTTCCACCTACCGCTAACTCTCTATCGGCTTTTTTCTTACTACTACTCTTTTTCATTGCCTTTAACTAGAAGTTATTGTAACACAAAAAAAGAAGTTAATCAATAATTACTTAACTTCCTTAACATCACTAATGTTTCCAGCTTCATCAACTACCCTAACATACGAGTAATCAAAATCCTTTTTACCCATGCTAACCATGGTACCTGATATTTCTTCACTATCCCAGTTAACACCGTCATAAGAAAATTGAACGTTTGATAAACCATAATTATCCTCTGCCGTTACGTTAATACCATAATTTTTTTTACTCACTTTAACTTTAGGTTTTTCTTTATCTATTTTGATACTTGTTTCGTAAACATAACTTTGGTAACCTTTTTCGTTTTCTACTTTAATATACAACTTTTCATCCATGCTTTCGTTAAATACTAATTTAATGTTTGCCTCTTTTCCATAATTAGCTTCAAAAGCATCATCATACCAAGTTTCTTTATCAAAAGAGTAATAAACTTTATCTATTTTATACTGACTTTCCGCTATAACCGTTACCGCAACATCCTCGTTTACTAACCTTTGCCCACTAGAGTTAATAACCATGGTTATTACAGGATAATAACTAGCATTTACATCTTCATTTACGTTAGCTGATAATTTACTTAAACTTGCCTTTATTTTATTTGTAGTACCACTTACAAATAAAAAGTAACTAGTTAGGATTATCACCATTAAGATTAAAAATAGAATTAAAATGTTTTTCTTATCTTTCTTCATCTTAACCCTCCTAGACTAATATAATTATACTTTCTTTTTATAAAAAAAACAATAACTTTTGTTATTGTTTATATTTCCATTAATTCACTTTCCTTTATTTTTAACTTTTCGTCCACTACTTTATTATACTTATTAATTAACTCTTGAATATCTTCTTGTCCACCTTTTTGTTCATCTTCTGGTATTTCTAATTTTTTAATTGAATTATTAGCATCTTGTCTTATGTTTCTAAGTGCTATTTTAGCTTCTTCTGCTAAATTTTTAGCTTCCTTAACGTATTCTTTTCTTCTTTCTTCAGTAAGTTCCGGAATAACAAGCATAACCGTTTCACCATTATTATTAGGTGTAAGACCAAGATCTGCTTCAAAAATTGCTTTTTCAATTGATCCTATACTACTTCTATCAAAAGGTTTTATAACTATCTTACGTGCTTCTGGAACAGAAATAGTAGCTAACTGAATAAGTGGTGTTGGAGCACCATAATACTCTACCATCACCTTATCTAATATCTTAGGGTTAGCACGACCAGCCCTAACGTTTAAAAACCTATTTTCCATTACCTCTATTGCTTTTTGCATTTTATCTTCTGCTTCTAGTAAAATTTCTTCTAACATTTTATCCCTCTTTCATATATATAATATTATATAATAAAAAAAGACTTTATTACAAGTCTTTTTGTTCTTCTTGACTACTAGTAGTTTCTTCAATTAACATTTTATCAATCAAACTAGAAAAATTATTTTTTAAACGTTCTTTTTCTTCCTTAGTCATGATTTCTTCAGAATCAGGATTTAATTTACCGATGTATACCCCAACTACGTTTCCTTTATTTACGAAAATAATGGTTGGTGCGGTAATTTTTTTTACACCCTCTTCGGTTTCATTTAAATATGAAGATAATAATTCAACTAATTTTAAATATTCTTCGGTATTATTTTCTCTTATATCCTTAAAATTATAATAAAGTATTTCTTTTACACCTTTATCTTTAGCAACATCATTTAATACTGGTATAACTTCTTTACATAAATCACAAGCTGGAAAACCTAAGTATATAATGCCACTTCCAGATTCAATGGTATCAACAACGTTATCATAAGTTGTATACTTATAAACGTTATTAACGTTATCTAAGGAATATTCCTTGCTAAACCTTATAGCATCAGTTTCAATATCATCTTCTACTTTAGTAACTTCTATTGATTCACATCCCACTAAAACCAATAAAAAAGTTAGTAATAACGCCACTAACTTTTTCATAACTATTCACCTTTCATTTGAGCAGCTACTTCTTCAGCAAAGTTGTCTTGACGTTTTTCCATACCTTCACCAACTTCGTATCTTATAACATCAACGATTTTACCACCATTATTGCTTACGTACTTACCAACGGTAACGGAATTATCCTTAACGAAATCTTGTTCTTCTAAGCAGATTTCCTTGTAATATTTAGAGATTCTTCCCATTACCATCTTCTCTGCAATGTTAGCTGGTTTGCCTTCTGCCATAGCTTGTTCAGTTAAAATTTTCTTTTCATGTTCTACTTGTTCTTCTGGAACTTGCTCTTTTGTTACGTATTCTGGGCGCATTGCAGCAGCGTGCATACAAACGTCCTTTGCAACCTCTTCGTTAGCTCCTTTAATCAATGATAAAACAGAAATCTTACCACCCATGTGAATGTATGAGCCAAAATGTTCATCTGCTTCTTTAGTTAAAATAGCAAATCTTCTAAACGAAATTTTCTCACCAATTGTAGCAGTCATATTAGTAACATAATCACTTAACTTACCTGCTTCACATGGTAATTCCAATGCTTCTTCCATTGTTTTAACGTTACTAGCTAAAACTATTTTAGCAACGTCCTTTAAGAAGTTTTGAAATTTTTCGTTTTTAGCTACGAAATCAGTTTCACAGTTAATTTCTATGATTACCGCTTTATTTCCATCAATTTCTATGGTTGATAGACCTTCTGCTGCTATTCTATCAGCTTTTTTAGCAGCTTTAGCAATTCCCTTTTCCCTTAACCATTCAACTGCTTTTTTAATATCATTACCATTTTCTTCTAAAGCCTTCTTGCAATCCATCATTCCAGCTCCAGACATATCTCTTAGTTCTCTAATTAAACTTGCATTCATTTGTTAACTCTCCCTTTTATAATCAAAAATGACACTCATTTTAAAGTCTTATTTTTTTAATGCTTTTACTAATTCATCTTTCTTTAGTTTTGAATAACCTTCAATTTTAGCTTCCTTTGCCATTGCTTTTAATTCTGCTACCGTTTTCTTTGTTAAATCAACGACTTCTTCTTTAACTTCCTTAGCTTTCTTTGAAACCGCTTTTTTTACTTCTTCAGCTTTTTTCTCAACAACTGGTTTTACTTCTTCAACTGCTTCTTTTACTTCTTTTTTTATTTCTTCTACTTTTTCAGCAGCTTTCTTCTTAACAACTTCCTTAACGTCGTTAGCTAATTCTTTTGCATCATTAACTAATTCCTTAGCAGCAGCTTTAGTCTTATCTTCTTCGGTTATGTAATCTTCAACTGGTTTTCCAGTAGCTTCACATATTGCGTTATTTAAAACTCCAAGAACGATCTTAACGGCACGAATAGCATCATCATTACCTGGAATAACATAATCAACCATATCAGGATCACAGTTAGTATCTACGATACCAAATACTGGTATTCCAAGCTTTCTAGCTTCGTTAATAGCATTAACTTCTTTTTTAGGATCAACTATAATCATAGCTTGTGGTAATTTTTTCATTTCTCTTAACCCACAGAAATAAGAGTTTAATTTTTCGTATTCCTTACGAATCTTAACAACTTCTTTTTTAGGTAACTTATCAAAAGTTCCATCTTTTTCCATTTTTTCAATTTGATCCAAACGACCAATTCTTCTTCTAATGGTTCTAAAGTTAGTTAAAGTTCCACCTAACCAACGTTTTGCAACGTAATAGCTATCAGATCTTTTTGCTTCTTCTTCAGCAGACTCTTGAGCTTGCTTTTTAGTTCCTACAAAAATAACCTTTCCGCCATTAGCAGCGATTTCTTTTAAGGCAGCGTAAGCTTCTTCTATCTTCTTAACTGTCTTTTGCAAATCGATGATGTAAATATCATCCCTTGCGGTAAAAATATATTCTTTCATCTTTGGGTTCCATCTTTTAGTTTGATGTCCAAAATGTACACCTGCTTCTAAAAGATAACTCATTGATACAACTGGCATTTTCATTCCTCCTTCGTTATCTCCTCCAAGTTCTTCTTCTTCACATACTCATCCTCTTCGGACACTCGAGATGTAAATCCAAACTTGTGTGTATTTCTTTTCCTCGAAAAGCCAAAGATATTATATAACAAAATAATAATCATTTCAAGTTATTTTATGCCAAAAAACCACTACTTATATTTTTTTTATAAACTGATTCATACCCTATACAATTGTAACCCATCGGCTTTCCGTTTTCATCAACCCCAAGTTTTTCACGATAAAAAGCCCTGCAAGTGGGATTACAGCAAAGTAAGCAGCCCTTATTTTCATCAACGTATTGTTGATCAACAGCCTTAATTAAGTAAGTTTTTTCATCAAAGCCACCCATCATTTCTTTTTTCTTTAACATTATTTCAAAAACTTCTTCTTGGCTAACGTTGTTAAATTCGATTAATTTTAAAATAAACTTTAACCAATCTTTCTATAATTTCTTGCATAACATAACCCCTTTAATATGTATTTTTATGTTTTATGATTTTTGTTTTTTTAAAAATTTATCGGATCAAAATCTAAACTAACTTTGATTTTCGCGTTACCTTCGTATATTTTAATTATTTGATTAAGAAAATAATATAATTTTTCTTCTTTTTTATATTTTAAGATGACGCTAAAATTATAATTATTGTTTACCTTTAAAACGCTTGCTATCGAAGGCCCTAAAACGCTTGTGTTCTTTAAATTTTGCCTTAGGTAATTACTAATCTTTTTAGCTTCCCCTATACCATAATTAAAGTCTTTTGATGATATTTTTATTAAGGCAATAAAACAAAAAGGCGGATAATTAAGTTTTTTTCTAACGTACATCTCATGATTAAAAAATGATTTATAGTCATGGTTTGAAGCACATACTATACTGTAATGATCAGGGTTAAAGGTTTGAATAACTGCTTCTCCTTCTTTATCCGCTCTACCACAGCGCCCTATAACTTGGTCTAGTAAACTAAAGGTTTGCTCACTACTTCTAAAATTTGGAATGTTTAAAGAAACGTCAGCGTTTATAACCCCAACTAACGTAACGCAAGGAAAATTAAGCCCTTTAGAAATCATTTGCGTTCCAACTAAAACGTTATATTCACCCGTATTAAAAGAACTTATTATTTTATTATGTGATCCTTTTTTACTAGTCGTATCAGCATCCATTCTAAGAACCTTTGCTAACGGAAATTCCTCTTTTATTTTTTCTTCTAGTTTTTCAGTTCCAACGCCCATTTGCTTTATGCTTTTTTCTTTACAAGCGGGGCATACCTCAAGTTTTTTACTTGCGTATCCACAGTAATGACAGCGCATCATCCCCGAAGTTTTATGATAAGTTAAGGTTATATCACAATTAGGGCACTTAAACACGAAACCACAATTATTACATGTTAAATAATTCGCGTATCCTCTTCTATTTAGGAGTAACATAACTTGTTCCTTTTTTATTAACCTATCATTTATCTTATTTCGTAGTTCATCCGAGAAAATAGCGTTTCCTTTTCTAATTTCTTTTTTCATGTCAACTATGCTAACATTTGGAAGCGGCTTATTATTAACCCTTGAAGGAAGTTCTAATAATTGATAATATCCTTTTTTAGCTCTAGCATAACTTTCTATCTTAGGAGTTGCACTTCCTAGGATAACTGGACACTCATGCGTTTTTGATCTTTCAACTGCTATATCTAAAGTACTATACCTTGGGTTATTTTCCTGTTTATAACTTTCAGAATGTTCTTCATCTATTATTATTATACCTATGTTATTAAGCGGTGCAAATATAGCGCTACGAGCACCTATTACAACGCTTACCTCTTTTCTAATTATTTTACGGTACTCATCATACCTTTCACCATCAGATAAAGAAGAATGTAAAATGGCAATTTCATCCTTAAAAACGCCCTTAAACCTAGCTGTTATTTGTGGCGTTAAGCTTATTTCAGGAACTAGTATAATGGCACTTTTACCACTTTTAACAACTTCCTTAACCACGTCTATATAAACCTCTGTCTTGCCACTTCCAGTAACTCCATATAATAATGTTACCAGTTGCTTATTTAAATAAGATTTTATCGTTTTACTAACAAGTTTCTGCTCTTTAGTTAACAATATTTCTTTACGGTCAAGCTCAGTTTCAACTTTTCTATACGTTTCTTTATAATATTCTAATACTATGCCTTTTTCTATTAGTTTGCTTAATGAAGATTTACTTTGTATAGAGCTTTTTAATACTTCTTTGTTATCCTTTAAAAAGTCTATTATTTCAAGTTGCCTTTTAACCTTAACATCAGCATTTATAACGTTATCATTTAATTTAACATATAAAAGTTTTTTTATTCCGCCACCGTTTTTTACACCAGCTTTTAACGCTTTAGGAAGCATACTTTGATAACAATTTATTAAAGGACATAAATACTTTTTACTCATGTAAATTCCAAGATTAATAAGTTCATCGTTTAATACTGGTTCATCATCTATGATTTTTATTATATCCTTTATTTCATAATCATCTGTTTTAGCATCATAACCTAAAACAAACCCTTCTACCGTTCTATTTGAAAACGGGACAAGCACCCTTTTACCGATTAACAAATTATCTTCTACGTTTGATGGCACGTGATAAGTAAAAGTCATGTCGTTACTTTTTACCCTGGTTTCTATTAATACTTTTACATACACATTATCACCACCTTACTATAAGTATAACAAAAAAGAAGACTTACAAAAAGCCTTCTTTAACCCTTTATTATTCTTTTTATTTTATTTCTCTTTTATTTCCGGTATAAATCCAACCATCAATTGAAGTACTTGTAGACCACTTGTACTTTTGATCACAAGAGATTCTATACGTTGGTTCCGCATCTTTAGTATCACTAGTATTTACGGTTTTAACGCATTTTGTACCACTTAAAGTATAACCACTATCACATGAATAAGTTACCTTTTGTGTTGTAGTTGTCTTAGTACACTTTGTTCCGTTTAACGTGTATCCTGGATATGCTTCACAAGAATACGTAGTACTAGAATTTGTTTTTATACAATATAACTTATCTTCGGTTTGAACGGTTCCTTCAGGACAAGAACATACCTTAACCTTAGACTTAACGGTACACTTTGTTCCGTTTAACGTATATGTTTTATTTGAAGTATTAGGAGGACATGAATAAGTTGTTTTAGAACACTTTCCTCCACTAATTGCGGTTGTTCCTGCTGGACAACCATAAACGTCTTTCTTACAATATTTTTCATCAGATGTTTTGGTTGTTCCCGCTGGGCACGAATAACTTACCGTTGTTTTAGTACATGTTTTTTTGTTTTCATCTAGCACGTAATCTGATCCATACTTAGAACAACTATAAGTAACTTCTTGCTTTGAACAAGTAGAGCCATTATCGGTGTATCCATCAGGACACTTTGTTGTAACGGTAGTTGCTTTTCTACACTTGTCGCCATCATATTTTTCATAACCTGGGAAAGCATCACACGAGTAAGTATAACCAGTGGCTTCCTTTTTATAACGCCAATATTGATAAACCGTTACAGTTGTAAAACAAGTATCACAAGCAAGTTCTTCCCAAGAATCAACTAAAACTAATTTTTCATTATCATTAGTAAAAGCCAAATTACTTTTATCAGATATTAAGGTAGATTGGTAAGTCCATTTATAACCTGTTGCCACTTTTGTTGCGCTTATTACGTCATAATTTTGAACGGTTATCTTGTTAGCAGTAACCGTTTTAACGGTTCCAACGGCACCTTTAACATCATAACTATATTTTTTATCAGCTGTTATAGTTTGTGTTCCAGTTTTAATTTGATCAGTAACCGTACTTGATGGAGTTGCATCAATGGTTGAAGTTAATGTGGTAACCTTACAAGTTGCGGGTTCTTTTTCATCAGTACTAGTAATTATTGGCTTAGCATCTTTAGTATCAGTAGAAGACACGTTCGTTACGTGCTTATATGCATCTACACTAACCGTTTGAGAGCCATCCTTCATACACTTGTTTCCAACTAAATAATATCCAGATGGACATACGTACTTATCAAATTTCTCGGTACACTCGTTTTTCATAAACTGATATTCATACAATTTACCGTTATTTTTAGTTGTTACTTTACCATTTGTTGTTTTATCATTTTTATTTGTTGTTTCAAGTATTTTACACACATCACTACAAATATCATAACATCCAAAGTGCTCAATTACGTAATCTTTTTTATCAGTACATGATAATTGAACTTTTATAACGTACTCATTTTCTAACTTAGTAATTTGAACGTATGAATCATCTTCACTACAATAATTACCATTTGAGTCCATCAAAGGTAAAATAAGATGTTCATCTATCATTTCCTTTAAAGTCATTTTTTTAGACGTGTTAAAATCTTGAGGTAATCTTTCAACCGTATAATATGATTTTGCAACATCCTTCATTCGATCAATGTTATCTGCAAAAATTTGATTATTTAAAGGTTTTAAATCTGGCATAGGAAATAACCAAATTAATAAAAAGATAAATATTACTATTAACACTAACCTAATTAACAAGTCCTTTACCGTTAATCCACTTTTATTTTCCATGAAAATTCCCCCTTCTTCACCGAATGGCTGTTATAATAGCATAAAAGGTTAAAATTGTCAACTTTTTTACAAAAAGTGACTTGTACTCTTACATCTATGATTATAATACTAATTAAAATTAAAAAAAGACCTATTGGTCCATTTTTTTTCTAGTTTACATTATTTTAAATAAACTACCGTACACCCTTGGTTATAATGATTTAAGTGATATGATTCAACCCTTTTATCATTTTTTAAAACGTTGTATACCTCTTCTTTTATTGCTCCAGTTCCTACACCGTGGATTATAAGTATTCTTTTATTTTTTAAAACGTAGTTATCATAAATAAATTCCTTCACCAATACCCTTGCTGAAAACCTAAACTCACCATGAAGGTCAAGGCTAGGAACGTTATCTATGAAAACATCATCTAGCTGCGTTTTCATATTAATTTTGAATCTGGTATGCTTTTACCACGTTTTTTAAAAGACATGCAACGGTCATTGGGCCAACGCCACCCGGAACGGGGGTTATTAAAGAAGCCTTCTTGCTAACACCATCAAAGTCGACATCACCACGAAGTAGGTTACCCTCTTTATTTATACCAACATCAATTATAACAACCCCATCCTTTACCATGTCTTTAGTAATAAGGTTAGGGTGGCCTGCTGCCACGATTAAAACATCGGCCTGTTTAGTATGATTTTTTATATCTAAACTTTTAGAATGACATATGCTTAAAGTAGCATCATTTCTTAATAAAAGCTGAATTAAAGGTTTACCAACCAAATTACTTCTTCCAACTAAGCAAACGTTTTTTCCTGATAAACGAACGTTATAAGCTTTTAAAAGTTCCATTACTCCTAAAGGAGTACATGGCACTAAGCAATCATTTTCTAAAACCAAGTTACCAACGTTTTGGTAAGTTAACCCATCAACGTCTTTTACCGGGCTTATTGTGTTTATTATTTTACCTTCGTCAAAGCCAAGCGGAAGCGGTAATTGAACAAGTATTCCGTTAATGCTAATATCATTATTAAGCCTTTTAATTTCATTAATCACTAACTCTTCGGATATGGTATCATTAAACTTTATGTGCTCAAACCTTATCCCCACTTCTTCGCAAGCCTTCTTTTTATTTTTTATGTATATGCTACTTGCTTTATTATCCCCAACTTGAATAACCGCTAAAGCGGGAGTAATCTTTGTTTCGTTTATGATCTGTTTTATATCTTTTCTTATCTCAGTACTTATCTTTATACCATCAATTATGTTATTCATACTTCACCTTCTCATATATTGGGTGTTCATTGCAAAGTCTTTTAACCCTATCTTTTAAATCGGTTAATATTCTATCATCTTCCGTGTTATGAAGACAAGCGGAAATTATTTTACCAACTTCAACAAAATCTTGCTCTTTAAATCCCCTTGTTGTCATAGCGGCGGTACCTAACCTTATACCACTAGTAATAAACGGCGTTGTTACGTCATACGGTATCATGTTTTTGTTACAAGTTATTCCTATGCTTTCAAGTATTTTTTCCGCTTCTTTACCAGTCATGTTAACGGATTTTTTAACGTCTACCAAAATCAAATGATTATCCGTACCATTTGTAACGATTTTAAAACCTTCTATTTTTAAAACATCACATAATATTTTTGCGTTTTTAATTACTTGTTTTTGATAATTTATAAAATCGGTGGACATTGCCTCCGCAAAGCAAACGGCTTTAGCAGCAATAACGTGCATTAAAGGGCCTCCCTGAATTCCAGGGAAAACCATCTTATCTATTTTTTTAGCTAACACCTCGTCGTTCGTTAAAATAATTCCCCCTCTTGGTCCCCTTAACGTTTTATGGGTTGTTGAGGTAACAACATCAGCGTATTTACATGGGTTTTGATGTAAACCGGCAGCAACTATTCCCGCTATATGTGCCATGTCAACCATAAGGTATGCCCCACAAAAATGAGCAATATCACGAAACTCAGCAAAATCTATTTTTCTAGAATAAGCAGAAGCTCCCGCAACGATTAACTTTGGTTTTTCTTTTAGAGCTATTTTTCTTACCTCATCATAATTTATTTGACCGGTTTCTTTATCAACGTCATACGATATAAAATTATAATCCATCCCGCTAAAAGAAAGGTTACTACCATGAGTTAGGTGTCCTCCAGAATTAAGGTTCATTCCCAAAACCTTATCTCCTGGTTTTAAAAGAGCACGGTAAACAGCCATGTTAGCGGATGAACCTGAGTGAGGCTGGACGTTAACATATTTTACACCAAATAACTTTTTAGCGTTAGAGATTGCCATTTGTTCAATTTCATCCACGTACTTACACCCACCATAATAACGCTTATTTGGATAACCTTCTGCGTACTTGTTAGTTAAAATACTACCTTGTGCTTTAAGCACGTTTTCACTAACAAAGTTTTCGGACGCAATTAACTCAATCGTATCTTGCTGTCTTTTTTTCTCCCGTTCTATGGTAGCAAATATTTCATCAACCATTTTATTACCTCCTAAACTTCTATAAATTTATTCAATTTTATAGAATATATGAATTTTCTTACTTTTTTAGCTTTCAAAACATCTTTAACGGCTATTTCATACAAATCAAGCTGTACCTTATAACGATCTTTTAACTCTTCGATAAGATCAACGTTATCGGTTTTATAATCCACTATTACGTATGTATCGCTTGTTTTACAAAGTAAATCAATTACCCCATCAACTAATACATCCATACCTGATAAAGAATCATCATAGTAATTTATTGGTGCTTTAAAAGTTATTTTATATTCTCTTCTTACATCAGTACTATTTAGTATCATATCATAAATATCAGAAGTTAGGTATGCAAATAACTTATCCATGTTAAGTTTTTTTAAATCTTCTTTAGAAACTACGTTCTTTTTTACCATGTTATTTAATTCATGGTTTAAATCAGTTATATGATACTTCTTTATTGGTAAGTTTTCTAACACTTTATGATATAAAGTGCCTATGTCAGTGTGGTTTACACCATCATTTAAAAAGTTAGGTTTTCTAAGAAATTGTTTTTTCTTTTTTATTTCACTAACGCTTACCAAAGAAGGAACTTTAGTAAACTTATCGTCATATTTAAAATTAAGTACTTTATTTAACCAATCATGGTCAAACTCTCTTGACAAGATACGTTCTTTTACTAAAAACTCACTTTCATTAATTTCATTTGCATTAATAACGTTAACGTTTAAGTTAAAACGTGCATCTTGGGTTTTTACGTCCATCAAACTATAATCTCTTAAGTTTTTACACATAGGATGTCTTAAGAAACATGGCATCATAATATCCAGGTAACTTCTTGATGCATCTAAATATAAATTAGACACAACGTCATAATTTCCCATTTTAGATGCAGCTTTGTTAATTAAGCCTTCCAAATTCCTACTAAATCCCGTTATTATTATCTTTTCTTTAGCCCTTGTTAAAGCTACGTAAAGTATTCTTAGTTCCTCAGAAAGAGCTTTTTTAAATTCATAGTTTTTAAAGGTCATCATTGGAAGCGAAACGTATTTTACCTTATAATCATCGTTTCTTAAATTAAAAGCCACGTTTAAATCAGTGTTAATCATTAAATCATTTTTTAAATCTTTAAGGTTAAACCCCCTTCCGGTTTCACTTAAAAAAACCACCGGATACTCTAACCCTTTTGATTTATGAATCGTGGTTATAAGAACGTTATCTTCATTAGATAAAGGATTTACACCTTCTAAAGTTCCCTTATTTAAAATAATGTTTTCTATGTAAGTAATAAATTCATGAAGGCTTTTACATTCAAATAAATTAGCATGGTTCAACATGTGTATAAGGTTTTTAACACGGTTACCACCTTGTTTTAAACCTCCTATTACCGCTAACAAATCAAAGTCTTTATACACTTTATTTAATAATTTATAAACGGAATTATTATTAGCATAACTTTTAAGCTCTAATAACAAGTTTAAAACTTTATTAACGCATTCATTACTACTTTCCATCATGTTTTCATATAAAGACACGTTTTTATTTAACGCTCTTAAACTTACTACATCATCTAAACTTACGTCTATCAAATCAGAGTTTAAAACACTCATCAACGATATGTCATCATATGGGTTATCCACTGCCTTTAACAAGCTAATTACTAACTTAATTTCATAGTTATCAAAATATTCATGTGAAACCTCAGAGTACGCACTTATGTTTCTTTTATTAAGTGCTTTAATATAAAGATCACTGTTACTAAGAGATCTTAGCAAAATAACTATATCACTTGGTTTTAACTTACGCCATAATCCCTTTTTGTTATCAAATACCTTGTAACCATTACTTAACATATCCTTTATCTTATCCGCAACTACGATGGCTTCTTTTTGAGCGTTAGTAAGTTCATCGTCTTCGTCTTCACTTTTTACCTTTCCGTCGATTAATAAAACTTCAGGATCTAAGTTATCACCCTGTTCAAAATTAGCTCCCAAATAAAGCATTTCATCCTTATCATAACTAACCTCTCCAAAGTAACTGGTCATGGTATTAGAAAAAATAAAGTTACAAAAGTCTAAAACTTCTTTTCTACTTCTAAAGTTTTTAGATAAAGTAATCAATAAAGGAAACGATTCTTTACTAGCCTTTTGCTTATCCTCATTAAAAATTTCAGGGCAAGCACTTCTGAATCTATATATACTTTGTTTTACGTCTCCAACAACGAAAAGATTAGAATCATCATTTGATATAGCGTTAAAAATAACGTTTTGTAAATTATTAGTATCTTGATACTCATCAATTAGTATTTCTTTATACCTTAAAGACAATTCCTTTGCAAGTTTAGTTTTATGATTATCTTTTATCAAAAGCTCAATAACAAAGTGCGCTATATCAGAAAAAGAATACGCGTTTATTTTTTTCTTTTCTTCTAACAACTTTTCTTTAAAGGTGTTTATAAAATCAAACAAAGTAACTAACGTTTTTCTAGTTATTTCTTGCTCTTTTTTAAATCTATCTTCGGTTATAAAGCCAAGTTCAAAATAATCTTTTTGAATAACTTTCTTTAAATCATCTCTTATGGTTTTATACCTTATTATGATAGGATCATCTTTAAAACCTTTCGGTGTTGATAGTCTATCAAAAGAAATGCTTCTAATAAGGGATGATAGTTCATCTAAATCTTTTACCAAAAGGAAGTTATTTATAAACTTTCTTTCGTTTTCGATAACTACTAAAACCCGTTCAAACGTTTTATCTTCTTTGAAAAGATCAATTATTTCATCATAAATTTGGGTAAATGATTCCATTTTTTGCTTAACTTGATTTAACATTAGATCTCTATGAAAATGATTATTACTTGAATACTTCGAAATACTATCTTTTATAAACTCATTTGGAAAAGCAATCGTATCTAGGTAGGAGCTTATTTTTAAAACTGGCTCCTTAATTAAAAGTTCACCTTCGGTTTTAAACATCTTAAGCACGTCACTAAAACCTTCAAGATTAGTAAAAGCATTTTCTAAAACTTCTTTTAGTACTTTATTTTTAATGATTTTTTCTTCTTCCTGAGACAAAATACTAAAGTTTCTATCAATTTTTAACTTATCAAAGTTTTCTTTAACAAGGTTATTATAAAAAGCATCCATTGTGGTAATTTGAGCTGTTTCAACGAGCTGCAACTGGTTTTTCAAATGATTATTATCTGGATTTTTAACCGTGGCATTTACTATTTCTTTTTTTATTCTTTCCTTCATTTCTTGTGCGGCAGCATTAGTAAAAGTAACGATTAAAAGATCATCAATGTTGCCTCCATCAGTAACATAGGTTATTACCCTTTGGGATAAAACGGCGGTTTTACCACTTCCAGCTGCAGCACTAACGATTATTTTACCCCCTCTTGAAGTAATTGCTTTTTTTTGGTCATCAGTCCAACTAGGCATCTTTTTCACCCTCTAACTTTTCAAACACCTCTTTATTAGAATAACTAGGTATTTTTATTTTTTTATCTATTTCTTGATCAAATTTACAAATGCTCTTAAATTTACAATATTCACAAACATCAGTATCTTTGTTTTTTGGGTTTACCAAAACCTTTCCATCCAATATATCATTTCCTATTGTTTTTAAGGTTTTTTTAACGCTATCAAATAACAAATCTAAGCTTTCTACGTTATAAATCTTTTCTTCTGAAAGTTTACCTCTTTGGAATATATCAGCATAAGTACTAAATAAATCGCCGCCCAAAGCATCATATATAACTTTATCGTAATTTAGCATACCATTCATTTTTAACCTGTTAACGATACTAAGATTAAGTTCCTCCTTGGTTAGGTTTCTGCTTACACAAGTTTCCTTCAATAAGGATGGATAATAAAAGAAACCCGCTGGAATAAGTTTTTTACCATGGTTAATACCATTTTCTTTTATGGAAAAAACGTATAAAAGCATCTGAAGGTTAAGGCCTGCTAAAACGTCATCTAACCTAAATTTCTTGTTACCAGTCTTATAATCAATCACACGATAATAATGATTTTCTTCATCATCAAACACGTCAATTCTATCTACCGTACCAATTATCGATAAATCACCATTATCTAGTTTTATGTTTATTGGTTTAATCTTTTCTAAATTTCCTATTTTAAACTCAAAATACTTAGGTTTAAATTTAGATATCTTCTGTTCGTTAATAATGTTTTTTAATATTATGGAAACGTTTTTACTAAGCTCTTTTATCGTGTATAAAGTAACGTTATTAACTAACTTATTATTATCTTCTAAATAATTAGAAGCGTATTTTTCTATTAGCTGTAAAGCATTTTCTTCGTTTAGAAAATCATAATCATTTTTAATGATATTTTCTAAGACGTAGTGCACGAAAGTTCCCACTTCCCTACTATCAAATAAATGTTTTTCTTTAACTTTAAGTTTTAGTCCGTACTGACAAAAATGATAAAAGGCACATTTACAATATGTTTCTATACTACTTGGACTTACAACCAAGTTATTTGTGTATAATTTAACCGCATTAACATTACTAATTTTTTTATTTATGTCATGCTTATTTGATTTATTTATATGGTTAAAAATAGGTATATTGCATGGTAAAACCTCGTTTTTAGATAATTTAAGTGCATAATCATTTTCTATTAACGAAACGTTATAAATACGCTCGTCTAATTCTTCGATAAATTTTAAGTTAAGCAAATCATTAGAAAAGTTTTTAAGCTTTAAATCTGGTGATAATTTATGATAAGTTATCATAACAAAATCATTATTAAGCACTTTAGACAAATTATAATTTTCTTCTTTTTGAAAATTATTCGCTAACTTAATTAATTGTTCTTTTTTTAAATCAGAAAAAGAAATAAGCCCTGGTAATTTAAAACTGCCTGGTAATACATCACTACTTGCACCAATTAAATAAACGAATTTTTTATCCTCAAAATTAGCATCTTTCATGCTAGTTATGCACACTTCATCAACCATGGAAACGCTTTTTGAAGAAAGCAAATTAACGTTACTAATTACCGAAAACAATTCACCAATTCCCATATCAATATCCAAGTAATCATTTATGTTTTCTAATAAACTAATAAAGTTAGATAACCCTTCAGCATCTTTTTCATTTAACTTTTCATCAATTTTTTCTTCAGATAAATAAGTATAAAACCACTTTAAGTTAGCGCTAACGCTCTTTTCATTAAAAACGTTTTCTAATAAACATTTAATTGGTAAAACAACGCTATCTTTTATATCATTTAGTTTTTGAAGTAGTTTTTTATCTTTATCAGTAAAAGCCTTATTTCCATTTGGATTATACGTAAAAGGTTTATAAAAGTTTTCGTTTTCTAAATTCCATTCATAAACGTAATTATCTATTTTGTCTACTTCTAAAGAAGTAACGTTAAATAAATCAAGCTTAAGTAAATTAATAAAATTTAAATAAGAAAAATCACCATTTAACATGTTAGAAAATAGTTTTATAAACCTGCTGGTTAAAACCCCACTTTGTTTCTTTTTAGAATAAGGAATATCAAAAATTAAATCCATGTATGGTAAATACGTATCAATATCATTAGAAACAATTATAAAATCATGATACTTATTACCTTCCATTACTTTTTTGGATATATCATTAAGAACGAAAGAAAGTTCATCTTGAACGTCGTTTAATCCTTTAAAAACGACTTCTTTACCATCATAACTTTTAAAATCCAATTTTAAATTAGTTTTATCAACCATGGATAATTTATCAAATAAGTTTTCATTATTTAAAAGTTTAGGTAAAACGTAAACAAATCCATCATCACTCATTTTTTTGAATATCTTAAGTTCTTTATCATCAAGGTATTCCAGGTTTAAAAATAAATAATTAGAATTAAACTTAGTATTGTTAATAACCCAATTTAAAACCATTTTATAATTAATTAACCCTTTTTTCTTTAAAAGTTCCTCATATTCATGATATATCGTGCTTAAATCACTTACTTTGTTACTAAAAATCAAATCATACTCATCATAATTTTGATAAGTCTCTAACAAATCATTTACAAAAGAAACTGAGTAAAAGTCTTTATAACGTTTCAGTTTATCCTTAACGTTTAAAAAGGCTTTAAGCATGATGATAAATTCCTGAAATTTATTAGTTAACTTACCATTACCATCATAGTTATCTAAAACAAGTTTTCTTGGCGTAGTAATGTTATAACAATTACCATAATATTTATTTTTATAATACTGCTCGCTAAAAGAAGGTACGATTACAATACTGTCTTTAATAATACAATCCATATCTTTTTCATTTATTATCTTCATCATAATAACACCTTCTTTTTCTTAATTATTATAACAAAATATTTAAAAAAAAAGAACCCGGCAAGGGTCTTTTAAATTTTATTAATTTGCGGATTGTTCAAAGCCTAACGTCATGTTATATTGCATAGTTGCTTGCCCATTTGATAACTCAGGTTGTGATTCTAAACCTAGCATATCTGAATCCATCCACATGTTATAGATATAAAAATCTACAGATTCTCCAGTTTGTAAAGTTACAGTTGCTTCTTCTAATGCTCCATCACCGTTAGCGGAAATTAATTCATTATTTTTACGAACTTCGTAATATCCAAATAATGCAGTTGTTTTATCTAAATAAAATACGTCACCTACATCAGTCATATTTGAAGCTACATTATTTGATGAATCAACCGTCTTTAATACTGCTGGTATTGATCCGTTATTTGTTACCGTTACCTTGAAAATTGAAAAATCAGTTGGCTTAGATAGTTTACTAGTTGTTGTTATTTCATTACCTTCAACTTGGCATGAACCCGTTCCAGTTGATGCTGATGTTTCTTGGTCTTCTCCCCAACTAATATCTTCATCAACAAACTCACATGCATAACTTAAATTAAAATCTCCTTGAGCGGTTGCCGTTCCACTTATGGTTAACGTATCTGAAAATATTGCATATCCTACCGCTACTACAAGTATTAGAGCTATTACTCCTATTATTATCATGTTTTTTTTTTCATCTTTTTTATCCTTACTCCTTTTAAAATATTAAAGTATAATCTTTTTATTATTTGTTTACCTAACAAAAATTAGTTATTAGTTACTTGACTAAAAGTAAATTCACTCGTCATTGTTTGCTTAAATAAAACTTTGTTTGAACCCTCAATGGTTTCACCCAAATTACCCCAATGAGTGTTTGAAACTAAAAATATACTTTCTCCTGCATCAAGAACAATATTTTCCATTTTTTCATCAAAAAATTGAAGTACATCATCAAGACTACTCTCGTTAGCTATTACAACAGTACCATCTTCTTTTTCGAAACCAACCAACTTGTTATATAACATATTTTCTTCTGGTTCTACAATATTAGAATCGCAATCAGTAAAATCATTAGTATCGTAATTACCAACACATGATTCAATGGTAACTTGGCTTCCAGTTGTCAAATTAAGTTGTGCTGGTATGCTACCAGTATTAGTTATTTTTATGGTAAAATTTCTCGTTGCACCTGGTTGTAGTAATTTTGCACTATAAGTAACCTTATTATCATTTGCAGTACAACTATCACCACTATAATTGTTATCAGCATCTATTGGTTCTGAATGTATTAAATTAGCATTTAAAAATCCTTCATTAGTGATTCCTGGCGTGCATGTTGTCGTTATGCTAAAATCTCCTTTCGCAGTTGCACTTCCGTTTATCGTTAATGTATCAGAAAATAATGCATATCCTACCGCTACTACTAATATTAGTGCTATTACTCCTATTATTATCATGTTTTTCTTTTTCATCTTTTTACTTCCTCCTATTATGTATTTTAACACATACCTTTATCATTATTCATAACTACATATTGATATTTACATTTGTTTACAAAAATATGAGTTAAAACGGAATTTATATAAATATTTAAAAAACGTACTAATTAGTACGTTTCTTACTTTTAATTATTTTCTTTTAACTTAGCTTGCGCTGCAGCAAGTCTTGCTATTGGTACTCTAAATGGAGAGCAAGATACATAGTCAAGTCCAATCTTATGACAGAACTCTACTGAAGAAGGATCTCCACCATGTTCACCACAGATACCAATGTGTAAATTTGGATTAACTGGTTTACCAAGTTTAATTGCAGTTTCCATTAACTTACCAACACCAGTTTGGTCTAGTTTAGCGAATGGATCATTTTCAAATATCTTCTTATCATAGTATGCATCTAAGAATTTACCTGCATCATCCCTTGAGAATCCATAAGTCATTTGAGTTAAATCGTTTGTTCCGAAGCAGAAGAAATCAGCATCTTTAGCTATTTCATCAGCTGTTAATGCAGCTCTTGGAATTTCGATCATGGTACCTACTTCATATTCTAATTCGATACCTGATTCTTTTATTTCGTTATCAGCTGTTTCAACAACTATGTTTTTAACGTATTTTAACTCTTTATCATCACAGATAAGTGGAATCATAATTTCTGGTTTAACGTTCCAATCTGGATGTTTTTTCTTAGTATTAATTGCTGCTCTAATAACGGCTTTAGTTTGCATTTTTGCTATTTCTGGATATGTAACAGCAAGACGGCATCCTCTGTGTCCCATCATTGGGTTAAATTCGTGTAAAGAAGCAATTATTGCTTTAATGGTTTCAACTGATTTTCCTTGAGCATCTGCTAATTTCTTAATGTCTGCTTCTTCGGTTGGAACGAATTCATGCAATGGTGGATCTAGGTACCTAATAGTAACTGGATATCCTTGTAAAGCTTCATATAAAGCTTCAAAATCACTTTGTTGATAAGGTAAAATCTTATCTAAAGCTGCTTCTCTTTCCTCAACGGTATCAGCACAAATCATTTCTCTAAATGCTGCTATTCTGTCTTCTTCAAAGAACATGTGTTCAGTACGGCAAAGACCAATACCTTCAGCACCTAATTCACGAGCTTTTTTAGCATCAGCTGGAGTATCAGCGTTCGTTCTAACCTTTAGCGTTCTAATCTTATCAGCCCATGCCATAACACGTCCAAATTCACCTGCTATAGTAGCATCAACGGTTGGGATTTGTCCATCATATATGTTACCAGTAGAACCATCAATTGAGATATAATCTCCTTCATGGTAAGTCTTTCCAGCTAAAGTGAATTTTTTGTTTTCTTCATCCATTACGATATCACCGCAACCAGATACACAGCAAGTACCCATACCACGAGCTACAACGGCAGCGTGAGAAGTCATACCACCACGAACGGTTAAAATACCTTGTGATGCTTTCATACCCGTAATATCTTCTGGAGAAGTTTCAAGTCTAACTAAAACGACTTTTTCTCCTCTTGCGTTCCAATTTTCAGCATCTTCAGCGGTAAATACTACCTTACCACAAGCTGCACCTGGAGACGCTCCAAGTCCTTTTCCAGCAGGAGTTGCTGCTTTTAATGCTTTAGCATCAAATTGTGGGTGAAGTAAAGTATCCAAGTTACGAGGATCAATCATTGCAACTGCTTCTTCTTCACTGCGCATTCCTTCATCAACTAAATCACAAGCTATCTTTAATGCTGCTTGAGCAGTTCTCTTACCATTTCTTGTTTGAAGCATGTATAATTTACCATGCTCTACGGTAAATTCCATATCTTGCATATCCCTATAATGATTTTCTAGAGTTTTGCAAACTTCCTTAAATTGTTTGAATGCTTCTGGGAATTTTTCTTCCATTTCAGTAATGTGCATTGGTGTTCTAACACCTGCAACAACGTCTTCACCTTGTGCGTTAGTTAAGAATTCCCCAAATAAACCTTTTTCACCAGTAGCAGGGTCACGAGTGAATGCAACACCAGTACCACAGTCGTCTCCCATGTTACCAAATGCCATAGCTTGTACGTTTACAGCAGTTCCCCATGAATAAGGAATATCATTATCTCTTCTATAAACGTTTGCTCTTGGGTTATCCCATGATCTAAATACAGCTTTAACAGCTCCCATTAATTGTTCTTTAGGATCATCTGGGAAATCAGCACCAATCTTAGACTTATATTCTGCTTTAAATTGGTTAGCTAATTCTTTTAAATCTTCAGCATCAAGTTCAACGTCTTGTTTAACGCCTTTCTTTTCTTTCATTTCGTCAATAAGTTGTTCAAAATACTTCTTACCAACTTCCATAACTACATCTGAATACATTTGAATAAATCTTCTATAGCAATCCCAAGCCCAACGAGGATTATTTGATTTTTCTGCAATAACGTTTACAACATCTTCGTTAAGACCCAAATTTAAAATAGTATCCATCATACCAGGCATAGATGCTCTAGCACCAGATCTAACAGAAACTAAAAGTGGATTTTCTTTATCACCAAACTTCTTTCCAGTGATTTCTTCCATCTTGCCAATATACTCATTAATTTGAGATTGAATTTCTTCGTTTATTTCTTTTCCATCTTCATAATACTGAGTACATGCTTCAGTAGTGATTGTGAAACCTTGTGGTACTGGAAGACCAATATTAGTCATTTCTGCTAAGTTAGCACCTTTACCACCAAGAAGGTTTCTCATATCAGCGTTTCCTTCTTTAAAAAGGTAAACCCATTTCTTCATTTATATTCCTCCTTCTTCATTTGAACATAACAATTATAACACAAACAAAAAAGCACTTACAATAATAAATGCTTTATTTTTCTTTATTTTACAATAATTTTTATATTTAAACAAAACTAGTTTTGTGCTTGTTGAAATTTAAATGTTAAATTATATGTTAAAGGTTTTCCTTCTACAGGCAATTGTGGTTGTGATTCTAAACCTAACATATCAGAATCAACCCAACCATGTACAACGGTTATGTCAATTTCCTCGCCTGGTTGAAGGGTAATGTTAGCATTTGACACCTCACTATCACCCGTTTTTCCAGTTTCTTCTCCTTCTTCGGTAACACCATAATAAGCAGCCAAACTATAATCAGTATCTACATAAGAAGCATCTCCTTCAGTTTTAAAATCCATACCCTTATTGTTAGGAGATGTTACTTCTTTAAGAACTGCAGGAATCGATCCATCATTTGTTACCGTAACATGAAATAAAACGGCTTCATTTGGTTTTAAAAATGAACTTTTCATTTCAATATTGCTTCCATCAACTTTACATTTTGCAGATTCTTTGTTAGCGCTTGATTCATCAATTTCACAAGAATAACTCAAACTAAAATCTCCTTGAGCCGTTGCACTTCCGTTTATGGTTAACGTATCTGAAAATATTGCGTATCCTACCGCTACTACTAATATTAGAGCTACTACACCTATTATTACCATGTTTTTCTTTTTCATCTTTTCACTTTCTCCTATTATGTATTTTAACACATGTATTTATTACTATTCATGATATATTTGAAACATTTACATTTATTTACAAAAAATAAAAAAGACTAAAAGCCTTTTTCATAAATGTTTTGATCCATCTTCTTTCACATCAACTTTAACCAACGCATTCTTAAAAAGCATCTGTAGCAAACTAGGATATAAATACTTATCTTTTACCGCCATCAAAAATTCATCTGGATTTATCTTTGTAAAATCTAGTTCAACGTTAAAAGGCAATTGCTCTTTTTTAGAAAGAACAAACTCTCTTAAAAATTCTCTTACACTACGACCATTTCCTTCTCTAAACGGATGAATAACCATAAGTTCATAATATTCTTCCGCTAAAAAATACGAATATCCATCTATACTCAAAATATTTTTTACTTCTTTATTCATTTTATCAAGCTCATTTTTTAACCTTACTTCTATTTCATCAGGATTTACGAATTCCCTAAATCTGGCCATTTCACATTTGCGATATTCTCCGGCAAAATAATAAATATCATTAAATAAAAAATAATGTATTTTTCTTAAATGATCACTATCAAATTTACCTTCTATGGGAAACATTTCTAAGTAAGCTAATTTTTTTAACGTTATTATCTTTTCATTTTTTGATAATTCTTCTTTATTTGTTATTCCAAGTTTATTTTTTAGTACGTTTGTACCTTCTATAAAATACTCATCCCACGTATCATTACTCATGTTTATTTTCCTTTCGCTTTAAAAGTAAAATCTTAGGATTTTTCATAAAACACTGTTTTATGCTTTCTCTTTCTTCTTCACTTATAATTATCCCATCAATTGCAAAGCTTGCAACCGCATCATTTACGGCCTTTTCAACCAATTTCTCATATTCTTTATTTTTTTCATCATCAACGTAACGCATAAATTTACTTCCTTTACTTATTTTTATTTAATGGATGGCATTTTAAGTATACTTGCCTTAACCTCTCGTTTGATACGTGAGTATATATTTGGGTAGATTCTAAAGATTCATGCCCCAAAAGCTCTTGTACCGTTAAAATATCACAACCTTCGTTAAGCAAATGCGTTGCAAAAGTATGTCTTAACATGTGCGGCGAAACATGTTTTTTTAACGCAGCTTTTTTTACTATGTTATCAATTATTTTTTCTACACCTCTAGTTGTTATGTTCTTACCATGCTCATTTATTATTAAATAGTCACTATTTATTTTATGCTTTTGTAATATCTTTTTTCTACCATCGTTTATAAAATTATTCATCGAATCCAAACAATAATCTCCAAACGGATCAATTCTTTCTTTATTACCTTTACCTAAAATTCTTACCTCTTTTCTAGAAAAGTCTATATCATCTAACTTTATGTTTACCAATTCACTTACCCTTATACCGGTTGCGTACAATACTTCTAATATTAATCTATCCCTTTGACCTAAAGGGGTTGTAACATCGGGAGTATTAAAAATTATTTCTAGCTCCTCCACCCCTAAATACCTAGGTAATTTCTTTTCTTTTTTAGGAGTTGAAACATACTTAAATGGATTGGTACTAATTAAATCGTTTTTAAATAAATATTTATAAAAACACCTTAGTGAACTAAGTTTTCTTGCAACTGAACTTCTGGATAGTTTTTTATTATAAAGTTCCATTAAATATCCCTTAATGAAATCATAATCCACCGCTAAATAATCAATCATTTCTTTATCTAAATAATCTTTAAATTCCAAAATATCAATATTATAATTTTTAGCGGTATTTAAAGAATAATTTTTTTGTTTTATTATGTAATTCATAAATTTTTGTATATTATCATTCATATACATCACCTAAAATAATTATAACATAAAAGATAAAAGTCTAAATACTTTTATCCTCCACGTCCACGATAAATCCCGCATCACTATAAACCATGTTATGATTTTCTAATTCACAAAGATAATACTCTAATTTTTGTATCTTTTTTTCCAAATCTTTAATATCACTTAAAACGATGTTAAGCTGTGCTGTTACAAAGTCTTTATCTTGAGTAAAACCTCCCGTTTTCAAAGATTGTTGTAAATTTACTTCTTCATCTTTCTTTTGGGATAAACATGATCTTAGTTCTTCTATTTCGATCATTAATTCAAATTCATTATCTTCCTTAGAATCTTGATCTTGTGATAACCGTTGTTTGTTATAATCTATTATTTCTTGCTCGGTAATCTTACTTGGGTTATTTACAACTATTTCATTCGGAGTATTTTCGTTCATGAATTTTCTTACGTTTCTTCTAATACTATTTCTGACGTACGAAACATAACTACCACATACTTGTTTTTCTAGATTTTTATTTAACGCTTTTACATTGCTATACGAATAGTCGGTTAGCAAATTACCAGTCCTTTGTTTTACTAAAAAAGCAAAGTTAATTCTTTTTCGATCATCTTTAAACGCATCTTCTACCAAAGCTTGAGCACACGTGCTTGATACCGCTATAAACATCCAAGGATTATTAAATAAAACCCCATATCTTTCATCGTACTTATACGGATCATCCATGTCATATTTCATGCATCTTACTTTATGCTTGGCATAATCAAAATTTTTACCCGCAAACTGACCATGTAATTGTTTTAAAAACGTCTTATCTTCTTTGCTAATGTTATCAAAAACACAATCATCTAAAGATATAGAAAAACTACTTATAAGTTTATCTTTTAATACTTTTTTATCCGCTAACAAAACGTCTATGTCAGGATTGTAAACCATTTTTATTTTATTAGATTTTTTTGACTTGGACGTCCTAATAGAAAAAGGATCATTATCAAAACTTAAATTAGGATTTAAATAACGCATTAAATAACTTCTTACGGAAAAAGTCTTATCGTTTGGCATAAACTTAAGTAATTCACTTGGATTATTACAATATGACACGTACTTTTCAAGGGTAATCAAATCATAACTGGCCAAAGGCACTAAAAAGGATTTTCCGTTAACATTTAAATTTACCGTTAAAACATACTTCTTTTTCATGAGACCTCCAAAACACTACTTTAAATTTTCGTATTCTTTATCATATTTATTTTTAAATTGCTCTAAATTTAAAATCATTTGATTACGTAATTCTTTATCGTCTAACATACTTTTTCTTTCGTTTAATGATGATGCACTTATCATGTTAGTTATACCATTGTCTAAAGAATTAAATAATTTCTTAAACTTAAGTGCTAAGTTCCTTCTAGATTCAATGCTTTGATTAAGTTTTTTACACAATATCGCTATGTTATCTTTGTCCGTTGCTATAGCCGCTACCATAAGTTCATCATAAGGAAGATCTGAAAATTCTTTATAAACTTCATAAGTATCTATCATGCAAGAAATTTTTTTATTTTTAACGTAAGTTTCATACAAATATTTAAAAAAGTTATACTTATTTAAGGCTTTGTTTAATCTTGAAGTTTTAAGCTTTGATCTTTGAAACTCATCATAACTCATTTTCTCTTTTACGATGGCATTTTTTAATTCAATTTCATTAATGTATAATACGTCCATATCATTTTTAAAAATAACGTCCATTATGGGCTTAAAATCCCCATCTGTTATGAAAAAATTATCACTTAAATCATTATTATTTAAATCTATCATATGACATAAATTATTTTTTACATATTCTTTTAATTCAGTCGGTAACGAATTAAATAATTCAAGGTAACCATCATAATTACTCGTAAATTCATCCATGCTTTTTAAATCAAGTGATAATATTGGAAAGTTATGTTCATGACCATATTTGTTTTTTCCTTTAAAATACAAAGTATACTTTTTTAATGCCATAATAAAAGCCTCCTATTATGTGATAATAATATCACTTTTTAAAGAGGCTTGTCAATCAAACTACTCGTTATAAAAGTTTGTTTTTCTTAAAAACAAAAAGCTTATTGGTAACGTAATTAAACATAAAGGTTATTAAAGAACTTAACACCTTAGAGTAAGCGTTTGGAACGTTAAATTTTTCGATTAACAGTACCAAAATAGAAGAATCTATCATAAAACCAATTATCCTTAATACTATGAAAACAAATAGTTGATAAATCCTCGCTTTTCTTCTTATTGGTCTACTTTTAAAAATTCTTTGGTCCCAAACGAAAAGAACCGCAAAAGAAACAAAGTACGCGATAAAGTTAGCTACAATATACTTGCCGTTAGTTATCCATGTTATGAAAAAATATAAAAAATAAAGAATACCCGTACAAACGGTAGAAACTATGCTATAATCAAAAAATTCTTTGTTTTTATAATATAATTTTTCTATAAAGTTTTTCTTTTTAAAAATGTTTTTTATATTTCTTTTTTTAAATATATCCACTTCTATCACCACTTTAAAACTATCGTTAATTATACCACAAAAAAAGAAGCTTATCTAGCTTCTACTATTAATTTAATTGCGGTTCTTTCTTCCCCTTCAATTACTATATCCGTAAATGCTGGGATGCAAACCAAGTTTTTACCTGATGGAGCAACAAACCCTCTTGCTATTGCAATGGCTTTTATCGCTTGGTTTAAAGCTCCCGCACCAATTGCCTGTATCTCAACTGATCCTTTTTCTCTAAATACGTTAGCAAGTGCTCCTGCAACGCTACTTGGATTTGACTTTGATGAAACTTTAAGTGTTTCCATGTTTATTTCCTCCTTAATATTTTAGTCATTATAAATATATTAAAAAAGAAAATAATTATTCTAATTATTGGTTAAACATGTCAATAACTTCTGATAAATGTGATATTTCTGGAAAGTCTCCGTTTTCTGGTTCTTTAACAAACTTTATTCCAATACCAAGTCTTTTTTGCCACTCTTTAATGTTACCAGAATAATCATCAATAAGTATCGCAGCACTTGGGTTTACCACGTCTGTTTTTGGAATTTCTTTAGGAACGCTAACAACCGTAACCAGTGGTAAAACCTTATGTAAATACTTTATTTTTTGTACCATTTCGTTAGTTGAATTAACGTGTGTTAATATGTACACGTTAAATTTTTTAGATGCACATATTTTCTTTATTTCATTTATGCTATCGTTTATAACGTCCGTTTCTTCGATTAACTTTTTCCAGTCTAAGTTCCTAAAATACTCCGTTACTTTTTCATAATCATTTTTATCTATTCCTGATTCTTCTAACACCTTATAAGTTTTACTCATGGTATCTAATATAACTCCATCAAAGTCTATGTATAATTGTTTCATCTTTTAATTCCTCCCATTTTGGTAATAATTTAAAACATAATCTTTCTTTCGTTACCGGATGATTAAACGCCAGTAAATAAGCATAAAGCCTTATTTGCTCATTATTTTCTTTACCATAAAGTTGATCACCGTATAAAGGATAACCTAAGGCTTTAAATTGAAGCCTTATTTGGTGGTGACGACCCGTTATTAAATTAACTTTAACAATCGTATTATTTTTATAATAACCGATTACCTCATAATTAAGTTTGGATAACTTACCACCAGTAAAACCTTTATCCACAACCTTACTTATACCAGTTTTACTATCCTTATATAAATAATTTACTAATTCATCTTTTTCTTTTTTTAATATACCATCTAATACAGCAACGTAAGTTTTGTTAAACTCATGATTTTTTATTTGCTCATTTAACCTTTTAGCAGCCTTAGAAGTTCTTGCAAACACCATAACACCACCCACTGGTCTATCTAGCCGGTGCACGAGCCCAATGTAAACGTTTCCAGGTTTATCATACTTTTCTTTAACATAACTTTTAACCATGGTAAGTAAATCCATATCTCCCGTTACATCACTTTGAGATAAAACGTTAGGCTTTTTTTCCACCACGATTAAATGGTTATCTTCATATAAAACATTTAATTTATTCATAATATATCACCACTATATTTATTATAAATATTTAATCTTCATACATAACGTCCATTAATGATAAATCTTCACCTAGTTCATCAACGTAGTTTTCACCTAATTTTTGTTTTAGTTTTTCAAATCTTTTTACAAATTCATCTTTACTCATTAAAAACAAATCCAAATATAATAAGAATAAATCTTTTGAATAATAAATACCGTTATCTAATAAATATTTATTAATACTAGCTACGTTATTTATATCTATTTTTTTTATTAGTTCATCATCAAAATTTTCTTTTAGTACTTTAATATCTAATTCATCTATATTCATATACTTATCTCCTATTTTACCATTACTTTTTCCACGTAAGGATATTTAATCATTAATTCTTTTATATCTAAGTTATATTTCTTTTTTAATACGTTTGGTGCTTTACCAAAAATAGAATTCAATTTACAATCTTCGGTTATTAAAGGAATCTCATTATCAATAAGATAATTAATTAACGCGTAATTTTGACTAGGTGATAATATTAAATAACTGGTTGTTAAGTATTCATCAATACCATATTCTTCTGCCATTTTAAATAATATAGGTAACTTTTTTAACATTGATTTACTTTTAGCTACTATGATAGAGGTTAATAACCTTTTATATTTTTCTTCTTGCCAATATGGGAGATTTAATAACAAACGAATATCTTCTATGTTAGAATGTGCTAACACTTCTGAAGTAAATAGTTCAGGATGCTCCTTAAACTCTTTACTGTTTATTATTGCTTGAATCTTTTCTATGTTAGACTTCGCTAACACAGTTGAAGTGAATAGTTCAGGATGCTCCTTAAACTCTTTACTGTTTATTATCGCTTGAATCTTCTCTATGTTAGACTGCGCTAACACTTGTGAAGTAAACAACTCTGGATGTTCCTTATACTCTTTACTATCTATTATCGCTTGAATCTTCTCTATGTTAGACTGTGCTAACACAGTTGAAGTAAATAGTTCAGGATGTTCTTTATACTCTTTACTGTTTATTATCGCTTGAATCTTCTCTATGTTAGACTGCGCTAACACAGTTGAAGTAAATAGTTCAGGATGCTCCTTAAACTCTTTACTGTTTATTATTGCTTGAATCTTTTCTATGTTAGACTGCGCTAACACTTGTGAAGTAAACAACTCTGGATGTTCTTCAAACTCTTTACTATCTATTATCGCTTGAATCTTTTCTATGTTAGACTGTGCTAACGTTGTTGAAGTAAACAATTCTGGATGCTCCGTATACTCTTTACTGTTTATTATCTCTTGAATCTTTTCTATGTTAGAATGCGCTAACGTACTTGATGTAAACAACTCAGGATGGTCTTTAAACTCTTTACTGTTTATTATCTCTTGAATCTTTTCTATGTTAGAATACGCTAACACTTGTGAAGTAAACAACTCGGGATGCTTTTTATACTCCTTACTATTTATTACCTTTTGAATCTTTTCTATGTTAGACTGCGATAACGTTGTTGAAGTAAATAGCTCTGGATGCTCTTTAAACTCCTTACTATCTATTATTGCTTGAATCTTTTCTATGTTAGACTTTGCTAACGTTGTTGAGGTGAA
Organism: uncultured Bacilli bacterium; assembly: GCA_944329425.1. Lineage (GTDB taxonomy): Bacteria > Bacillota_I > Bacilli_A > RF39 > UBA660 > Aphodocola. The sequence goes on from CALVIG010000001.1 coordinate 218,495, forward strand.
CAACTGAGGATGTTCTTTATACTCCTTACTATTTATTATCGCTTGAATCTTTTCTATGTTAGACTGCGCTAACACAGTTGAAGTAAATAGTTCAGGATGCTCCTTAAATTCATTACTGTTTATTATCGCTTGAATCTTTTCTATGTTAGACTTTGCTAACACTTGTGAAGTAAACAACTCGGGATGTTCTTCAAACTCTTTACTGCTTATTATCGCTTGAATGTTTTCTATGTTAGATTCCGCTATCGTTGTTGAGGTGAATAGTTCGGGATGCTCTTTATACTCTTTACTGTTTATTATCGCTTGGACCTCTTCTATATTAGAATAAGCTAACGTTGTTGAGGTGAATAGTTCGGGATGCTCTTTATATTCTTTACTGTTTATTATCGCTTGGACCTCTTCTATATTAGAATAAGCTAACGTTGTTGAGGTGAATAGTTCGGGATGCTCTTTATATTCTTTACTATTTATTATTTTTTTAATATCATCAACGCTATTTCTTCCTATAGATATAGAAATAATATCTTGTTTTTTAAAGTTAGGAATATTTAAATTTTCTATTCCTATTATTTTTTCTTTTGGTACCCTTAATATACTTGTAACTTTGTTAATAACTTTTGTTCCATAATTTCTTTCAACGTAATTATAAGTATCAATTAACTGCTTTGAATCCGTACTTAGTACGTGTAAGCATGACTCAACGCTAGAAAATTTTATATTCTTCTCTTTTAAAAACTTAACGTTATTTTTTATATCTCCAACGTTCATATACAAAATACTAGGACATTTTTCTATATAAGCTTTGTTAATTTTTAGTTCATTTATTAAATAATTTAAAGTATCATAAATTTCCTTATACTCTCCATAAGTTAAAATATTATCATTAATATTTAAAACTTTTTCTACGTTCAACCCATATTTTTCCAATAACTTATTTAGCTCAAATTCTCCTATCATGCTTATCTCTCCATTTTTAGTTTACTTATTTTCCCATTTTCCATATATACCGCAAGGTAATACTAAATTGCTATCAGTCATAGGAAGTCCTATCTCCCCGCTAGTTATTTTACCACTAACTTTTTTGTTAACCGTTAATAACAAAACGTTTTCTAACACTTTAGGTGATAAACCTGTTGTATAAGAATTAATTAAAAAGAATAAAGGATTATCACTTAATACCTGAACGCACAATTCAACTAATTCATACAAGCTTTCTTCTATGTTCCAAACCTCACCATTAGCGCCTCTTCCAAATGAAGGTGGATCCATTACGATGGCATCATACTTATTGCCTCGCCTTATTTCTCTTTTAACAAACTTAATTACGTCATCTACGATAAACCTAACGTACCTATCGGTTAAATTAGATGATGCAATGTTTTCTTTAGCCCAAGCAATCATGCCCTTAGATGAATCAACGTGAACAACGTCAGCCCCGGCATAAGCGCAGGCAACCGTTGCACCACCAGTGTACGCAAATAAATTAAGCACTTTTATTTTACGATTACTTTTCTTTATTTTATCGATCATGTAATCCCAGTTAACCGCTTGTTCTGGAAATAAACCAGTGTGCTTAAAACCCATTTGCTTTATGTTAAAAGTTAGGTCTTTGTACTTTATTTGCCAATTTTCAGGAACGCTGTTTACGTTTTCCCAGTGTCCCCCACCTTTATTGCTACGGATGTATTTGGCATCTAAGTTTTTCCATTTTTCTTTAAAAGTTTTTTCTTTCCATATTATCTGTGGATCAGGTCTACTTAATACGTACTTTCCCCAACGCTCTAGTTTCATCCCAGAAGCCATATCAAGTAACTCATAATCTTTCCATTCATTTGCTAATTTCAAGATAACCACCTCTTTAATAATTTTATCATTAATGTAATTAATTTAAAAGAACTATGTATTTTTTTGTAAACTATTTTCATTATTAAAAAAATTAGAATGTCATCATTCTAATTTTTCGATGTTCTCACAAATCAAGTTATCACAGTAGCGTTTCCCTTTCGTATAATCCGCTTTGTTTCTAACCGTCCAGCCTAAAACAAGCTTACTTTTTCTTTTGTTTTGGACGTAAGAGCTTGGAAGTGCGTTTATGTCATAAGAAATGAAATCAGTTCTTAAAATAATGTCCATTAACAAGGTTTTTCCAATCCACTTTCTTAAGTTACTTATGTTTCGTTTATTAAAATCACTAGATAATAACCCTACGACGTATTTCTTTTTATGTTTTCTAAACCAGTTTATTGAAAAAAAGTTAAAACTTTGAATTGCAAAAGAACCATTATAATCATCTAATAGTTTGGATAATTCCCGTTCTAAATTACCATTAAAATTAATTGTTTTAGTCTCTATTAGCAATCCTACCTTACCATTTACTAAGTTAAGTACGCTAGATAAAAGGGGAATTTTATGCTTGGTATTAAACAAGTTATACTTTAATAGTTCATCATAAGTGCAGCTTTCTATTACCTTATTAACACCACAAGCCCTTTTTAAATTATAATCATGAAATACCACTATTTTGTTATCACGGGTTAAATGAACGTCTAATTCTATTACGTAGTTATTTCTAATCGCCCTTTTAAAAGCTGCTAAAGAGTTTTCGGGAATTCCTTCCTTTAGGTTATGAAACCCTCGGTGCGCAATTAGGTTACCTTTTAAAAAATCTAAGTTTTTCATGTTATCACCATTATTATTTTATTAAATCATCCCATTCTTTTTGATTAAAACCTACCAAAACCTTATCTTTTAAAACGAGTATTGGCCTTTTTACGAGCATCCCGTTAGTTGATAAAACGCTTAGTTTTTCTTCGTAGCTCATTAAAGGTAACTTGTCTTTTAATTTTAGTTCTTTATAAACTAACCCACTGGTATTAAAAAACGCTTTTACGTCCTTACTAGATAATTTAATAAATTTATCTAGTTCTTCTTTAGATGGATTATCTTCTTTAATATCCCTTTTTATAAAATCAATTTTATTATCCGTTAAAAACTTCTGTGCTTTCTTGCAAGTAGAACACTTTTCATAACAAATAAACGTATTCATTATTTTACCTCCTTAAACATGTCTTCAAATAACTTTGGTGTTTTACTTATAAACTCCATTTTCTTTTTACTTTTTGGATTAATTATAACTAGTTTATAAGCATGAAGCATTAACCGGTTAGTAAAGCTTCGTTTATTACCATATTTTTTATCACCCACTATCGGATGGTTAATGTCCTTCATGTGAACCCTTATTTGGTTTTTTCTTCCGGTTTTAATTTCAATATCTAACAGAGAATAACGTTTATTTTCTTTTATAACCGAGTAATTAGTTATGGCAAGTTTCCCGTTTTTTTTATCATTACTTGAATACACCAAAAGTGTTTTGGTTTCTTTAAGGTATGATGTTACCTTTCCTTTTTTTGTTTCTAAAACACCGTTTACAACCGCTATATAGCATCTTTCTTTAACCAAGTTATCCCAGTTATTTTGGTATAAGTACTTGGTTTCTTTATCCTTAGCAAACATAACGATACCAGAAGTATCCTTATCAAGTCTGTGGATTATAAATACCTTAGCTTTAGGATTACTTTTCTTTAAATAACTTGAAACTTCATGGTATAACGTTCTTTCTTTTTCGTTCACGCTTGAAACCGTTAATAATCCAGATGGTTTATTAACCACTATTATCTTTTTATCTTCATATATTATGTCTAGTTTTTTCTTTTTCATATAACTCACCTTGATAATTATACCATAATAAAAAAGCACTTAAAATAGTGCTTTTCTTATTAGTAGTTCTTGCTTCTTAATTCGAAGTAGCTTTGTGGATGAGAACATACTGGACATACTTTAGGAGCTTCTTCTCCTTCGTAAACGTATCCGCAGTTACGGCAAATCCATACGGTTTTTTCTCCTTTTTTAAATACCATGTCATCGTTTACGTTACCAAGTAAAGTCATGTATCTTTCTTCGTGTTCTTTTTCTATTTTTGCAACTTCTTCAAACAAGAATGCTATGTGGTCAAACCCTTCTTCTTTAGCTTCCTTAGCAAAAGTAGCGTACATGTCGGTCCATTCATAGTTTTCACCTTCTGCTGCTGCTTTTAAGTTATCTTTAGTAGTTCCTACTTCACCACCATTAAGTAGCTTAAACCAAATCTTAGCATGCTCTTTTTCGTTATTTGCTGTATCAGTAAATATTTGAGCGATTTGTTCATAACCTTCCTTTTTTGCTTTACTAGCGAAATAAGTATACTTATTTCTAGCTTGGCTTTCTCCTGCAAAGGCAGTCATTAAGTTTGCTTCTGTTTTTGATCCTTTTAGTTCCATTGTTATTCCTCCTTCTTATTAATGCAACTTTTACATATTCCATTTATATTAAAATTACAATCAGTAATTTTAAAACCTGTTTGTCGTTCTAAATTTTCTAACTCTTTTTCATCTAATTTTAAGTTTATGTCCACAACCTTACCACATTTTACACAGTAAATATGGTTATGACTCATAACGCTTTTATCAAAAACATCATTACCATTTTTTAATTTTATTTTCTTTATAAAACCATTTTTTTCTAAATCATTAAGGTTTCGGTAAACGGTTCCCAAACTAATGTTAGGTATTGTTTTTTTAACCATTTCATAAACCCCGTTTGCGTCTAAGTGATCTTGTGACGCTTTAATGGTTTTCAATATTTCTTCCCTTTGTTTAGAATACCTCATGATTAACTCCTAAATAGTAATGATTACTATTTAATTATAGTTTATAAACAATTTTAAGTCAAGTTATTTTGCTTTCTTTTTTTCGATTCTTTCGTTTACGTACTCCCTAAATAGCGCATAAATGATTGATGATAATGGGATGCTTATTATTACTCCGATAAAGCCGAAAACGCTTCCACCAATTAAGGCTGCAAGTAAAGCCAATAAAGCTGGCAAGCCAACTGATTTACCCACTATTTTAGGATAAGTAAAGTTTTCATCTAGTTGTTGTAACGCGAAGAATATTATAACGTACCATAATGACATGATTGGGTTTGTTACCGCGATCAATAAAACACCAACCGCAAGGGCGATAAACGCTCCTATGTATGGTATTAACGCCGTTATCGCAAATAAAACGGCAATTATAAGAGCATAAGGTATGTGCAATAAGCTCATTATGATAAATAATAACGTTGCTATAAGTATCGCGTCTAAACACTGACCGGTTATAAAGTTAGTAAAGGTGGTGTTACTTAGCTTAACTACCTTTATTACGTTATTTCTTACGTCATCACTTACGAACGCGGTCATTAGTTTATTACACTGTCTTGCTAGGTTTTCTTTGTCTAATAAAATGTATATTGATAGAATAAAACCAATGAAGAAAATAATTATTCTTGATATTAAGCTTGATAAGAATCCTATTATAACGGTAACGAAACTTCCCGCTGAATTAATTGAAGTTTCAATAAGACTCTTGGTATCTATCTCTTTAATATATTGTTCTAAACTTGGATATAAATCACTTAATTTATTTGCTATATCATTAACCCAAGTAAAATCTTTAGGTATTGTTTGCCCTACCATGTTTATGGCGCTTATTAGTTCTGGTATAACCAAGAACAAAATAAGACCAATTACTCCAAAAATAATAACTATAGATAAAACGAGTGATATTACCCTTATCATTTTTTTATGTTTTCTTTTATCAATGTTAAATACTTTTCTTTCGATTTGTTTCATTGGAACGTTTATTATAAATGCGATTGCAATACCAACTATAAGTGGTAAAAATAACTTAATTATAAAAGAAATAAAATCAATGAATATTTTATAGTTAAATACCGCCCATAAAACTATTCCTGAAAATATAATTAAGCGAACTATTTGTCTTTCCGTTTTTTTATTAATGTTCATCATAACACCTACTTCCTATATTATTATAACATGTTTTTCTTTTTTAATATAAGTGCAATTATAATTGATAAAACAAAAGAGAAAATAATTATTAACCCAAAGCTAACTGGTGACGTTCCCATGTCTCCTAAAGGAACGTTCATCCCGATAAAAGATGCTACCATGGTAGGTATTGAAAACACGATTGTAATACCTGCTAAAAACTTCATAACATCGTTTAAATTGTTTGAAATAATCGTTGCGTAAGTATCGGTCATACTTGTTAAAATTTCTCTATATATGTTAGACATTTCTATGGCTTGTTTGTTTTCTATCATTGCATCTTCCATTAAATCATTATCATCTTCGTATAACGCTACTACGTTCCCTTTTGAAAGTTTTTCTAAAACAACGTCGTTTGATTTTAATGACGTTGAAAAGTAAACCAAGGTCTTTTCTACGTTTAATAAATCAATTAGTTCCTTATTATTGGTAGATTTGTATAATATTTTTTCTTTTTTGTTCATGTAATCATTTATTGACATAAGTTCTTTTTGGTAAGCGCTTGATACCTTAAGTAGTATTTGAATTAAGAACTTGGTTTTCTTACTAGCATCAAAGTCCTTAACTTTATTTTCCTTAAAATCATCCAAAATAAGTTGTTGTTTTAACGATACCGTTATGATGTAGCCATCATTATTTATTATTATACCTAACGGTTCGGTATTATACTTATGTTTGTACCTGGTATCAGTAACGTATGGAGTATCAACCACGATTAGCGTTGCGTTATTACCTACTTCGATACGTGGAAGTTCTTCGGTATCCATAAGTTTAACGATTAAATCCTCATCGGTCCTCGTTTCTTTTGACACCTTTTTTATTTCTTCAATCGTTGGGTTCGTAAGGTTTATCCAGCATTCTTTTTTTAGCTCGTTTACTTCGTTTACACCATTATTATCAGTAGTATATATGTTAATCATTACCACCACTCCTTTATTTTATATTTTATATTGGTAAACTTCACCGTTTTTTGGTTTAAACTCTAAAAAATTAGTGTTTTCATCATAACCTTTGATGTTATAATTAATTGCTCTTATCGTAGCTGCGTGAGACACTATTAAAACGTTTTCATAATTTTTCATTTTTAATTCATCAATAAATTCTTTAGTACGTTTTAATAAATCTTTAACTGGTTCAACATCGTTATAACCACTATTTTCTTTGTAATCCCAGTAATTATGCTTTGAATATAAAGCATGGTTTTTTCCCTCAAAATCTCCCATATCTCTTTCTAAAAGTAAATCTGAGGTAATTATGTTACACTTACCATTAGTAATTATCTTAGCGGTTTGTAAAGTTCTTTTCAAAGGAGAAGAAATACAAACATCAAACGTTACGTTCTTTAGTTTATCCTTAGCTTCCATCGCTTGTGTTATACCTTTTTCGTTAATGGGAACGTTACTTTTTCCTTGGGTTAAACCCTTATCATTCCAATCCGTTCGCCCATGTCTAACCACGTATACTTTCATCATAAGACTCCCTTATTATTTTTACGTATTTTTCTTTTTCTTCTTCACTTATAAAACTTGCGTTTACCGCGTTTATGTTAAACCTTAAGAAATCCGCATCCGTAAAATTAAAGTACTTTCTTAACCTAACGTATTCTTTAGATAACGTTAGGTTTGATACCGTGTTATTATCCGTGTTTATGGTTACCAAGACGTTTTTATCATATAGCTTTTTTACCGGATGTTCTTTATAAGAGCTAACAGCTTTGGTCTGAACGTTACTGGTTGGACATACTTCTAAGGTAACGTTATTATCAATTACTTTCTTTAACACCGCTTCATCTTCTAAAGCCCTAATGCCATGACCAATTCTTTTAGCACCGAAATTAATAGCATCTAAAACGCTTTTAGCACCATCCGCTTCACCCGCGTGAATGGTAAATGGTATGTTTTCATTCTTTGCAATATCAAACAAAGCTTTATAATCCTTGGTTTTATAGTTTCTTTCATCACCCGCTAAATCTAAAGCTACAACGCCTTTATCTAAATACCTTTTGCAAAGGTAAATAACCTCCTTATTCTTATCAAAGGAGTCTTCTCTCATCATGCATAAAATAACGTTTATTTTTATCCCGCTAACGGCTTTAAACCCTTCTAAAACAGCGTCAACAACCTCATCTAAACTTAAGCCCTTTAAAACGTGCTTTTGCGGCGCAAAACGCACCTCAGCATAAATAACGTCATCAAGCTTTAAGTCTTGGGCAAGCTCACTTGCGATTCTTTTTAAGTTTTCTTTTGTTTGCATAACTTTTATCGGTAAATCAAACTTGGTTAAGTAACTAGCTAAATCAGGGTTAACATCTTTAACAACCATGTTATCTAATGCGTAGTTAACGTCTAAGTTTAATAGTTCACTTACCGTACTTACCCTTACGCTTCCATCTAAATGAACGTGAAGTTCTACTTTTTTCATATAACCACTATCCTCATAAACATTATAACCCAAACATAGGTATTTTCATACAAAATAAAAAAAGGTAGTGTAAACTACCTTATTTTCTAAACTGAGAATTATAAAGTTCTGCATAAAAACCATTTTGCTTCATAAGTTCTTCGTGGTTACCTTGTTCAATTATGTTACCTTCGTTCATAACAAGAATCAAATCAGCGTTTTTAATGGTAGATAACCTGTGAGCGATGATGAACGAAGTTCTTCCCTCGGTTAACTTATCCATCGCTTTTTGTACCAACTCTTCGGTTCTTGTATCAACTGAAGATGTTGCCTCATCTAAAATTAAGAACGGAGCGTTTTTTATCATACCACGGGCGATCGTTAACAACTGCTTTTGCCCAGCAGATACCGATTCATTATCACTTATCTTATAATCTAAACCACCCGAAAGAGACTTAACGAAGTGATCAACACCAACGGTTTTTAAGGCGTCCATTATTTCTTCGTCAGAAACATCCGCTTTGTTATATTTAATGTTTTCTCTTATCGTACCGTTAAATAACCAAGTATCTTGTAATACCATGATAAATAAATCATGAATGTTTTCCCTGGTTAAATCTTTAACGGAAGTTCCATCTATTAATATGTCACCATCAGTTATGTTATAAAACTTCATAAGAAGGTTAACCATCGTTGTCTTACCTGCGCCAGTAGGGCCTACTATCGCTATTTTTTCACCCGGTTTTACCTTACAATTAAAATCCTTAATGATCGTTTTAGAAGAATCATAACCAAACTTAACGTGCTTAAACTCAATGTTACCCTTTAACTTTTTAGGATCTAACTTTTTGGTTAACTTTGATTCATCTTCCATTTCCTCTTCTTCAATGAACTCAAATACCCTTTCTGATGCTGCAGCGGTTGACTGTAATGACGTCATACCTTGAGCAATTTGTGATAAAGGAGAAGTAAATAATCTTACGTAGATTATAAACGCAACGATAACACCAAATGATATGTATCCTTTCATCGTAAGAATAGCACCAACAACGCATACGCAAACGTAACCAAAGTTACCAATAAATTGCATTATTGGTTGCATTAACCCTGATAAGAACTGACTCATTCTATCACAAGTAAACACGTTTTTATTTAACTTATCGAAAGTGTTACTTGCATCTTTGTTTCCGTTATAGGCTTTAACTACGTTATGAGAAGAATATATTTCTTCGATGTGTCCGTTTAAGTTACCTAACTCTACTTGTCTTCTGTCAAAATATTTTTGTGATTTTCCAAGAATTAAGAACATGAATGAAAAACCTATTAAAGAAGATAATATCGCGGTAATGGCTAAAATCCAGTTGGTTACGAACATCATTATGATTGAACCTATGAAAAGAGCAATTGCCGCAACCAAGGTTCCTAAAGACTGGTGCATTGATTGGTTTATCGTATCAACGTCGTTAGTAACCCTTGATAAAATATCACCATAACTATGGGTATCAAAGTATTTAAGTGGTAATTTATTTATCTTTACCGATATTTTATCCCTTAAGTCCTTTGCAAAGTTATTTGATACCGTAACCATAATAAAGTTTTGAATGTAGTTAAAAGTTGCGCTAAATAAATATATTATAAGTAAGAAAAGGGCAATTGACTTAACCTTACCAAAATCTATTCCGGTTACGATTCCATCAGTTATTACGTCGGTTAAATCACTTAAATGATTTGGACCAATAATCGATAATACCGATGATAAAGCCGCTAAAACAAAAGCAACTATGATGATAGGTAAATACTTATCCAAGTACTTAACCATGCTTTTAACTGCTTTTTTTAAATCCTTTGGTTTTTCACTTGGGCCAGGTCCTGGTCCCATACGACGAGGTCTTGCTTTTTCGTTATGCATTTTCAAGTTCCTCCTTTGATAATTGTGAGTATGCTATTTCTTTATAAACATCACAATCTTTTAATAATTCTTTATGAGTACCAATACCAACCATTTTTCCGCTATCTAAAACGATTATCTTATCAGCGTTAATGATGGTACCAATCCTTTGGGCAACGATTACGCTAGTTGCATCCTTAGTATATTTTTTTAATTCGGTTCTTAAAACGTAATCAGTTTTATAATCAAGGGCACTAAACGAATCATCAAATATGTATATTTCTGGTTCTTTAGCGATTGCCCTTGCAATTGATAACCTTTGTTTTTGACCACCTGATATGTTAGTACCGCCTTGAGCTATATCATTTTCATACTTATTAGGCATCTTTAAAACAAAGTCTTCGGCTTGAGCAACTTTAACGGCTTCCTTTATTAACTTATCACTTTTTTTCTTACCATTATCACCATAAGCAACGTTATAGTTTACCGTTCCACTAAACATAACCGCTTTTTGAGGAACGTAACCTAACTTGTTATGTAAGTACTCCCCCTTATAATCCTTTATGTTAACACCATCAATTAAGATTTCACCATCAGTTATGTCGTAAAAACGCATTAAAAGGTTAACGATGGTAGATTTACCAGAACCAGTTGAACCAATTATCGCGATGGTGTCACCCTTATTAACTTTAAAAGATATGTTTTCCAAAACGTACTCATCAGCATCAGGATACCTAAACGAAACGTTCTTAAACTCTATTTCACCAGTTTTTTTAGTTTTCTTATCAAAGGTACCATCCTTGATGGATTCATTAGTTTCTAATACCTCAATTACCCTTTGAGCAGATACGTTGGCCCTAGGATACATTATGAAGATAATCGCTAGCATCAAAAACGCCATGATAACTTGCATTGCGTAACTAGAAAATACCACCATGTTACCAAATAAAGTTACCTTATCCATCATGTTAGCTTGATCGATTAAGTAAGCACCAATAAAATATATTGCTAACGAAAGTAAGTTCATTATCAAATACATAACCGGTGACATAAACGCCATCATCCTTTGGTTAAACATCTGCGTTTTAGTAAGTTCTTTATTTTTAACATCAAACTTTTCTTCTTGATAATCCTCCGCGTTAAACGCCCTTACTACCCTTATACCAGTTAGGTTTTCACGGGTAAGACCATTTATCTTATCAATTAGTTTTTGTACCAACTTAAACTTAGGCATTACCGTTATCATTAATATAACGATCATCATTATAAGAACCAAAACACCCGCACCAGTTACCGCGCTCCACTGCCAGCTTTTATCTAATATCTTAAATACGGCCCAAACGGCGGTTATAGGAGCTTTAATAAGCATCTGAAGTCCCATTGCGATAAACATTTGAATGTTGGTAATATCGTTAGTGGTTCTGGTTATTAAACTACTAGTTGAAAACTTCTTTATTTCCTCCATTCCAAAATTTTGTACCTTCTCAAATAATTGTTTTCTTAATTTCTGAGAAAAAGTAGCGGAAATAAACGAAGTTAAGTATCCTACCATCATGGCTGCAGCAAGAGAACCAAAGGCACATAAAATCATGTAACCACCCTCAGTTAAAATCTCACTCATCTTACTTCCTTCTGACTGAACCAATACCGTTATGTTAGACATATAATCTGGTAACTTTAAATCTAGCCATACTTGAAAAACGATTAAAAGTAAAGCGCCAATTATAATTAGCCAGTCCTTCTTATTAAAATCCTTTAAAAGCTTTAACATGTTATCATCCTTCCTTTATTTTAAATTTTCCTTAAGCTTATCAATAACTTTAAAGAAAACATTAAGCTCTTCATATGATATGCCATTAGTTAGAAGAGTTTCAAACCAAGTTACCTTTTTTTGTATTTCCTTATATTTATTTATGCTTTTATTAGTAAGAAAAATCTCCTTTTTTCTAGCATCAACATCAGAATCAACCCTCTTAATAAAGCCCATTTTCTCCATCGTCTTAAGAATTCCAGAAATAGTTGATCTTCTAACACCAATCTTTCTTTCAATATCACTTTGATAAACGGTTTTATCCCTATTTTGATACAAATACTTTAATATACTAACATGTACGTGAGAAATACTTTTATCTGGCTTTTCAGTTTCAAATATCTTTCTGTTAATCATGTTATCTAAAGTTTTAATCTCAAACGGAATTTTCCTTTCCATAACAAAACCACCTCTTTGTAAGGTAACTAACAAAAACCATTATATATATATAATATTTATAAGTCAATAAAATTATTATTAAAAATTATTAAAAAAATCCGGTTATAACCGAACTTTTTTCATTGATAAGTGAACTTTTTTTCTAATATATTAGATAATCTTAAAATTACATAAAAATAATAATTATTTATTATGTTTTTAATGTTGTATAATTTTTAGCATATATAATGTGCAAAACATTATATGCATTTAAATTTAAAAGGCATATAAACTAAACCTTAATACAATGTAAGTGTCAATTCAAGCATGAAAGAAGGTACTTATATGTCTAATTTGAATTATATTACAAAATTACTTGAATTAAAAAATGGTAATATTAAATTTTACGAAAATTGTTATCATAAAGAAAAAATTAATGGAATGTATAATAAAGTTTTTAAAGGAGTTTTATCTTATAAACCAATTTGTTGTAGTAAATGTGAGGTTCTTTTTGATGAAAAATTTGAAAAAAATGATTTTATTACTTCCCATATAAAACTCCCTAACACAGTTGGTTTTATGTGCATCCTAAAATTTAAAAAACAAGGATATCTTTATAAACATTTTGGTAAAGCTTTTACTTTAAGAGATAATATTACTGGGTATGTTGTTTTATTTCTAATAACACTAATATGGTGTTACCCATAAAAGTGTAACAATAAATAAGTTTTATCGAAGATTAAGTAATGAATAACACATAACTGATACTAAATTAAAATATAATTATAATCTCCAATATCTCATATTAGATTCTTCTAAATCTTTTACTGTATATAATCCTTTAACATCAAGCAAGATTTTTTCGTTATCTGCTGATGATTCCCTATACATTTTTTTTAACTGTTCTAGATTAATTTCTTTAAACTGATTATGAGCAACAGCAACTATAATACAGTCTGCATCATGAATATCTTCTAAATTTGTTAAACTCACACCATATTCATGCATCGCATCTTTTTCACTAGCCCATGGATCAACAATTAATGGAGAAATTTCATAAGTATTTAGTTGTTTAATTATATCATTAACCTTACTATTTCTTGTGTCAGGGCAGTTTTCTTTAAAAGTTAGACCTAGAATTACAACTTTGGCTTTTTTAGGTGCTAATCCGGCAGCAATCATTTGTTTTACCGCAGAATCTGCAACATAGTTCCCCATTCCATCATTAACAATACGACCATTTAAAATTATTTGACTATGATATCCGAGTTTTTCAGCTTGATATGTAAAATAGTATGGATCCACACCAATACAATGCCCTCCAACAAGCCCAGGTCTAAATCCAAGAGCATTCCATTTAGTATTCATTCCATCAACAACTTCATTCGTGTCAATATTCATTCTATCAAAAACCATTGCTAATTCATTCATAAATGCAATATTGATATCACGTTGACTGTTTTCAACAACTTTTACAGCTTCTGCTGTTCTCATATTTGAAACAGGATATGTTCCAACTTCAATAACAATATCATAAACATTTTTAATTTCTTCTAATGATTCTTCATCACAACCTGAAACAATTTTGTGGATATTTTCCAATCTATGAACTTTATCTCCCGGATTAATTCTTTCAGGACTATATCCAATTTTAAAATCAATTCCGCATTTTAAACCAGATTCTCTTTCTAGAATTGGTATACACACATCTTCTGTACAACCAGGATATACTGTAGATTCATATACAACAATCGCTCCCTTTGTAAGGTTTCTTCCAACAATTTCAGATGCACCAATAACTGGAGTTAAATCAGGGGTATGATCAATATTTACTGGTGTAGGTACAGCAACAATAATAAATTTAGCATTTTTAAGACTTGCCTCATCACTTGTAAAGTAAACAGAAGTATTTTTAATTACATCATCTCCAACTTCATTAGTTGGATCAACTCCATTTTTATATAAATTAATTTTTTCTTTATTTAAATCAAAGCCAATTACATTTACACCCTTACTAGCAAACGCAACTGCTATTGGCATACCAACATAACCTAAACCAACTAATGCAACATTTTCTTCTTTATTTAATATTTTTTGAAATAAGCTCATTTTTTCGTCTCCTTTAATATCTATTTTTTTAATTTGCAATACTTTTTACAAATTCAATCCATTTTTTATGATCAATAGCAAAATTACCTGTCACAGATGCATTTTCTTCCACATCTTTTGTAACTACAGATCCAATGTTAACAATCGATTTTTTTCCAACAGTAATTCTTTTTGCAATACATGAAAATGGATTTAAATATGCGAAATCTTCAATTCTGCAGTTACCACTTATAATACAATTTGCACCAATTAGTATTGAATTACCAATTTTATTGCCATGAGCAATATGAGTAAAACTATCAATAACACAATTTCTACCTATCTCTGTAACATCCCAATCAAAAACAGCTTTATGAATGTTTACTATTGACTTGAGAACAGTTTTTTCTTTAATCAACACACCTCCATAGTGTTCTACCGAAAACAAAGTTCCATCATGCCTTCTTTTTACTTCAAAGCCCTCTGATCCGATAACACAATTAGGTCCAATAATTACATCATTTTCAATAACTGTATTTTTTTCTATAACAGTATTGTCTCCGATGATTACATTATCTCCAATATAGACATTGTCATCCGAAATAGAAACATTTTTCCCCATTTTTACATTCTTACCAATATATGTTTCCTTCACTACATGCATTTTTTTCATAAGTAAATTATATAATAAAAAGAATGTATATCTAGGCTCATCTGAAATAATTATACCTTTATCTTTTGGAATAATATCAACATTTTCTTTTGAACATATTACACATGTAATACTTTTATTGTTAATAATGTTATCTATAAATTTCACATCATCAAAGAATGTAATAATTCGCTTATTTAATTTTACAATACATTGTGCAAACGTATCAAATTCACCATCTTTATATACCTCAATACCATCTGCTAAATTCTTAATTTCATTTAAATACATATTTTCCTCCTTTGTTATTTTTTGAATATTAATACTAGTCTTTTATTAACATTAAGTATAATAATATATAGCAAAAAACCACCTGTCATTATCCATGTAAAAAAAGACGTATTTACAAGCATCCACATTAAAATAAACATTACAACCACTCTAATCGTTGTATTATATTTATTGGTTGATTTATCAAGCAAAATTAAGCATGTCAAAATCATAAAAGGATAAGTTAATATACCAAGAAATCCGAAATTCCCATATATATCTCCTATTAATCCATTAGTTGCATTTTGATAATAAGCATTTGCCATATTTATTTTTGCAATTTGAATAGAACTAATTGGATTGTAAGGGCTTTTACCAAAAACTTTAAATATACTTTCTCTTAAGTACAAGTATTCATGTTCACTAAAAAAGTCAAGATAATAATAATTTGTTTCACCAGGCAAAATTATTGATCTATCAATTAACGCTACTAAATTATAATCACCAGTTTTTATATATAAAATGACACTTACTAAAGTAATCAAACTTAATCCAAGAAGTACAATATTTATAGAATCATCAGAATTAAACCTCTTTGTCAAGAATACTAATGCAATAATAATTGCATATAACAACAACCAAGTTTTCATTCCGTTCATACTAAACATTAACAAAGCAAATAATAAAACTATACAGGCTCTAATATATTTTTTATTATCAATTGCTATCAAAAAAAGCCAAGGCAATATAACAGTTGCATTCCATGACATCAAATAACTATCAATTGTAGAAAGATGTTGACTTCTAAAAACTTCCCTTGCCATGTATAAATTGGAAAAAGAAGAAACGTTAATACCAAATTTACCAATACAATAGATTGTAATTAAAATACTTAAGATAAAAAATATGGTATTTACATGATTTGAAGAAATGTTTTCAATCTTTTTTTTCTCACAACCCCTAAATTCCCTAAATTTTGAAGCAATTACACAAAGAAATATCAATAAAAACCAAAAACATAAAACAATTAAAAAATGAATATTACTATAATTTCTTAATCCATATACAGAAATATTTGCAACCCCAGAAAGCATAAATAATATTTTAATTATAAATCGTAAACTATTGTTATTTATTTTCATAATTAAATGAATTATTAATAAATATATAATCCAGCCGACAATATATTTTGTTATATTAAAATCTAATATTCTATTTAAATAGATAAAATGAACTGCCGTACCTTTACAAAATAATAAATCTAACATAGTTTTATATAAAATAAAACATAATAATGTATTTTTTTTGTTTTGCATCTTATTTTACTCCTCATCCATTCATAGCTTCTTTATAAGACAAACTTTTAATACCAATAACCATCATTAAAGCTATCTTTAATATATTTGAAATAATAATAGATATGCAAATAGCATACAATCCGTAATCTTTCAATAATAATAAAGTACAAAGTAAAAATATAACTGTAAAGAAAACTTGAATATAAACTTGATATTTTGTTTTCGAGACTTTCATTATTGCTGGCTGTAATACATTACTCGCAATATTCAACACTGAACCTATATTTGCATATAACAAATAAGGAATAGCCAACTTATAAATTTTCGGATACAAAATTGTTAGCATAAATGGACATATTATTTGAATAGCTATTAAAGATACTGCTGACGCTAACATAATAGAACTAAAAATAAGATATAACTTACGCTTGGTAAAAACAAAATCATTTTTTGTATAATAACTAAGCAATACTGACGAAATAGGTAATGCTAAGATTCCTAATGTCTTTCCAGCAAATGAGGCCACTGTGTACACACTTACCATTTCTGAGCCTAAAAATGGTAATATAATAAATCTATCCATATATAACATAGCTTGCCCGAATAAAATGCTTATAATCAAATGAAAATATGATTTATAAGTATCCTGGAAATGAATTGTTTTTAACAATGGCTCCTTTATTAAATCTGATTTACGTATACAATGCAGTACACCAAATAGCTCTCCAACAAGGAATGAAATAATCCAATTCCCTGAAAAATAAGACAATAATAATCCAACAAAATATCCAACACATATATATATATTATTAACTAATAATTTTTTAAAATCTAAAATCAATCTATATGTAACTACAAGATATTGTCTAATAAGACATATTGATGTCAAAAGTGCGAATAAAATACAATCAAATATTGTCATATCAAATAAAATGTATGCAATTAATCCCGAAATAATCAATGAAAATAATGAACTATAAAGCAAAAGAATGTTAAAATCTCCTAAGGTTTTATAGTTGCTATTTTTTAATAACCTGACATTATTCAAAGAATTACCTAAAGATGATGCAATAACATTTACGATTCCCATAGAAGTAAGTAATATTCCATATTGATTGATATCCAGAATTCTTCCAAAAAAGGGATAAATAAAGATTTGTAAAACAATAGTTACTATTCCCGATGCTAATATATTAATAGCAAAATCCATAATTACTTTTTTTTTCTTTAATGTCATTTTACTATCATCTCACTTTGTTTTTTATAATCAAATATTTTCCTTGCTAGCAAATAACCATTTTGCTTTAATTGTTGTATATCTAATTCATTTTTATCTATTTGCTTAAAAAATTTAAAAATATCTTTATTACCATCGACATAATATACACATTCATTTGGGACAAAACTTGCATAATAATCTCCATAGTTAGATAATAATACTGCACACTTATTGCACATCGCTTCATGTGCTGTAACCGACGGGGTTCCTGGTTGCAAATATATATCCGCTATTTTCAAATACTCCATTAACTCATCATTATTTTTCCATCCTAAATATTGAATTCTGTTATCAGCTTCAACCAAATTGTAGAATTTTTCCTCAATATCTTTATAAGGTTTTCCAATTAATAACAAATGAAAACTATCATTTTTTATCGAACTAAATGCTTCTAATAATTCTAATGTTTTTTTTTCTTCTTTAAATTTACCTGAATGTAGAAATATTATATCATTCTCAGCAATATTATTACTTTTTCGATATTCAACACTCGTATGTAGTATTTCATTTTCTTCAGACAATACTCCTCCTAAAGGTAATAATTGTATGTTGCAATTTTCTTCATTGATACCATACATATTTTGAATAAACAGTTTAGAATTATTATTTAAGTAGTATAATTTATTGATACATTTAATATTTCTTTGAATAATCAATCTATAAAAATACCTGTGTAAAAACTTAGATAAAGTATTTTTGCAACTATTTGCATAATTTGTGTGTACATCAGCATTGCATATTACTTCTTTATTTTCTTTAATATATTTACTTACTGAAAATAAACTAAGAGCATGTAAATCATGAATAAAAATAGCATCTGGATGTATTTCTTTTATTTTACTATACAACCCCTTGTAACACTTTATTTTTTTAGCTAATACCGTTTGTCCAAACAAACACTTTAATCGAAAAATTTTTATCTCTTTATGCCCTTCAATACTATATTTCTCATATTCTTTCAAATCATAAGTAATAAATTCATTAAGAATATGTGGTACATATTTTGCTGAAATGATAAATACCTCGTTATTGATTGATTGATAATATGATATCTTATTTTCTTGATACCCCCAATCTGAAATAAATGGATAATCATCAAATAAAATATGTAATATTTTCATGTGTATAACCTCCATGCTTATCTATATAGAACTATTAATATTGTAACTAATTATTTAGTTAACTATTTATAAGATATCTCATTTTGACAAAGTAATAAGCTTGTTTCAATTACTTAATCCATATCATAGTACTTATATTCACCAAGTCTTCCACCAAAGATAACTTTTTTCTTCTTTTAAAGCTAGTTCTTTATACTTTTCATATAAAGAACTATTCTTTTCATTATTTGTATGAAAGATATGAACACCAAATTTATGAAAATTAATTTCTTCTACCTTTTCGGTGTATACATTTCCAGCAACATTAGGACGTTTGTCAATCACCAAATACTTTTTTCCTTTTTTCTTTGCTTCACATGCAAATACCGCCCCAAACAATCCAGAACCAACTATCAAATAATCATACATGAATTAAAAGCTTCCTTCATATTTTTTACCCCCAAATTTTGCCGCAAGGAATCCTTTGATTTTTGCAATCTTATTAATTTTTTCCATATATATAAAATTGCATTCCTTGTATTTTATTTTATTTGTTAAAAGATAAACATCTAGTAATAGTTCGCTTATTCTTCCATAAAACCTGGCATGAAATTGATCATATTTTGTTTCATCTATATTTTTTTCTAATTCAAATAAAATATCAAATAACCAATTACAATAATCATCAAAAATGTTTTTTTTCATAATGAACATATTAAACATATGTCCACTTCTTCTCTTTTTCAAATTTTCAAATTCTCTAAAGTATTTTGAATGTCTATTTTTTATAATTGTACCAACTATATCAAGTGGTTCCACATACATAGTATGTTCATAATGACTATACATAGTTTCAATTATATAATTTCTTTTCTTAGGAAGAATAACATCTGTATCTTCTAATATTTTTTTTGCTTCCTTAAGAGTTAATACATTTTCAAACTTTTCTTTAGATTTTTTAGTATGAGAGAAGTGTCTTCTATAGTGCGCTAATCCTATATAATCAGCCTCTAAATTCTTCCAAGCCCAGTATAAACCTGTTAATTCGCAAAAAAAGGGATTCTTTTGTGATATATTATCACCAGTATTATCTTTCGTATAACCAATATTTTTTTTGCCTTCAGCTCCAACATGTAGAGGAAGATACATTTCGTTTTTAGGCATTTTATATTTTTTATGAGTAGCAACAACAACTTTAATATTATTTTTCATATACTACCTCCCAACCTCAAAAGTGTAGATGTCAAATGCAGATTTTATGACATCATCCATATCATAATATTTATATTCAGCTAATCTTCCTCCAAATATTACATTGTCTTCTTTAACTGCTAATTTTCTATATTTATCTGCTAATTCATTATTTTTTTCATCATTCACAGTATAATATTTTTCCATACCATCTTCATAATCTGCCGGATATTCATAAGTAATTACTGTTTTTGAAGTTTCCGTATCAAACTCAAAATGTTTATGTTCAATTACCCTAGTATATTCTACTTCATGTCCAGTATAATTTACTACGGCATTCCCTTGATGATTTACTTCATCTAATATTTGAAAATCAAATTTTAAACTTCTCCAATCAAGTTTTCCTAATGAATAATTAAAATACTCATCAATTGGCCCTGTATATACAATTTTTTTTGCAAGTGAATCAAAATATTTTTTATTATCAAAATAATTAGTACTCAATTTTACTTCTATTCCTTCAAGCATTTTTTCCACTAATTTAGTATATCCACCAATTGGGATACCTTGATATTTATCATTAAAATAATTATTATCATATATTAGTCTAACTGGTAATCTTTTTATAATAAATGATGGTAAATCTTTACAATCCCTATTCCATTGTTTTTCTGTATATCCTTTAATTAATTTCTCATATATTGTTCTGCCAACTAAAGAAATAGCTTGTTCTTCTAAATTCTTAGGTTCTCCAGTTATTTCTTTCTTTTCTTCATTAATATGTCTTAGAGCATCTTCAGGGGTAAATACGTCATCCCAAATTTTAGCAAAAGTATTCATATTAAATGGCATATTATATATTTCGTTACCAATTCTAGCCACCGGAGAATTAGTATATCTGTTAAATTCAACAAATGAATTTACATATTCCCATACATTCTTATAATCTGTATGAAAAATATGCGCTCCATATTTATGCACATTTATACCTTCAACATTTTCAGTATAAATATTTCCCCCCATATGACTTCTTTTATCAATAACTAAAACTTTTTTCCCGTCTTTTTTTGCTAAATTAGCAAAGGTGGACCCAAATAAACCAGATCCCACAATCAAATAATCATATTTCATATATTTTCTCCTACAAAATTACTCCTACCAAATTAATTGATAAATCTATTATTTTAATATATTATACTATATTTTTAATAATAAGTCTTAGTTTATCTATACTTTTTTCAAAAAGATTGTTAGAATTTTATAGTTTATGTATAATCTTAATGTTTATTAATCACTAAAACTTGTATTGCACATTCTTTGTTAATGGTGTTTATGGTTCTATTTATAAAACAAATTATATATTTATTTTGGGTTGCATCATATAATCAAATAATTTAAATAAAAAATAAAATATGTAAAATTAATTTAAATATATTTAATAAAAAGTATGAATTAATTTATGAAAAATTAAATATTTTATATAAATATTTTGAATATGCAGAATATATTTTTTTATAAAAAATAATTAAAATTTGTGCTTATGTAGCGATGTTAAGTGAAAGTATGTAAACATTTACCCTATTATCAAATTCAATAATTAATTCATCTATAGATAAATTTTATAAAGATGTCTTAAAAACAATTGTAGAGAACTTAGAAATTTAAATATTGATAAATAAAAAACTATTATAAATATAATAGTTCTCTATAACAAAACATTAAACTTTTTTTACTTATCAAATTTTGTAACTTTAACATGGGATTGCAAAATTTTATACTAACCATATTATTCTTTTTTCAACTTTACCACCACTCCTACTTTATTTAGCCCCTGTCTTTTTAAGTACCGCCATAACAGTAGCAAACATACACTTAATATCTAACTTTAAAGATTGATTTTGCACATAATAGTATTCTAACTTTAATCTTTCTTGATAAGTTAAAGCTGATCTACCATGAGATGCCCACCAACCAGTAATTCCTGGTTTAACACTTTCATATATTTTATGATTACCTTTATGTTCATCTAACTCACCAGGTACTAATGGTCTAGGTCCTATTAAAGACATGTCAGACTTAAGTACGTTTATTAATTGAGGTAATTCATCTAATGAAGTTTTTCTTAATATTTTACCTATTTTTGTTATTCTAGGGTCTTTATCTATCTTGTGATGTGATTCCCATTGTTTTTTATATTTTTTCTGTTTTAATAATTTTTTAAGAACCTCATCCGCGTTAGGTACCATGGTTCTAAACTTATAGAACTTAAACTCCTTACCATCCTTACCAATTCTCTTTTGAGTATAAAAAATAGAGTTAAAATCTCCATTTATCATGTACATAACCTTTACCACTAACGCTATTGGTAATAATACCAAGCATCCTAGTAAAGAACAAACTACATCAAAACTTCTTTTAGTAAACTGGTAACAAAACTTAGATACAACACTTTTTTCTTTTGCTTCTAATACGTCTATCTCCTCTATCATTTTCTCATACACTCCAATATCATTTTTTTGTTACTGCGACATATATATTTAACCATATTTTAGACAATTTTTCAATTAATTAGATAAAATTATACATAATACAGTAAAAAAAGATTACGAAAACGTAATCTTTATGTTAATTTAATATTTCATTTATTTTATTTGTAGCGCTATTTACGGTGTTCATGTCTGGATACATAACCCAGTCTTTATAGTTGGTTAAATGTACGTAATCTTTTCCATCACTACCGTTTACTTCTTGTTCGGTTATTTTCCAATTACCATTATTATCTAACGTTGCTTTAGCAACGTTACTAATTACTTTCTTTGGTATGTTAGTTTCGTATAGTCCTTCAAATGACTCTAGTATACTAGCATAATTTTTTATGGTATTTACGTTATTTAATTTATTAAATATCGCTATTATGATCTTTCTACAGTTTTCTTGTCTAACCCTATCTCTTCCTTCAAAAGCGTTTCTTTCCCTTGCGATGGTTAAAGCTTCTATACCATTTATTTCTTGACAACCTTTTTTAACGTATAGTTTCTTACCCTTGGTATCATCATAAGAATCTAATACCAAAGCATGTGTTGTTGTATAAGCCTGGTTACTACAATAAGTAATACCTCCTATGTTATCAACAACGTTAACCAAACTAGTAGTGTTTACTTTTATGTAATAATCTATTTTTATACCAAATAATTTTTCTAGTGATTTAACCGAGGTTGTTATTCCATAAGGAGCCATGTAACTTAAGGTATCTTTTTTATTATCACTTACTCCCACAACCGTCATGTAATAATCCCTTGGGATACTGGTCATTAAAACCTCATTAGTTTTGGTGTTAATACTAACGATCATGTTAAAGTCCATGCAGTTATTGGTAAAGTCGGTACCCCCTATGTAAACGTTAAAACTGTTCTTTGCATCAGCAGCTTCATCACTGTTAACCTTAATACTTATTTTATATAGTATTTTAAAGTCTTTAGCATCCATGCTATCATCTAGTTTAAATACCAAATCATAAGAACTTTTTTCTACAATCATAAACTTCATGGTACCATTTAAAACATCATTAAACATGGTAGCAACATCATCATAACTTTTAGTGATAACACTATATTTATCCTTTAACTTTGATATGGCTTTATCTATGTTTACGTTATCTTTATAGTACGCTACTTCTCCACTAATATCATTTTTACTTAGGTTACTACTTTGGCTTGTAACAACGTAATAAGTATTAGTTGTTGTTAGGTTTGAACTACCAAACGACTTATTTAAAAATGAGTTTGTGTTATATAGGTAGTAACTTAAAATACCGTTTATAATAATACTTAAAACAAGGATAAAAGATCCTAGCCCTATTAGTACTTTTTTACGCAAGTTTAACAATATAATACCTAGTACGTTTATGAATAATAAAGATAGTATTATAATAGCACTAAGTTTTAAAGTAACTAGGTCTAATTTTAAGAATAACACGGTAAATAGCGTAAGCATAATTACGTCAATAACGGATAATATGTTTCTTTTTCTTAATACCTTCTTTTTAAACACCACAATCACCTCTATATTTATTTTCTATAGAAACATTATAATATTAAATGGTGATTAAATCAAATAAATATAGGTTAATTTTTGTATTTTGCATCTAGTTCGTTTATTCGGTTAATTTGAATAAAACTCATTACCATGGTCATTAATAGTCCACCAACAACCGTTCCAATAATAAAAAACAATAATTCTTTCATTTTGTTAATTCCTTTCATAAGTACTTTATTAATAAAAAAATTATAACTTTCTATAACAATTTATTATTAATACATTTATATTATGTATTTTAATAATAAAACTATAAGTTATAGCTAGCTATAATATCATTGTTTTTTATTTTTTATGAATTTTTTAACCCCAAAATAACTACATATTCCGACAAAACATTAATTCCAATTACTATGTAACATACTCATTGTCCTTAACATTGCTTTAATAATTATTAATTGTAATTTAGTACTATCATTATTTTTATCTATATCTTTTAAAGCATCTAAATATTCTTTTTTATTTTCAGAATCTATGTAAATTGGTGGTAACTTTTTTAACCTAAGTAACCAATTAACAAAACCTCTAGCAACCCTTCCATTACCATCTAAAAAAGGATGTAATATGGTAATATTATGATGGATTAACGCAACTTCTTTTATGTATGTTTTTAAATCGTACCTATCTTTGTTTTTTATTAAACGTTCAATAACTTTATCTAATTTTAATATACCTTCAAATAATTCATTATGGTTTATTGGCTGATTATAACCATTTAATATCATGTTATCAAGTGTTCTAAATTTACCAGCATACTCTGGAAAAGGAGTAAATTTATACAATAACTTATTTAACTTTATTAACTTAAAAGCTGAAATATTATCACTAGTTTCTAAACAATATTTATTCATTTCCAAATTTCCCAATGCTTCTATAATGTTTTGGTTTTGTTCAGAACAATATTTACTTCTACTCCCCTTCATTCTAAAGTCAGCATAAATTTCTTTTACTTCATCTACATTTATATTAACGTTTTCTAATCTATTTTCATGATATACCAAATTTTGTAAAAACTTGATTCCAGTTATTCTTTCAGTATTTATAATCGAAAAATAACCATATTTAATAGAGTTAATTAATAAATCCAAATCATTCGTTTCTTTAAAAATATTTTTTCTTTTTTCTGAAGGTTTAAATCTTTTTATAATATTAGTTAACTCCTTATTATTAACATCTAAATTAAATCGTTTGAGCCTAAAACAGATTGTTTTTACGCAAGCCTCAAAACTTACACCAAAGTATTCACAGATGTATATACATTCTTCTAGACCCACTTTACCATTAACACCACCATACTTATTAACCATCTTATTTAACTCAAAACTAGGCATTAAAAGATTGGAAGCAAACTCGTCCGCTTCTTTTTCAATATGATTTTTATTTCGTATAGGACACATAAAATTATTCTTATCCATACCCGAATGTAAGACAACATGTCCTAATTCATGTGCTGCCGTAAACCTTTGCCGCTGAATCGGTCTATTTATGTTTATTGAAACTAATGATTTACCATCTTTTTCAAAAAAACAAAATACCTTCTAAATTATCAAATTCTGAAAAAGTTATAATAATGTTATATTCTTCAAGAATCTTAAAGGGATCAATAGGAAATTCTATTTTTCCCTTACTTTTTTCAATACTTTTTAATATGCTATTTGCTAAAAGTCTTGGTTTACTACACGTTTTTAAAACCATTTCATTCCTTATAAGAATTTTTAAATTTTATTAAATTCAATATTTCTTGTTGATCTTTTTTTGAAAGTTTTTCAAAACCACTAGCAAACGTTGAAAAATTCATGTTTATTTGTTTTTCATCAGAAACAATTTCTTCCATGGTTATTCCATATAACTTAGAAAAATTAAATAGCTCATTTGATTTAACTGACCTACTATTATTTTCTATGTTTATAATGGCATTCCTTGAAATTCCTAATGTCTTAGCAACCTGTTCCTGTGTTAAACCAAGGTATTCCCTTGCTATTTTTAACTTTTCCCCTATTGTTTCCATCTTAATCACTCCTACAAGTTTATTTTAGCACCAAATGTTTAAAAAAACAACATTTTATAACCCTTAAGTTATTTTTTTAAACACAACTAAAAATGATATTATAGCTAGCTATAATATCATTGTTTTTTATTTTTTATTAATTTTTTAAACCCAAAATAACTACATATTCCGACAAAAGAACCAAACGTATCCAAAATAACGTCCGTTACCTCACCACTTCTTCCTGAAACAAAAAGTTGGTGAAATTCATCGGTTGCTGCATAAAATAAACATACCATTAACGAAAGTAAAATTAAATGTTTAACGTTAAACTCGGTAATTAAGTTTATAACCAAAACGCCCAAGACTAAATATACCAAAAAGTGAGCACTTTTTCTTGTTATAACAACGTACTTATTGGTTAGTTCTTCTTTTTTATCCTCAGTTAAAGCATCATCAACAAACACGCTTGCAACCTTGATAATCACACCATCGCTTAAGCTCGTGGATTCTTTGGCGTTTTGGCTAGAAAACATGAATATAGCAAACATCCATGCTATAACTAACGTTAGTTTAATTATCTTTTTCATTGACTACTTAAACACCCATGGTTAACGTTTCTGGAAGCGTAGAAGCTCCGTCTATTACGATTCCTTGTCCGGTAATGTAACTTGCTTCATCACTTGCTAAAAACGCCGCAAGCTCTCCTAATTCTTCTATCTTACCTAACCTTTTCATAGGTATTGCGCTTGCTATTCCATCAACAACGCTTTTTGGATCACTAGGGTTAGATAACTTTGCCATGTTTTCTACCATCGGAGTCATGATGTAACCTGGTAAAATTGCATTAACCCTTATATTATCACTAACAAGCTCCATGGCAAGACCTTTGGTAAAACCTAATATTGCTGCCTTGGTGGTAGCATAAGCTACTTCCCCGCTATCCGCTACCGAAACACCAGTAACGCTAGATAAATTAACGATTGAAGCCTTATTAGCAGCTTTCATTAAAGGTAATAGTGCCTTAGTTACGTTCCAAGTACCTTTAATGTTTATGTCAAAGTGTTTATCACGTAACGCAAAGGACATGTCCTCAAATTTTTCTAACCTACATATACCAGCGTTATTTACAAGTATGTCTATTTTATCATATTTGGTTTTTATGTCATTTACGGCACCTTCTACCATTTTATTATCACTTATATCAACCTTATAACCAGTAACATCATATCCCTTATTTTTTAAATCAGTAATGGTGTTTACCAACTCATCAGCATAATCCAAGATTATGACTTTAGCGCCATACTTTAAAAACACCTTTACGATTCCAAGACCATTACCCATTGCACCACCAGTTACAACTGCTATTTTTCCATCTAATTTCATTACGTCCTCCTATATTTTTACATACCTTCCGGTATTGTATACCTTATCATTTATTTTTATATACACAGAATAATTACCACTTAAACCTTCATAATTTACGTACTTAGTAACCACGATACCATTTTCGGTTTCCTCCTCGGTAAACAAATCAACGCATAAAGCGGTATATGGTTTTTTACTTACTGGTAAATCATAAACTTTCTGTTTTAAGTTCTTATACAATATGATTTCTACGTCATCTTCTTTTTTAAACCTACCTGAAACAACCAAACGGTCATCTTGCGCCGTTACTGATATTTCGTGAGCTTTATAATCATCATCTATTTCAGAGTAATTAATGATTGGACCAAACTTTTCATCATCCACTTTAGTTTGTCCTAAACTACCTATTTTATCAGCTTTAGTAAACGCAAAGTTTTTATTAGATGCGTATAAACTCATTTTTTCAACCCGGTAATTATTAGTTGGTAGAACAAGCTCAAAAACAACTTCATCATCAATTAACTCAACCGTATCAGAAACCAATTTATCATAACCTGATATACCCGCTGGGTAATTGGAATTTTTACCATCAACGTAAACGATTCCTCCAGAATGAACGATGTAATGACCACTACTTAAATAATCAACGTCAGATATGTAAGGAGAATAAAACTCGCTACCTCTTTCTTTTCCGTATTCCCATACCTGCTCAATGGTCATGTTTTCGGTATCTATTT
Source organism: uncultured Bacilli bacterium (assembly GCA_944329425.1). GTDB lineage: Bacteria > Bacillota_I > Bacilli_A > RF39 > UBA660 > Aphodocola. The sequence goes on from CALVIG010000001.1 coordinate 246,962, forward strand.
TATACATAACCCCCCTGGTATAACTTTTTTCTGCCGGAACATACTCATCTTTTATCTTTGATTTATTATTTCCGTTATCAAGGATAAAAACGTAACCTTCAGGAGTTATCATGGCAGCATGCTGAGACCATTGCCATTCAAAGTTATCACCAACCGGAGTAAAGAAGTACTTTTGGTACTCTTCATCCCAGTTAGTAGGATCCCCTATTATCCAGTTAAGTTTTCCCGTATCATAATCAATGTTTATAACGGCATCTTTATGTCTTCCCGACAAGGTAATGGAGTTAGTGTTTTTATCATACCAAACCGAGTTATTATGAAACCAGTCATAACTGGTCCAGTTTTCGCTTTGGCCATCATCCATTTTTAATACCTTTCTTAAATCAAACTCTTTAACTATTTTTCCGGTTTTACGGTCCATTTCAACAACGTAATCCTCAACCGTACCATCTTCGTTATTAAACTTATCGCTAGCGATTAATAAGTTACCGTTTTCCATTTCGTAATAATCATGGTGGTAACCACCTTCTAAACCATACTCGTTATATATTTTTCCTAACAAGTCCATTTCGTATAAACCAGTCATATAATAAGGACTGTTAACTAGTCTTTCGGTACTAACCATTAAGTGCCCGTTTGCTAACCTATCTATCTTCCATAAAGCATAATTAGTTAAATACCACCTAACGTCCCCGTTAACGTCATAAGCACAAGTATAACCCTTACTTGATGGCGTATAAAAATATAAATCATTAGTTAACTTATCTTCTTCTTTATAAACCTTCTCAGGCAAAATAAAGTCACTAGGAAGCTTATCCGTTTTAATCGTTACTTGTTTTACCTCATTGCCACACTTTATGGTTATAACGTTATCATAGTCAGCGTATAACCCATAAATTGGTAAAACGTGATTAACGCTTTTTTCAAACTCCTGGGTAAAAGTAGTTAATTCATCTTTACCATTAATGGTAACAACCGGACTTACCGCTTCCTTGGTATCAAATATTACCAAAGCGGTTAAAGGTGAGTTCCCGTATGGATTTAATATAACGTTAGGGTTATCAAGCGTGTACCCTTTAGTTACGATCGTTTTTTCAACCTCTTCTTGCTTTTCAATCATGCTTTTTTCTTCATTTACTTTTTTGGTGTTAGTTGCAACCTTATTATATAAAAATACTGATATAACTAGTAGTACAACAACCAAAATAACCGCAAATAAAAGTATTTTTTTATTTTTCTTTTTCAAAACCATCACCTACCATGTTTATTATTAATGTTATTATAACATAAAAAGTAAGTATAAATATAGATACTTACTTTTAAAGCTTATTTATTTTTTTGCATCATAATGACCCTTTATTCCGTATTTATTAGTAATTGGGTCTTTATGCAAAAAAGTTTTTTGGGGAGCATAAGTGTTCATAATGTACGCGAAGAATATGGCAATTAACCCAATTATTCCTACGTGAGTCAATAATAAACTAGATACTTTAATATCAATTAACTTACCAAACACAAGTTGTCCTAAAATGATAGCTATTACAAAACTACTAATGTCTATAAATAAAATTGGTTTCTTTGTAAAATGGGTATATGAATAAAAGATTAAAGGGATAATTAATAGCATTACTACCAAACTTATAAAACGTGCGAAAAACAAATTAGGATTATTAAAATAAAAATGATACTCAACTATTAACCATAAAAAAGTTGGTGCAATAACTAATTTTAAATGTTCCCAAGTTGATTCGTTAACCGCCGCAAAATACCCAATAATTTTATTATGGTGAAACCAATCATATAAAAAATGATTAATACATCCTATAACTATAATAAAAATCGTTCCAATTACTTCTAACATAATAATCCTTCTTTCTTTAAGTTATACACTATTCAATAATTTTTTTAACTATGATATATTCATCCTTAGTTATTTGATAAATACCATTATAGGGTTGTTGAATATAATATTTATTACCTTTTTTATAAATATAAGCTGATTTGTAATTTTCAGATGTATTTTTAAATTTAACAAGATATAATAAGTCAGGATTAGCCGGAACATCATCTATGCTTTCCACATTAGTTTTCCTATTAGCAAAGACCTTATAAATTTTTTCTATTGTTTCCTCATCTTTAAATTCTTTTTCACCATCATATTGAGACAAAGTATCTATCGTTATACTTAATATTTCATCTAATTTAAACATATCAATTGCATATTCTTTATTTTTGTGTTCTTGAACTTCTTTTTTAAAACAAAGCATAAAAAACATTAACCCAAGAATAAATACACTGCCTAAAATAATACCTATAATCTTTAATCTTTTTTTCATAAATTACAATCTTCTTTCTTCCTTGTATAGTCATTATTACATAAGTAACATATTGTTATCAATTTTTTTATTTATAGTAATTTTACGTATCACCAAAAATTGCACACTTCCAGTTTATATATTATGTTTAAATCATTATGATATATTATCGTGTAACTACTCTATAATATAAATAACAATATTGATAATGTACATTATGAATAATCAGTATTATTATTTTCTTTCAAATATTTATTATAAAATTCATCCATTGAAGAAATATATTTTTGATCTTGTACTATTCTATATTTTTCATATTCGCTTTCTGCTTTTTCTACCGCCTTTTTACGCGAAATATTTCCTTTGTTTTTAAGCAATCCTTTTCGTCTAAATTTTAATAAATCATCGGTTGCTTTTATCCAATCTTGCATAGTCATTATATGTCTTTCTTTTGCTTCGTCTTCAGCAAAAACTAAAAATATATTAGTCAAATCAGTTAATTTAGTTAATTCTTCCTCAGTTAAATAATTTTTTGCTACGCTTACATCATATTTGTATATTAAACCATCTGGAGAATTTTTCCAATTTGTAAGTCCAAATGACAAGACTAATTTTTGGTATCAATCATTTCTAAATCTTTAATACTTTGTAAGTAA
>CALVIG010000002.1 GCA_944329425.1 uncultured Bacilli bacterium
ATTTGACTTTAAATCTACTTTTGATATAGAATTAAATTATGATTAAGTGGTGCGGTTGAGATTTTAAAAAAGAAAAAAGTAGGCTTATAAAAGTCTACTTTTTATATTGCTCTATACTTATCTGCATCCTTAAATGGATTTTTCTTGTCGATTCTATCAATGAACAAAATTCCTTGTAAGTGATCTAATTCATGCTGAACGCAAATAGCTAAATCTTCTCTTGCTCTCATTTGGAATTTATTACCATCCATATCATATGCTTCTATCGTAACTCTTGCATACCTTGGTATTATTCCAACTACTTCACGATTAACGCTTAGACATCCTTCACCTTGTTCAACGTATATTTTTTCAGTGCTATTACTAATTATTTTAGGATTTGCAAAAAAGTATTCTTTAAAGGTTCCATCCTCTTGTTCATCAACTATTATAAACCATCTTTTATCTATACCGATTTGTATTGCTGATAATCCCCAACCAGCTCTTAAATCATATTTTTTAGCATATTCGTCTATTTGGCTAAACCTAAGGTTTTCCATTGCGTTTTTGATTATTTCCTTTTCATCTTTAGTTAAAGGAAAAACAACATCTTTACTTATCATTCTAAGTTTTTTGTTTTTTTCATCAAGTATTTTTAATTTTTTAAACATAGTACCACTCCAAACTACTAGATATTCTATCATAAAAAAAAAGGAAAGTAAAACTTTCCTTAATCTCTGCCAAACCATCTTGCTCCAATAACTATTACTAACAAGATGAATAGTACTAGGATAATAGCAGAACCGTATCCTGCACCTTGATTATATCCATAATATGGGTATCCATATCCTCCTCCACAGCATGGAGAATTATATCCATAGCCACCTTGGTAACCATAATAATACATATTAATATTCCTCCTTTGATATTATCTACTATAGTTTATTATAAACGTAAATAATGTGTTATATAAAATACCTATATATAAAAAAAATTAAAAATGTGTTATTATATTTATGTTAAGGTGATAATATGAGAAAAGTATTAAATAAAATGGATAAACCTTTATTAATCGTAACCATTATATGTTTGATTTTTGGACTGTTAATGGTAGGTAGTGCTTCATCTTTAAAAGCATACATGTCAAAAGGGGATAGCTATTACTATTTTAAAAGACAATTATTATTTATAGGATTAGGATTATTTGCTGCTTATATTATAATTAGGACACCGATAAAAAAATGGAAGAACCTGATTTATTTAGCGGTTCTTGGTGTTATTGGTGCATTAGTATATGTGTTAATAAGTGAAAAAGTAATGAATGGTATAAGTGGATGGCTTTTCATTGGAGGATTTGGTATTCAGCCAAGTGAGTTTGCAAAAACGGTACTAATTTTGTTTTTTGCCCTTACTTTTGAAAAAATGATGAAAGTAAAATCTTTAAGTAATGTATCTAAAGCTCTTCCTTTTGTTGTGCCTTTAGTTTTTGTGTTTTTAATATTTGAACAACCAGATTTTGGTACGATGATGATTTTAGCGGGGATTACGGTGGTTATATTTTTGATTGTACCGTATGATAAGAAAACGAAGTTTATCATGACTACTTTCACCATTATATCAGTTCTTGTTTTATCACTCGTATTAGTATTAACTGGTAAGGGATTAAGTAGTAGTCAAATGAGTCGTTTTAATTATAAAGATCCGTGTACAAGGTATCGTGAAAAAACGGGGTATCAAGTGTGTAACGGGTACATAGCAATTAATAGCGGTGGTTTATTTGGCAGTGGTTATGGTAACAGTAAACAAAAATATTTATATTTGCCGGAAGCTCATACTGACTTTATTTTTGCAATAATAATAGAGGAAATGGGTTTGATAGTAGGTATTTTAATAATTCTTGCGTATTTCATAGTTATATGGAGAATAATTTTAATAGGAAGAAAATCATATAATTTACAAGGAACCATAATTTGTTATGGGGTTGCTTCTTATATAGCTCTTCACGTTATCGTAAATTTAGGCGGGGTTTTAGGCGTTATACCACTTACTGGTGTTCCTCTTCCTTTTTATTCGTATGGTGGTTCTTTTATGATAAATTTACTTATATGTTTAGGTTTGGTTCAAAGGACTTCAATAGAAAACAAAATTTTCGAACAAAAACATTTGGTTAGGTAAAGTAGGCTTAAGCCTGCTTTTTATTTTGAGTGTTTTTTAATTATACGTTTAATAATAAAATTGAAAGGAGGAAAAATGAGATATTTAAAAATGTACTGGAAACAAATTGCGTCTTTTTCAGTAATAGGACTGATTTTAATTTTAGGAGGTTATCTTTATTATGATAATAACAGTATTTCAACTTCTAGTGTTAAAAAACTATCGGTAGATAAAAAACAAGATATAAAAGATGATTTATCTACGGTATTTGTTGATGTTAAAGGAGCGGTAAATAGTCCGGGAGTTTATGAATTAGACGAAGGTAAAAGGGTAATAGATGCCATTAATTTAGCAGGTGGTTTAACTGATAAAGCGGATACCATTAACATAAATTTAAGTAAAAAGTTAACGGATGAAATGTATGTAATAATATACACTAAAGACGAGATATATAATTACAAGCAAAATAATGAAAGTGTTAATGACATAAAATGTGCTTCGATGGAATGTGTTTGTCCAGATGTTTCTAACGACGCTTGCATTAATAGTGCTAGTACTGGTAATTCTTCATCATCAAGTGAAGATGGTAACAAAGTAACTGATGATGATTCTAAAGTATCGATAAATAGCGCTACTAAAGAAGAATTGATGAAGCTTGAGGGTATAGGTGAAGTTAAAGCGGAAGCCATTATAAAATATAGACAAGAAAATGGTTCGTTTAAAAGCGTTGAAGAATTAAAAAACGTATCCGGTATAGGAGATGCTGTTTATGACAAAATAAAAGATAATATAATTGTTTAATGAATAAAAAATTAAATATAGTATTGTTTTTATTTTGTTTAATTTCTTTGATTAGAACTACTATTATAATTATAAATGATAAAAATTTTTACTTAGAAGAGCAAAAGAGTATCGTTGGTGTTATAACTAACATAACAAAAGATGATGATAAAGTAGTTATTGATGTAAAGCAAAAAGATAAATATAGAATAACTAAATATGAAAATATAAACTTTGAATTAGGGGATAGAGTAAGGGTAAAAGGAGTTTTTTCTACCCCAACAAATAATACCGTTTTTAATCTTTTTAATTACCGAAAATATCTTTTATCTAAAAACATAACCATGGTAAGTTATGATGCTAATTTGAATTTAATTTCTAAAAATAATAACGTTTTATACCGTTTAAAAAATAGTGTCATTAACCACGTGGAAAAGTACGAGTCATCAAATTATTTAAAAGCTTTTATTTTGGCAGATACTTCAGAGATAAGTAATGATGTAAAAGAAAGTTATAATATGATTGGTATAAGTCATCTTTTAGCTATATCAGGGATGCACGTGGGAGTTTTTTTATATATTTTAAATTTATTTTTAAAAAAATATAAATTTAAAAACGTAGTAATTATTTTGTTTTTATTATTTTTTCTTTTTTTAACAGGTTTTCCTGAATCCTTATTGAGATGTGTTACTTTCTTTATTTTAAGTTTAATAAACAAAAAGTTTAAACTTAATGTAAGTGACATTAAATTAATTATTTTTTGTTGTTGTTTATTACTTTTATTAAACCCATATTTAGTATATAGCGTAGGATTTTTATTTTCTTTTACCATTACCTTTTTTATATTATTAGCTAGACCTTACCTAAAACATAAAAACTATTTTAAAAAAATATTTTTTATGTCTTTAATTTGTTTTTTTGCATCACTCCCCATATTAGCAAATTATTTTTTTAAGATTAATTTTTTATCTCCTTTTTTAAACGTTTTTTTCATTCCTTTAGTTTCTATTATTGTTTTTCCGTTTAGCCTAATAACTTTTTTTATTCCTTTTTTAGATGGATTTTATGTAACAATAATAAAGTTTTTTGAATTTATTTGCGGACTTATAAGTAAAATAGACGTGTTATCTTTTTCAATTGCTAAACCAAACGTAGTAATGATATTGATTTACTATGTATCATTATATTTAACGATTAAGGTTAATAAAAAGTGGATTGTTTTATTTTTAATGATTTTGATTATTAATTTAAATATGAGGTTTTTAATTATTAATCCATCACTTACCTTTATAGATGTTGGTCAAGGCGATAGCACTATTATTATATTACCAGGGGGAAAAACGATTTTAATTGATACTGGTGGTAAATATATGAGTAATTATTCTATAGCAAAAAATAAAATCATACCATATTTGAATTCCGTTGGAATAAATAAAATAAATGCTTTAGTTTTAACGCACGGAGATTACGACCATATGGGGGAAGCGGTTAACTTAATTAATAATATTAAGGTAGAAAAGGTAATACTAAATAATGATGAATATAATGATTTGGAATTAAATTTAATTAAACAATTAGATAAGAAGCATATTCCTTACTATAAAGAAGTTAGTAAATTAAATATAGGTGAAAACAAATTATATTTTTTAAATGATAAAATACATGATGATGAAAATGATAACTCAATTGTTGCTTACTTACAATTAAAAGATGTGAAAATATTGCTGATGGGTGATGCGGGGTTAAAGGTAGAAGAGGAAATTTTAAAAAAATATAATGTTAAAGATGTTGATGTTTTAAAAGTTGGCCATCATGGTAGTAAAACAAGTTCTGGTAAAACGTTTATAAATAACGTTAATCCTAAGTATGGAATAATATCGGTAGGTAAAAATAATAGATATGGTCATCCAAATAAAGAAGCATTAGATAATTTAAAAAACAGCACTATTTATAGAACTGATATAGATGGAAGTATTATATTTAAAATTAAATATAAAAAAATAAAAATACATACGTGTCCGCCTTAAAACAACTATTATAAGTATTTAAAAATTAATGAGTATATTTTTTAAAATTGGTTATATTAAAAGTATGGATTTATAATAATATTATTTTGTCCAAACTTTCTTATTTAAAAATTTAATACGTAAATATTAAATTCTAATTTAAGAAAAATATGGTTAACAAATTTAATTACAAACCATATATTATTGTAGAACGCTGATGCATGATAAGGCGTTTTTAGATAGATTGGGAAACTAAAAAAAGAGAAACTTTAGTCTCCCTTTTTTATTAATTTTAAAATTTTCTGTATAATCCAATTGCTTTGCCTAAAATAACGCAATTTGGTAATATGATAGGTGACATTGTATCATTTTCTGGTTGCAACCTTATATGCGTTGGCTCCTTATAAAACGTTTTAAGGGTAACTTCGTTATCTAACGTCATTGCTACTACTATATCACCATTGCGTGCAACGTTTTGCCTTTGAACAATTACTATATCACCATCATATATTCCGGCATTTACCATGCTTTCTCCACTTACTTTTAAAGTGAATACTTCTTCTTTACTTGGAATTAAATAAGCTGGTAAACTAAAAAATTCATTAGGTGTTTCAATGGCCTCTATCGGAGAACCCGCGGTTATTTTCCCAAGAAGTGGAACTTCAACTACGTCTTCGTTTAAATACTCGTTATTACCAACTATTTCTAAAGATCTGTATTTAGAATTGGTTTTTTTTATATAACCTTTATTTTCTAATGCGTTTATGTGAGACTGAATGGTTGCGGGTGAATTAAGCCCAAGAGCACTACCTATTTCTCTTACTGCAGGTGGATATCCGTGCTTTGCAATGTAACTTTTTATGTAATCCAAAACATCTTGTTGACGGTTTGTTAGTTTTTCCATAAGTCCTCCTTTTTATTACAATTTAATAATAACACAGTTACTTTACATTGTCAAACAAATGTTCTATTAGATTATTGACACGTACATTTGTTCGTGATAAAATTTAATTGTAAAAAAGCTAAATAAAAGGAGTGATTATGATGAGATTATTAAAAGATTATAAAGGAGTAGCATTGATTTATATCATTCTTACAGTAGTAAATATTATATGGATAGTTGGTTATGAAAAACCAATCGAAAAGGCTCAGGTTGGAAACGAAAGAAACGTTGTTATAAATGCTTGATATTTTATTGATAAATATCTTTTTTTGTCTTATAATTACTTTATAAGAATAGGAAGGTTTTATATGAATGATGAAAAAGTTATAAGTGCTATTAAAGCACTTTCTATCGCAGAAATTTCTAAAGCAAAAAGTGGTCATCCTGGCATTGCTTTGGGAGCTGCTCCATTATTATACACTTTATATTGTAAGCACATGAATGTAGACGTAACCGATGATAAATGGATAAACAGGGATAAGTTCGTGTTATCAGCAGGACATGGTTCGGCGCTTTTATATGCGGTTTTGTACATGACCGGTTTTGATATTAGCATAAAGGATTTGAAGGACTTTAGACAGATTGATTCAAAAACACCTGGACATCCAGAAGTAAACGTAACTCCTGGAGTTGACATTTCAACAGGGCCTTTAGGTCAAGGTATAGCTACCGCGGTTGGAATGGCTGCATCACAAAAATATTTATCCAAAAAATTTAACGGGTTATTAGATTATAATGTTTATGTTTTGTGTGGTGAAGGCGATTTGATGGAGGGAATAAGTTATGAGGCTTGTTCTTTAGCGGGAACATTAAAATTAGGTAACTTAATAGTTTTATATGACTCTAATAAAGTGACTTTAGATGGTAATGCTAACCAAAGTTTTAACGAAGATGTTTTAACGCGTTTTGATGCAATGGGATGGCATACTGACGTGGTTTTGGATGGTGATAATTCAACCTTAATTGACATGGTTATTAGTAAGGCAAAGCGTATTACGGATAAGCCTTCGTTTATAGAGGTTAAAACAACGATTGGAAAGGGATCAATTTTAGAAGGTACAAATAAAGTTCATGGGTCTTTTTTAACCAAGGAGGATATAAGACAATTAAAAGTTAAGCTTAACATAGATACTGATTTATTTAAAAACATAACAAGCTTAAGGCATGATTTAGCTAACTTTGTTAGAATAAGGGTCAACCATGAAAAGAAAAGATGGGAATCAAAATATAAGGCATACTTAAATTCTTGTGATGTAGACACAAAAAGATTTTTAGAATCTTTAAGGGAAGATAAAAGGTATGATATAACACGATTATTTAAAGACGTAATGTTTGATGATGATGAACTAAGAAACGTAAACGGAAAAATAATGAATGTTATAGCTGATAATTATCCTGCGTTTTTAGGAGGAGCAGCGGATGTTTCTTCCTCTACAAAAACTTACTTGAAGAATTTTAGTGATTTTAATTCTGATAATTATTCTGGTAAAAATATCTGGTTTGGAGTAAGAGAACATGCTATGGGAGCTTTTATTAATGGTATGGCTTTGTCCGGGTTAAGACCGTTTGCTTCTACTTTCTTAGCTTTTAGTGATTATCTTAAACCTTCTATTAGAATGGCTAGTTTAATGAACGTTCCTTCTGTTTTTGTATTTACTCATGATACTATTATGATTGGAGAAGATGGTCCTACCCATCAACCAGTAGAGCAACTTGCGATGTTAAGAAGTATTCCTAATCATTACGTTTATAGACCTTGCGATGCTAACGAAATAATTGGTTCATGGCAAACTATTTTAAACAATGATAAACCATCTTCTATAATAATATCTAGAAGTAAGTGTAAGAATTTATCTGTAACGGATGCTTTAAGCGTAAAGAAAGGTGCTTATATCGTAAGAAAAGAAAAGAGAAAGTTATTTGCAATTATTATAGCAACTGGTTCAGAAGTTGCGTTAGCTATTGATATTGCGGAAAAATTATCTAAAAAAGGAATGGAAATAAGGGTAGTATCAATGCCTTGTATGGAATTGTTCGAGGAGCAATCAAGTAGCTATAAAGAAGAAATACTTCCAATAGGTTATAAAACTTTTGTAATAGAAAGAGCCTCTAAATTTGGTTGGCACAAATACGTTTATAACGATAAATACATAATGGGTACGGATGAATTTGGTTATTCTGGAAAACCTAATGATGTTTTAGAGAAAATGAGATTAGATGATGATAGTATTTTAAAAAAGATTGAAAAATTACTTAAATAACGGTTTAATTCGACACCTTTTTTATAGAAAAAATATTATTCTATAAAAGAGGTGTTTTGTTATGAGAGTATATTACTTATTTAAAATTAATGATTCTTTTTCTAAGTTGTATCACAGCAAGACTTATTATTTATATAAGATATTAGAGCAGATTTCTGAATCCAGCAAAAATGATTTTATAATTTCATACAGGTTGTTTGAACAATTAGCGGTTGCATTTAATAAAGCCGAAGTAAATGGTAACATATATAAGCATTATTCTTCTAGTGAATATTACCGAAAAACGCTTAATAAGCACGTGTTAGATGATGGGGTGGAAAAAACAAAACTTACCGTTTATAACACTTACGTTAAGATTAGAACTAACAAAAATATAACGGAATTTTTTAAGATACTAGAAAAAGAAAAAAACGTTTTTGTTTGTGATTTTAATAATAAAGATTATTTTTGGCTTAGTAAAGTAACGTCAAAAAGTCTTGTATAAAACTAAAAAACATAGTAGAATTATATTAGAAAGGATGATGAATGGTATGTGGGCAAACATTTTATGGTGTTTAATTGGCCTTGTTGTTGGCGCTATCGTTGGTTTCTTATTAGCTAGGAAATTTATGAAAAAGTATTTAAAGGAAAATCCTCCTATAAATGAAAAAATGATAAAAATAATGATGCAACAAATGGGAAGGACTCCTAGTCAAAAACAAATAAACCAAATGATGAAAGCAATGAACAAAGTTCAATAGTTCATTGCTTTGTTTTTTAAATATAAAGTATAAGTATGAAAATTTTAATGACAATTAAAAGAAAAACAAAATTCAAACGTGTGTTAAAAAGTGTAAATAATTTTGCACTTTTTTAAGTTGTTATGTTATAATGCTTTATAGGTTAAGAAGATAAGGAGATGGTTTTGTTATGGCTAAATATGATGAATCATCAATTAAAATTTTAGAAGGTCTTGAAGCGGTAAGAAAAAGACCTGGTATGTATATAGGTTCTACTGATAAGAGAGGTTTACATCACCTTGTATGGGAAATAGTGGATAATGGTATAGATGAAGCTATTAATGGTTATGGAAATTACTTAAAGGTTATAATTCATAAAGATGGGTCTGTTTCCGTTTCGGATGAGGGGCGTGGTATTCCGGTTGGTATGCACGCATCAGGTAAATCTACTCCAGAAGTAATTTACACGGTTTTGCACGCTGGTGGTAAGTTTCAAGAAGGTGGATATAAAGTATCTGGTGGACTTCATGGTGTTGGTGCATCAGTTGTTAACGCTTTATCAAAATGGATGAAAGTAACTACGTATCGTGATGGTGGTAAATACGAAATTTCGTTTAAAGATGGAGGACATTTAGATTCTGATTTAAAAAAAGTTGGAACAACAAATAAAACGGGTACTACCGTAAGGTTTATGCCGGATGATGCAATTTTTTCAATAACAACTTTTTCCTTTACTACTATTTGTGAAAGAATGCAGGAATCAGCTTTCTTAATTAAAGGTCTTACCATTGATGTTATCGATGAAGAAGATGAAAAAGAGGCTCATTTTCATTATGAGAAAGGTCTTGAAGAATTTGTTTCTTATTTAAATGAAGGTAAAAAAACGCTTCATAACGTAGTTGGTTTTGAGGGTATAAAAAATAAAATTGAGGTTGATTGTGCTTTCCAATATACGGATTCTTATAACGAAAACGTTGTGTCATTTGTTAATAACGTAAAAACCTCTGATGGTGGTTCTCATGAAGTGGGATTGAAAAGTGCATTAACCAAGGTTTTTAATGACTATGCTAAAAATAATGGTTATTTAAAGGCTAAGGATAAGAATTTTGAAGGTAGCGACGTAAGGGAAGGATTAACCGTTATTTTATCTTTAAAAATTCCGGAAGAATTATTACAGTTTGAAGGACAAACTAAGGGGAAATTAGGTACACCTCTTGCTAAAACGGTTGTTGAGCAAGTTGTTTATGAGAAAATAGGTTACTTTTTGGAAGAAAATAAACAAGTTGCAACTGACATAATAAACAAAGCTTTAAAGGGCAAAGCAGCGAGGGAAGCCGCAAGAAAGGCAAGGGAAGAAGCTCGCAAAGGGAAAAGTAAAAATTCAAAAGAAAAGAATATAAGTGATAAACTAGCTCCTGCAACCAAAAAGAATCCTAAGAAAAACGAGTTATTTATAGTTGAGGGTGATTCGGCAGGAGGTAGTGCTAAAACAGGTAGGGATAGAGAATACCAAGCAATATTACCACTACGAGGTAAAGTTTTAAATACTGAAAGATGTACCGTTGATGAGGCTTATAAAAACGCCGAAATTAACACACTTATTTATACGATAGGGGCAGGAGTTGGCCCGGATTTCCATATAGAAGATTGTAATTATGATAAGATAATTATAATGACCGATGCTGATGATGATGGATGCCATATACAAGTTTTGTTAATTACTTTCTTTTATAGGTACATGAGACCTTTAATTGAAGCAGGTAAAATATATATTGCAAACCCTCCTTTATATAAAGTTACTTTTTCTAAAAAAGATGAGGTTTATGTGTATACGGACGAAGAATTAAAAAAAGTAACCGAAGGTAAAAAAGTAGAAGATTTACAAAGATATAAAGGTTTAGGTGAAATGGATGCAAACCAATTATGGGATACAACCATGGATCCTTTAAAGCGAAGTTTAATTAAAGTTAAGATAACTGATGTTGCTTTGGCAGAAAAAAGGGTTTCCATTCTTATGGGTGATAAAGTAGAACCAAGAAAAGATTGGATTGAAGAAAACGTAGATTTTACGTTAGAAGATAATTATGAAATGTTAAAGTAGGTGATTAAGATAATGAGTGAGTTGTTACAAAAGATATATGATTATTCATTAGAAGAGATAATGGGTGAACGTTTTGGAAGGTACTGTAAAACAATTATCTTAGATCGCGCCTTACCTGACGTAAGGGATGGATTAAAACCAGTACAAAGAAGAATTTTATACGGAATGTATAAAAGTGGTAACACGTATGATAAAAAGTATCGTAAGAGTGCTAAGGCAGTTGGAGAAATAATGGGTAACTATCACCCTCATGGGGATTCTTCGATTTATGATGCCATGGTAAGAATGAGTCAAGATTGGAAGATGGAAACCCCATACATAGACATGCATGGTAACAATGGTTCTATGGATGGTGATGGAGCTGCTGCGATGCGTTATACCGAAGCTAGGTTATCTAAAATAAGTAATGAGTTATTGTTAGACATTAATAAAAATACCGTTGAAATGGCTCCCAATTATGATGATACTTTAGAGGAACCAACCGTTTTACCCGCAGGATTTCCAAACCTTTTAGTTAACGGGTCTACTGGTATTTCAGCGGGTTATGCAACGAATATTCCAACCCATAATTTGGGAGAAGTAATAGATGCAACAATCAAAAGGATTGATTCACCTAACTGCTTGTTGGATACTATAATGAGCGTTATGCCAGGGCCTGATTTTCCTACTGGTGGGGTGATTGAAGGTGTAAAAGAAATAAAAGAAGCTTATAACACGGGCAAGGGTAAGATTGTTGTAAAGTCTAAGTATGAGGTTATAAAAGAAAAAGGAAAGTATCAAATAGTTATAACGGAAATTCCTTATGAAGTCAACAAGGCTTTACTTGTCAAAAAAATGAATGATATAAGAATAGATAAAAAAATTGAAGGTATTTTAGATATTAGGGACGAAACTTCTAGGGGAGAACTTAGAATAGTAATTGATCTAAAAAAAGACGCTAACGCTGATTTGGTTATCAATTATTTATTAAAAAATACTGATATGCAAGTTTCTTATAGTTTTAACATGATTGCAATCGTTAATCACAGGCCAAGACAAATTGGGGTTCTTGCAATAATTGATTCTTTCATTAAACATCGTACCGAAGTGGTTACAAGAAGAACTAAATTTGATCTAGCACATGATAAGGATAGATATCATATTTTAGAAGGTTTAATAAAAGCAATTAGTATTCTTGATGAAGTAATTAAGGTTATTAGGGCTTCTAAAAATAAATCAGATGCTATCTTGAATTTAGTAAAGGAATTTTCGTTTACCGAAAAGCAAGCAACGGCTATAGTTATGTTACAATTATACCGTTTAACTAATACTGACATAACTGATGTTAAAAACGAAATGCAAAGATTAGAAGAAGAAATAAAAGAATATGAATTAATATTATCTAGTGATGCAGAATTAAAAAAAGTTATTAAAGAAGAATTAAGAAAGATAAAAAAAGAATTTTCTTCACCTAGAAAGACACAAATAAAAGAAGAAATAACAGAAATTAAGATTGATGCAACCGCTATGATTCCAAAAGAAGACGTAATAGTAGTCGTGACAAATGAAGGATACGTAAAAAGGGTTTCTAAAAAATCTTATGGTTCATCTGATGGAGATGAAACGCTACTAAAAGAAAACGATTATGTTTCAGGATTATATGAACAAAACACGTTAGATACGCTTCTTATGTTTACTAATAAGGGTAATTACTTATTTATACCGGTTCATGAATTACCAGAATTAAAGTGGAAGGATCTTGGTAAACACGTTAGTAATATAGTTCCAATTGGTCAGGATGAAAAGATAATAAAATCTATTCCGGTTAGTAACTTTGATAAAAGGGAAATTGTTATATTTACTAAAAACGGAATGGTTAAGAAAACGCTTTTAGAAGATTTTAAAGTACAAAGGTATTCTAAACCAATATCGTGCATTAAGCTTAAAGATAACGATGAGGTAATAAACGTAAGTGATGAAGCTTATAACGAGGTGTTTATCGCAACTAAAAAAGGTTACGGATTATGGTATGATAAATCTGAAATTCCTACGATTGGATTAAAAACAGCAGGTGTAAAATCAATTAATTTAAAAGATGATGAAGTAGTAAGTGCAAATTTATTTGACGGTTCTTTTGAATACGTTACCGTTATAACTGCTAAAGGTCTTTCAAAGCGTATTAAGTTAACGGAATTTGAAAAAACTACCAGGGCTAAAAGAGGTTTATTAATTATAAGAGAAGTTAAAAGTAATCCACAGGAAATAATTTCTGCATTCGTAAGTGATGTAAAACATAACATAGTTATAAAAACGATTAACAAAGACATTAAACTAAAATTATCTGAAATACCAATCATGGATAGGTATTCAGTAGGAAGCACGTTAACAAAAAGTAAGGTTCAAGTTGTTTATCAACCAACGGAATTAATAAAAAAAGAAGATAAACCGGCCGTAGTATCTAAACCGGTAACGAAAGAAGAGTCTAAAGAAAAAAAAGAGGTTTCCTTAAAAGAAATAGATGATAAATTTATGACCATTGATGATTTTTTAGATAATTTTGATTAAGCAAGAAATTAATTTCTTGCTTTTTTATTTAATATAATTATAATAATATACACGTTTATTAGGAGGAATTATGCAAGAAAAAGTTATTATTTTAAAACTATTAAATAATTTTTTGTCATTATTTGATTTAACGATATTAGAGCAAAACCAAAATCAATTGGTTGATTTTGATTATTCTAACAATACTTTTATAATATGCGATAAAGATAATAACCCAGTGGGTAAGATGTTTATGGATAATAATCAAATACACGTTCAAGCCAACCTTGAAAATGGCCGTCTTAATGCGGATAGTTATGCTAATTCTGAAAATAATGAGTATGGGTTTAGATATACGATTGGTAATTTTAATTCAAAAAGTAAATTATTAGGTGAATATCAGTTTACAAAAGGAGTTAAATTAGATGGTATTTTAATAAAAAACTCTATACGTATATTAAAAAATTACAAATTTGTTGGAAAGTGTACTTTTGATACCTTAAGAAACACTTTTAGAATTTACGATGCGGTTAATAATGAAAAAATTAGTTATAGAAATAATGAACTAATTCATGAGTCTTCTGATAAACTTGTTAGTATTTGCAATTATAATGGTATGTATATATATGCTATATTAACTGCTTTAGAAGAAGGAATTGGCGGATGTTCGTTTATTAAAGAGCATACTGATGATCATGATTATACTGCTTGCGAAATTGAATTTAGAAGGATTTTAGAGGAAATTGATGAAACATATTTTGATTTATTAGATAGCCAAAAGCAAACGGTTAATTGTTTTCAGAATAATTTGTTTGAAAAGTTAGCGTGTGCTTCACTTAAAAATTATAATAAAACTCAGTTGAGTAGCATGCTAGACATAGATTTTTCTTTAACGGCTGGATATGGTAAGAAAAAAATAAATAAGTAAGTAACCAATATTAGAAACCACCATAGAATACTATGGTGGTTTTTTGAATGTTATTTTAGATATTATTATGATTAATAACGTTTTAACGAAGTATTTTAAACGAGATATTTATAGTATGTTTTTAGATGATTATTGTTTTGAATATTATAGAATATTAAAACTTATTTATCCTGATTGTAAGATGGTTATAGAAAACAATAAAGATCATTGTGCATCACTTATAATGGGTAATGTTTATGATGTAACCGGAATAAGGGATGGTAGTGATTTTTTTATAGCGGATACTTTTTACGAAAATTATGTTTATAGCTTTTATAATAAATTTAACGAAGAAGTAAGAAACGATTTAAATAATTATATTGTTGGAAAAGTAAAAGTAAAAAAATAGATTAAATATTATTTAAGTTTAAAAAACGCAAATATTTTGATATAATGATAAAAGAAGACAATATAGTTATTTTTGTTTTTGTATTATTATGATGGTGATAATATGAAAATAAAAGTTTTTGATTGTGATCATGAAAAAGATCTAGAAGAAAGTGTTAATAATTTTATTGGTGATAAAGAAATAATAGACATTAAATATCAAGTTTCAATCGCAATAAATGGGGAGGATCAAATATATTGTTTTTCAGCAATGATTATATACGTAGATAAGGGCTGATTTAAATGAAGAAAAATAGTTTTATAAATGGTGCTTTAATTGCAACGATAGGTATTGTGCTTACCAAGTTTTTAGGGGTTATATACGTAATCCCTTTTTATGCTATCATTGGGGAGTCTAGTATTGCGTTATACGGTTATGCTTACACCATATATAATTTGTTTTTATCTTTGTCTACCGTTGGAATACCACCTGCAATGAGTAAGTTAATTAGTGAGTATAACACTTTAGGATACAACCATACCAAAGAAAGAGCTTATAAGCTAGGTAAGTATTTATTAATAAGTTTAGGTATAATATTATTTATTATTATGTTTTTTGGAGCACCTTTTATTGCAAATCAAATAATGAGAGATAATACAGGAGGTAACTCAAAAGAAAGCATAACCTTTGTTATTAGGGTTATTTCTACGGCTATTTTGGTTGTGCCATATTTGAGCGTTACCAAGGGCTATTTACAGGGGCATAAAATAATTACACCTTCATCAGTAAGCCAAGTTTTAGAGCAAGTAGTTAGAATTGCTGTAATTTTAATAGGAAGTTACCTTTGCATGAGGGTGTTTAATTTAGGGGTTACTAATGCCGTTGGGGTGGCGGTTTTTGGAGCTACGGTTGGTGCTTTTGTAGCTTTGGTTTATCTACTTATTAAGATAAGAAAAAACAAAAAGGTATTGTTGGTAGATGAAAAGCAAAAACCAGAAGAAAAAAACATCACAAATAAAAGCATAATAAAGAAACTTCTTATATATTCTGTTCCTTTTATTTCTTTTGGTCTTGCGTTATCGGTTTACGATTACATTGACATGACAACCTTAATAAATGCACTTACTAATTTAGGTTTTAAAACGGTAGATGCTGAAAGCGTACTAGGTGTTATTAACACCACTGGTAATAAATTAAACAGTGTCGTTTTAGCTATTTCAACCGGGCTTATGACCAGTTTGGTTCCCAACATAACTGCAAGTTTTGTAAAAGGAAACAATAAGGATGTTAAAAGAAAAGTTCATCAATCGTTTTTGATGTTACTTTATGTTATTATGCCAATGGCTTTTGGACTTAGTATTTTGGCCGAACCGGTGTTTTATGCGTTTTACGGCCCAAGTAATTGGGGGCCAAAGGTATTTTGCTTCAGTATTTTTGTAGCTTTATTTAGATGTATTTTTACAACATCGGTATCAATAACCCAGTCACTTAATAAATTTAAAAACGTTTTTTTAAGTATAGTTGCAGGTATATTAGTTAAATATATATTACAAATACCTTTTATGAGTCTTTATAACAGCATAGGCTTATATCCTTTTTACGGTGCTACAACGGCAACTTTAATAGGACTTACCGTGTCTTTTGTTACTAATTTAATTGTTATAAACAAAACCGTTAAATTGGATTTAAAAGAATATTTTAAGAAGATGTTTAAATTTATTTATCCATTAATTATAATGGTAATTGTTCTTGTTACAATGAAACATTTTGTTCCTTTTAACATAACAAGTAGGTTTAACGCAATCATGGTAATAGCGGTATATGCTTTGATAGGAGCTGTTATATACTTTACAATTACTTTTAAAAATGGTGTTTTTAAATATATATTTGGAGAACGATTTTTGAAAAAAATAAAGAAATAATATTTGTTGAAATAAAATTTTATTTATGATACATTGTAAGAAAGAGGTGAATAGGATGCCAAATAATTTATTAGAAGCTTTAAAAACGGATTTAGAGCAAAATTATAAGACAGTAAAAACAAGGGAAAACTGGCAAGCTATATGTAGTAATGTCATTATGACAATTATTCAAGCAGGAAAATTTTATAGCGCAGGTTTTAACAATGTAGTTGCGTACGTTAACGGTAAACCTAAGCAAATGATAATGGAAGAAATAAAAAGTCATGTTTATAGGGCTGAAAACATCTTGGATTATGGGACGTTATCAAAGATGGCAGCTACTGCAATAGTAAATAACATCTTTGATTTGGAAAACGTTATGCAACAAGATATTGTTTCAGATATATGTAAAAAAATTGATACCATTAATGCCAATTCTAATTTTAAAGAATATGTAAAAAAACAAATTAGGGAAGGCACCGTATCCGACGATGAATTAAGAAGGTATGGGATAATAACCGAAAAAGAAATAAATGATTATCATGCTTACTTAAATAGTATTGGTAGTTCTGGAATGACAAATTATTCTAAATAAAAAAGTCTACGTAAAGTAGGCTTTTTTACATCATATACATTTCGCCATTATAGTTTCCGTTGTTTTGGGTTGTCTGGTAAGGAATGTTATTTTGTGTATTTGATTGTGGAGCTTGATAATTTTGGTTATTATTTTGATATGGGTTTTCTAACCTTGATATTCTATTTTCTAAAACTTTGATTTTCTTTTCAAGGTTAGTTACTCTATTATCTAAGTTAGAGCAACTATCATTCATGTAATTTGGAAACATCATCATGTTTGATGGCATATTGTTAAATCCAGGGAATGGCATTTGTGGCATGAAGGTATTTCTTTCGTTTTTCATTTTTAATCCTCCTAATAAAAAGCTTTCATTTAATTATATGTTTCTTTTGGGTTTTGGTGTATAATTATATCGGTGATTAATTTGAGATTAAAAAACGTTAAAAACGCATCTAACATTATAAAAGGATCCGAATACATAATTTTAAATCCAAATGATTATAAGGGGAAATGGAACAAACTATTTGGAAACCAAAATCCAATAAACATTGAAATAGGTATGGGGAAGGGTGATTTCATAATAGAAATGGCAAAAAAAAATCCAAACGTTAATTTTATTGGAATCGAAATGTTTGATAGTGTAATGGTAAGAGCGGTACAAAAGTTAGAAAATCAAAATTTGGATAACTTAAAATTAATAAGAATGGATGCCACTTATATAAATGATGTTTTTGATAGAGAAATTGATACTATATATTTAAATTTTTCTGATCCATGGCCTAAAAAAAGACATGAAAAAAGAAGGCTTACCAGTCATGAATTTTTAAAAAGATATGACTTGATATTTAAGGGTAGCAAAAACATAATACAAAAGACTGACAATATAGGATTATTTGCTTTTTCTTTGCAATCATTAAGCACCTTTGGATATGTTCTTAATTTTGTTACCTTAGATTTACATCAAACGAAAACGGAAGATAACGTTATGACGGAATATGAAAAAAAGTTTGTGTCTAACGGGGTTAAAATCTGTATGCTTAAAGCAACAAAAAAAGCTTAAATAAAGGATAGTTTTATATGATAAATAAAAAAATATTAGTTTTGTTTTTGGTGATTTTTATTACTTCTTTTATTTCTCTTGCTATCTATCTTAACGTTAGAATAGTTGATGATAATACTGGGTTTATTCTTAAAGATAACCTTGATGTATCAGTATATAGTAATTTAAAAATAAGTGATTTAATAAAAAGTATGGATGGTAAATTATTAACTGATGAAATTATTAATACTGATTCATTAGGATTAAAAAAGGTTTCTTTCATCTACGTTAATAAAGAAAATAAGAAAAGAAGAGGAACTTTTAACGTAACCGTAGTTGATGATGAAAAGCCTTTGGTTTGGTTATCTAATAGCTATAGTATAAAGGTAAATAGCGACGTTAACCTAGAAGATTCTATTATGTGTGCAGATAATTATGATAGTAATCCTAGTTGTAAAATAATTGGTGATTATGATTTAAACAAGGTTGGTAGTTATGACCTTTCTTATGTTGCAACTGATTCGAGTAATAATAAAAATAAGGTTGATTTTACTTTATACGTTTATGAACCAAAAGAAGATGGTGATGAAAAAAACGTTAGTGTTACTAATTTTGATGAGGTTTTATCTAGCTATAAAACTAAAAAAAGTGAGGTTGGCATAGACGTTTCAAAATGGCAAGGCAAAATTGATTTTAATAAGGTAAAAGAAGCAGGAGCTAGCTTTGTTATGATTAGGGTTGGCTCTCAAAACGGGGTTAATGGTGAGTATGTAATTGATCCTTACTTTGAAACCAACGTTAGCTCTGCTATTAAAAGTGGATTAAAAGTGGGTGTTTATTTTTATTCATACGCAGACAGTAAAAAAGAAGCTAAAAAACAAGCAAAGTGGGTAATTGAAAAAATTAAGAAATATCAAATTACCTTGCCAGTTGCCTTTGATTGGGAATGTTATTCTTCGTTTAACGAAATGGATATTAGTTTGTTTGGGTTAAACGAAATAGCAGATTCATTTTTAAAAGAGGTAGAAAAAAATGGATATGAAGTTATGTTATACGGAAGTAAAAATTATTTGAATAGTGTATGGAAGTATAATAAAAACGACGTTTGGTTAGCGCATTATAGTGAAAAAACTGATTACCAAAATGATTTTGTTATGTGGCAGCTATGTCAAAATGGTGTTATTGATGGTATAGAAAAAATGGTTGATATTAACGTTTTATATCATGATTAATGTTAAAAGGTTTTATTTTTTTTAGTTTTTTGTTATAATATAAAAAGAGTAGGTGAAGCTTGTGAAAAAAGGTTTATTAATACTTTTGATTTTAATTTTACTATCTGGTTGTACCATAACTAGAATTGATAGTTATAATTATGAACAGGTAATGGATAAAATATTATCATTGGATATAAATGTATATAATAACGTTGGAAAAGGTTATAAATATTATGCTCCTAAGGGAGTTGTTAGAACGGATGCTAAGGAATATAATGATACTTTAAAAAGAGGTAGTACTATATATTATCTATACGTTGATGTTGTAAGCTATTATTACAAGGCAAAAATTGATTATGAAGAAAATGATGATGTGTATTTTTCTAAAAAAATAAAAAATAAAGATAAAGAAGGATATATTGAAATACAAGAAGAAAATGATAAATTATATGTTCAAATGCAGTATAATTATGCTAAAATAGAAACATACGTAGATGAATCATGCTTAAATGAAGCAATTAGTGATATAAGTTATATTCTATCTAGTATTGATTTTAATGATTCTTTATTAAAAAAAATGTATGAATCAGGTAATTTTGATTCTAAAGAAGAAGTTTATAAACTTTTTGATAATAAAGAAAAAGAAGGAAACTTCCTTGAATACGTTAAGGAATACGATAAGTATGATGGTAGTGAAGAAGAACAAAAAGAAGAAGAAATAATTATTGAGCAAACAACTACTACGACAACAACAACCACTAAGGAGAAAACTACTAGTAAGGCAACTGAAGATAGTCAAACAACGGTTGGTGAATAACAGAAAGGTGTGAAAGTTTTTATGGGACTAAGAAGTAAGTTAAATAAAATGAAAAGTTTTTTATTTGATGAAGAGGAAGATGAAAAAGAAATTAAAAAAACTCCAAAAATTTCTTTAAAAAAAGACGTAAAAAAAGAAAAAATTAAGGAAGAGCAAGATGATTTTTCTAAGACTCAAGAAATAGAGGAATTATATTTCGAAGATGTTTCCGAAAATAGTATTGAAAAGACTAAAGAAATAAAGTCTAGAGCTACTAAAATAGAACCAGAATTTAAATTTCCTGAGTTTAACGATGATGATTTTGCGGTTGTAAGAACTAAACCAGAACCAATTATTAAGCCCGTAAGGGAGGAAGTTAAACCGGTTTTATATCAGGGAAGTAAAAGAAAAGAAGAAACAAAAAAATTTAAGCCTAGCCCTATAATTTCACCTATATACGGATTATTAGATAAAGATGGTAACACGATACAAAATGATTCTAAAAGTCATGATGGTAGTAGCCAAAAAGAAGAAGTTTCATTAGATATCGTTAGAAAAAAAGCTTATGGAGCCTTAGACGAAGAACTTGAAAACACGATGAAACGTTTAAGTAAAAAAACAATAGAAGAAGCAGAAAAAGATATGGAAGTTGAAGAAAAAGAACTTTCTAGAACTAAACAAAAAGCAAAAAAAGTTGAAGAGACAAAACCTGTTGTTATTTCAAAAGAGGATTTGGAAGCGGATGACGATGATGATATGATATTACCAAATATCAATTTTAAGGAAATAGACGTTGATAAGGAAAGATTAAAAAATAATTCTGGTAAAAAAAGTGTAAAAGAAAACATAGAAAAACAATTAGATGACGATGACGATGATGACGACACTAAGGAACAAGATTTATTTAATTTAATTGATTCAATGTATCAGAAAGAAGGTAAGGAAGATTAATGCAAGCTTTTTTGGGAGAATATTTACCTATATTAATTTATATATTATTATGTATCTTAATAATTTTACTTATAGTAATTTGTGTTAAGGTTATTAAAACAATGAATAGGGTTGAATCCATAGTGGATGACGTTGATGAAAAAGTTAAATCTCTTAACGGGGTATTTAACATTGTTGATGCGGTAACCGATAAGTTATCGGCTTTAACCGAAGTTATATCTGATTCTATAATTTTATTTGTTAGGGGTATTTTTAGAAGAAAAAAGAAAAAAATAGAAAAAGAACAGGAGGAAAATCAAGATGAAGAAGAATAAAAAAAGTGGTGCTGGTAAATTTGTGTTAGGTGCAACTATTGGTACTGCTTTAGGACTTTTATTTGCACCTAGAACAGGTAAGGAAACCAGGGCTGCAATTAAAGAAAAAGCAGGGGATTTATTACAAAAAGCAAAGGAAATTGATGTTAAAGAAGTAAGGGAAAACATTGAACAAAAAGTTGCTAACATAGTTGAAGAAATGAAAGATTTAGATAAGGAAAAAGTATTAAAGATAGCTAAGAAGAAAGCTAATGATTTAAAAAATAGTGCTGAAGACTTAGTTTCATATGCTAAAGAAAAAGCAACACCAGTTGTTGAAGAAGCAGCTATCGCTTTAAAACAAAAAGCAATTGATGTTACTAAGAAAGTATTAGAAAAATTAGAAGAAAAATAAAGCGTGTTTTAACATGCTTTTTTATTATGTTGTAAGAGGTGTGTTATGAAAAGTGAAAGATATCAATTGGTGGCAATTGATAACGTTACTAAAGAAAAATACGTTATTGAACTTGCTAATGATAATAAGTTTAATAAAGGAAGCTTAAATTTTATTGATAATGGTACTTGTAGGTTTAAAGATAAACCGCAATTAGCTAAGTATTTTTATGATAAAGGTAAAATACCAACGTTAAAAGTGGATCTCATAATAACGTACATTAATAATAAAGAAGAAAAGCATTTACCAGTTATATTTAATGATGAGTACATTTATAATGTTTCTAAAACTAAGCATAATGAAAATTTTATTTATTATGTAGTAAGACTTCTGCTTAGCAAACTTAGTTATGGTGAATTTTATGATTACCTAATGGAAGAAAACAATTATAATCGTGATTTAAAAAAATCTGGAAGTTATTTAAACAATATAATTTTAGGTACTATAGCGAATTATTATAGTAATTATGTAATACATAAAAACATTGGTGTTAACATTACTAATATTGAGTATACACTTTTTAAAGAACTTAAGCAGTATAAGCAACTTAGAACATTATATTATTTTATGAAAAATTATGATTTAAAAAAAAGAGTTAATTTAAAAAAAGAAGAATCACTTACTTTTGGTGATTTTTGTAATTCGGATGGAGAGCAAAACCCTAAAATAAAACCCAGTATGCAAGAAGAAGTAGATTTTTTAAGAACAACTTATGGTATGGATGAGGTTTATAGCTATTATGATGGTGATCAAGTTTTCGAATCAGGTTGTTTAGATTATAAAAAATAAGTAATATTAAAAAAAGTGCGAATTAATGCACTTTTTTTAGTGTAAACGCATAGATTAAAACGAGGAGGGGATTCTAATGTATAAGGAGATAGTTACTAAAGCTGTTATAGGAAAGGGTAAAAAATATTTTAAAAACACCTATAATCTTTTAACGGAAAACAACGCTAATACAATTTTGGGCTGCTGGGTAATTAATCACGAATTTAAAGGCACGGTAAATGGTGATAAGGTTGTTATAGATGGTAATTTTGACGTTAATATATGGTATTCATATGATGATGATAAAAAAACTACCGTAGCTAACAAAAACATATCTTATAGTGAAGTTGTTAGCGTAAAAACCAAAACTGGAACTTCTTTGGCTGGAAGTGATATAATCGTAAGAGCGTTAAAGCAACCAAGTTGTAGTAATGTTACAGCAAAGGATGATGTAATAGAGTTTGATATAGAAAAAGAGTTAGGAATAGAAGTAGTAAATGATGAAAAAGTAAAAATTGCGATAGAAGAAGATGAGGAACCATGGGACACAATCGATGATGATACACAAGAAGTAGAAAAAGCAATTGATGAAGAAGTTAAAGAGGATTTTATTTAGAATCCTTTTTAAATACGATAATTTTAATTGTTAACAAAAATGGTTGACACTTATATTAAGCTGTGTTAAAATTAACTTGTAATGAAGGAGGAATACTAATGGCAGTTAAATTAAGATTAAAAAGAATGGGAGCTAAAAAACAACCTTTTTATCGTATAGTTGCAGCGGATTCAAGAAGCCCAAGGGATGGACGTTTCATAGAAACAATTGGAACATATAATCCATTATTAAACCCTGCAGAAACAAAAATTGATGAAGAAGTTGCTATGAAATGGTTAAGGAACGGAGCTACTCCAACGGATACCGTTAAAAACATTTTTTCAAAAGCTGGTATAATGACTAAATTTGCTAACGAAAAAAAAGGTAAGTAATAATGAAATTAGTAGAGTTAACCGAATTTATAATAAAAGAATTAGTTAATGATCCTGATAGCGTTAGCGTAAAAGAATTTCCTAGCGAGAATGAAAATGAAGTTATTATACAAGTTATGGTTCCGGAAGATCAAATGGGAAGAGTAATTGGAAAAGGTGGTAACTTAGCAAAGGCACTAAGAACCATAGTTCAAGCAAGTTCTTACGTTGATGGTAACAAAAGGGTAAATATTAACATAGATTCTTATTAAGAAAAAAGCTTAGTGTATTATATATTTGCTAATAAAAAATAGACATATAAAAGATCATTTAAATGTTAGTTGAGTTCTATATTCAATAGATGCTTAAATAAAATCTTTTTACTGTCTATTTTTTTAGTGACAAATACATTAAATAATCAGTCTTTTTAAATGTAAATATGTATTATATTTATTGTTAATTTAATTCATTTGTATTATAATAAAAATATGGTAAAGGATGTGATTATATGAAGAAAAGAGTAATTAGTGCCATTGTTGCTCTTGCAATATTTATACCTATAGTTATAGTTGGAGGTATTTGGTTTAAAGTTGCTGTAACCGTTTTAGCGGTTTTAGGGATGAAAGAATTTTTGAGTTTACCAGGTGGTGAAAAAAGACCTAAGTACGTAGACGTTATTTTATATGCGTTAGTTATTTTACTTGTATTTATGGATGAAAATAGGCAAGTATATTACTTTTTAACGTTTTTATTACCAATGCTAGCAGTTATATATTGTAATAATAATAAAAAATATAACGCTGATGATGCTTTTAAACTAATTGGTATGACTTTCCTTGTAGGGGTAATATTTCATGAGTTTGTTACCATAAGGGAAGATAATATAATGAAATTTATATACTTGTTCTTAATTACGATGCTTACTGATACTTATGCTCATTTAGGAGGTTCTTTAATAGGAAAACATAAGCTAGCACCTAAAATTTCTCCAAATAAAACCTGGGAAGGTAGTATAATTGGAGGCATATTTGGTACTTTATGTGCTGCCACTTTCTATTATATATGTGTTGATTCTAGTGTTAGCGTACTAGGACTTCTAATTATTACCCTTTTACTTTCAAGTCTAGGGCAACTTGGAGATTTATTCTTTAGTGCGGTAAAAAGAAATCATGACATTAAAGATTTTTCTAACATAATGCCTGGTCATGGGGGAGTATTAGACAGGTTAGATAGTATTATTTTGGTTATTATTGGATATATTTTATTAGCAGGAATAATTTAGGAGGTCCTAATGACATTAATATATTTTATTTTAATGCTTGGAATAATAGTTTTTATTCATGAACTTGGCCATTTTATTTGGGCTAAAAAGTTTGGGGTTTATTGTTATGAGTTTTCCCTTGGCTTTGGTCCAAAACTCTTTTCTTTTAGAAGAAAAAATGATGAAACATTGTATTGCCTAAGATTAATTCCGATTGGTGGATACGTTGCTATGGCCGGAGAAGAAGTAGATGATGATAAGTCTGTTTCGAAAGATAAAAAGCTATACAATAAGCCATGGTATAAGAAATTAATAATAATTCTAGCTGGTATTATAAATAATTTTATTTTAGGCTTTTTAATACTTTTTTTAATAGCGTTAATATATGGTTCTTATACCACTGAACCGATTATTGGTGTTGTTACAAAAGATTCTTCTAGTCAGAAAGCAGGTATTAAAGAGGGGGATAAAATAATCTCAATAAATGGAGAAAAAACAAGAACTTGGGATGATGTCACTTTAAAACTTGTGTTATCAAATAACGATAAGGCTCAAGAATTTTTATTAGAAACTTCGGATGGTGAAAAAAAAGTTTCGGTAAAACCTGAAAAAATAACCGATGAAGATGGTAACGTTTCTTACTCTTATGGTATTGGATTAGATGATACAAAGTATCATGGTTTTGGCAATGCCTTTAAATATTCAACTAGTAAGTTTGGATCAATATTTAATTCAATGATTGTTACCATTAAAGCTTTATTTACTGGTAAAGTAGGTTTGGATTCGTTATCTG
Organism: uncultured Bacilli bacterium; assembly: GCA_944329425.1. Taxonomy (GTDB): domain Bacteria; phylum Bacillota_I; class Bacilli_A; order RF39; family UBA660; genus Aphodocola. The sequence goes on from CALVIG010000002.1 coordinate 25,775, forward strand.
GACCAGTTGGTATATATTCTATTGTTGGATCCCAAAGTAAAGCTGGGTTATCTGGTTTGTTATATTTATTAGCTTATTTATCAATTAACGTTGGTTTTATAAACTTAATACCATTTCCGGCGTTTGATGGATATCGAGCTGTAATAATATTAATTGAACGTATAACAAGAAAAAAAGTAAACGCTAAGGTAGATGCAATCGTAAATCAAGTCGGTTTGTTTTTACTTTTTGCATTAATGATATATATAACGATTAAAGATGTATTAAGACTTTTCTAGGAAAAGTCTCTTTTGATAGAAAGAGGAATAAAGATGAAAGATTTAAAAGTAATATTTATGGGAACACCTGATTTTTGTGTACCCATTCTTAAAGCGTTAAGCGAAAAATGTAACGTTATAGCGGTTGTAACGCAGCCTGATAAAGAAGTTGGAAGAAAAAAAGAAATAAGTTATTCTCCCATAAAAAAAACTGCTATTGGCTTGGGTATTAAAGTTTTACAACCTGTTAAAATAAAGGAAGAATATAAGGAAATAATTGATCTTAATCCTGATATTATAATTACTTGTGCATATGGTCAAATAGTTCCTGAAGTGATTTTAAATTACCCTAAATATGGCTGTATTAACGTTCATGCTTCTTTACTTCCTAAATTACGTGGTGGGGCTCCTATTCATAAGGCTATTATATATGGTTATGATGTTACTGGAATAACCATTATGTACATGGATAAAGGTATGGATACAGGCGACATGATTTCAAAAAAAGAAGTTAAAATAGAAGATAATGATACGGCAGAAACTCTTCATGATAAGCTTCAAAAAATTTCGGTTACGTTACTTCTTGAAACTTTACCTAAAATAATAAGTGGTACTAATAAAAGAGAAAAGCAAGATGATAATTGTGCAACTTATGCATATAACATCTCAAGGCAAGAAGAACACGTGGATTTTAATAAGACGTCCAAAGAAGTGTTTAACCAAATAAGGGGACTTAATTCATGGCCTGGAGCTTACGCTGTATTGGATGATAAAAACATCAAATTATGGTTATCAAAAATAAGTGAGAATCATTATGATGCTAAGCCTGGAACGATAGTAAATTTAGATAAAAATGGGATGGAAATTGTAACAAAAGATGGTAGTGTTTTAATAACTGAATTACAACTTCCTGGTAAGCGAAAAACAAACATTAAGGATTTTATAAATGGTGTAAAAAAAGAAGATTACTTAGACAAACGATTTAGGTAATCTTTTTTATTTTGTAAATAATTGTAAATAAATAAAAAAAATATGAGTAGCCAATAATTTATGTGTTAAAATACATAAATAGGAGGAAGTAAAAAGATGAAAAAGAAAAACATGATAATAATAGGAGTAATAGCTCTAATACTTGTAGTAGCGGTAGGATATGCGTTATTTTCAGACACGTTAACTATAAATGGAACAGCAACCGCTAAAGGTGATTTTAATTTAAGTTATGCATGTGAGTTTGTTGATGAAGATATTAGTTGGGGAGAAGGTCAAAAAACATCAGCATCAACTGGAACGGGTTCATGCCAAGTTGAAGGTAATGAAATAACAACAACTAGTAAACTATCTAAGCCAACTGATTTTTCAATTTTCAAGGTAACGGTAACAAATAACGGATCAATACCAGCAGTATTAAAGACGGTTGATTCATCAAATAATGTAGCTTCAAATATGACTGATGTAGGTGACGTATTTTATTTAGATAAAACAACTGCATTATTTGGATATTACGAAGTTCGTAAAAATAATGAATTAATTTCCGCTAACGGTGATGGAGCATTAGAAGAAGCAACTATAACTTTACAAACTGGAGAATCTGTAGATTTTTATATCTATAACATGTGGATGGATTCAGATATGTTAGGTTTAGCATCACAACCTGAGTTATCAAATGGGCAAGCAACAATGCAGTATAATATGATCCTTGGTTTTCAGCAAGCATCATAATTGATAAAGAATTAGAACTTCAGGTTCTAATTTTTTTAATATATAAAGTCAAATGCTTAACCTTTATTAGTTATTTTGGTATAATTATAAACATAAGGAGTTTATTATGAACAGTATTTATAATTATACTTTAAATGATTTACAAGCGTATTTTGAAGAAATAGGTGAGTCTAAATATAGGGCGAGTCAAGTTTTTGACTGGCTTTACGTTAAAAGGGTTAAATCTTTTGATGATATGACTAATTTGAAGAAACCTTTGATTAAATATTTAAAAAAAAATTTCTCTTTTGATACCTTAAAATTAATAAAGGTTCAAAAAGACGTGGATGTAAAAAAATACTTATTTGAATTATATGATGGAAATAAGATTGAAGCGGTGTTAATGAACCATGATTATGGTAATAGTTTGTGTGTGTCATCTCAAGTTGGATGTAACATGGGGTGTAGGTTTTGTGAAAGCGGAAGGCTAAAAAAAGTAAGAAATCTTTTTGCTTTTGAGTTGGTTCTTCAGGTTTTAAAAGTTGAAGAAGAAACTAATGAAAGAATAAGTCACATAGTATTAATGGGAATAGGAGAACCTTTTGATAATTATGATAACGTTATGAAATTTATTAATATAATTAATGACCCTAAGGGAATAAATATTGGAATAAGGCACATTACCATATCTACTTGTGGCATTGTTCCAAAAATAAAACAATTTATGGAAGAAAAAACCGGTGTTAATTTGGCGATAAGTTTACATGCTCCTAACGATATAATTAGAAATGAAATAATGCCCATAAATAAGGCATATAACATTGAGAATGTTATATCAACGGTTAAAGAATACATAGATAAAACAAATAGAAGGGTAACTTTTGAATACATTTTATTAGATGGTGTTAATGATAGTGAAAAATGTGCACTTGAGCTATCCAGATTGCTAAAGGGAATAAACTGTTACGTTAATTTGATTCCGTATAATGAAACTAGTCATATTGAATATAAAAGTAGTAAAAAAGTGACAATTAATAAATTTTATGATATATTAAAAAGGAATAATATAAATGTTACAATAAGACGCGAGTTTGGTTCTAAAGTATCAGCGGCATGTGGCCAGCTTAGAAGTGAACAAGCAACCGAAAGTGAGCGATAATATGAAGGCGTATTACATAACTGATACTGGAAAAGTTAGAACTCATAATGAGGATTCAGTAATGATTGTTCAAAACTTATCTGGAGAATATTTAATGGTAGTTGCGGATGGTATGGGTGGTCATAAAGCAGGTGAAGTAGCTTCTTCAATCGTGGTTAACGGACTTACTGAAAAGTTTAAGAAACTAGAGACCATCGGCGAAAAACAAGATGCGGTTAATTGGATTAGGAAAAATGCTAATGAATTAAATGAAGCCATATTTAAATACACAGATGAATTTGAAGAAAGCAAAGGTATGGGAACAACCCTTGTTTTAGCTATCGTAACTAATAATTATATACTTTTTGGAAACGTTGGCGATTCTTCCGGTTTTGTAATGAAAAAGGGAGTTTTATATAAAGTTACAAAAGATCATACTTTAGTTAATTTATTAGTTGAAACTGGTGAACTTACTCCAGAGGAAGCTGAAAATCATCCTAGAAAAAACGTATTAATGAGAGCACTTGGAGCTAACAACCCAATAGATGTTGATATTTTTGACGTTGATATGGGAAGTGATGCAATACTTTTGTGTAGTGATGGGCTAACTAACATGCTTACAAACGCTCAAATAGAAAAGGTTTTAAATAGTGATTTGAGCTTGGAAGAAAGAATAGTTAAATTGATAAGAAAGAGTAATTTAAGGGGTGGTACAGATAATGTTTCCATTGCTTATTTAGAAAAAGAAAGTGGTGAAGACAAGTGATTGCAAAAGGTCAAAAAATAAATGATCGTTATGAAATCGAAAAATTAATTGGTGAAGGTGGAATGGCTAACGTATATTTAGCTCATGATACCATTTTGGATAGAAAAGTAGCTGTTAAGGTGTTAAGAGGTGATCTAGCAGGTGATGAAAAGTTTGTTAGACGCTTTCAAAGAGAAGCTTTATCTGCTTCATCTTTATCTCATCCTAACATAGTTGAAATATATGACGTTGGTGAAGATGATGGAAACTTTTACATAGTAATGGAGTTTATTGAAGGAAAAACCTTAAAACAATTAATAAAAAAAAGAGGGGTTTTATCCCTTTCAGAAACAATTGATATTATGCTTCAATTACTAGATGCACTTGCAACGGCTCATGATTCATACATAATTCATAGGGATATTAAGCCTCAAAACATTATGATAAAGGAAAGTGGCTTAGTAAAGATAACGGATTTTGGTATTGCAATGGCACTTAATAGTGTTGAACTTACCCAAACAAATTCAGTTATGGGTTCGGTTCACTATTTGCCTCCTGAGCAAGCTAGTGGTAAGGGCTCAACCATTAGAAGTGATATTTATTCACTTGGAATATTAATGTTTGAAATGCTTACTGGTAAAATGCCTTTTAAGGGTGATAGTGCGGTTGAAATAGCCTTAAAACACATGAAGGAACCATTACCTAGCGTAAGGGAACTTAATCCGGTTGTTCCGCAGTCAGTTGAAAACATAATAATAAAAGCAGCGGCTAAAAATCCTAAAAATAGATATCGTGATGTAAGAGAAATGGCAGCTGATATTAAAACTTGCTTAGATGCTGATAAACAAAATGAAAATAAAATTGTATTTAAGTATCCAGAAACCGATTTTTCTGATACTAAAACGGTTAATGTATTAAAAAAAGAAACAAAAGAAGAAAAAGAACAAAAACCAGTAGTAAAGCAAATAACCGATGATGATAAAATAGAAAAAAGTAATAAAAAGAAAATGATTGTTATAGGAAGTATAATAGCGGTTTTTGCATTTATTATGGCACTTATTGTTATAATTATTCCTAAAGTAACCGAGTCTAAGGAAATTAAAATTCCTGACGTATATGGTATGGAAATCTCAAAAGCAGAAGACATGTTAAAGAAAGCTGGCTTTAAGATTGAATCCAAATCAAAATCCAGTGATGAAGTGGATGAAAACTTGGTAATTGAAACTGAACCAACTAAAAATAGGTACGCTAAAAAGGGAAGTACCGTTACAATTTATTATTCATCAGGAACTAAGAAAATAGAGATTGAAGATTATGTGGGACAAAATGTTTATGAAGTCAAAGCAAAGCTAGAGTTAAGCGGAATTGTCGTTGTAATAGAAGAAAAAGAAGTTACGGATTCTGAAAAATATGAAGGTAAAGAACAATTAATAATAGAGCAAAGCGTTAGTAGCGGAGAAAAAATTGCTTCTGGTGAAAAAATAGTTTTATACATACCTAAAATATTAACGACGTATCCAGATATGGTAACTGATGCTTGGAGCCTTGATAGGGCTACGGAATTTTGTGAAAAATATGGATTAACCATTAAGGTTGTTTATATGGAAACGGCTAGTGTGGAAGAAAATACCATTTTAGCACAATCTCCAAAAGCAGGTGAAGAAGTATTTGAAAATGATGTTTTTAAGGTTACGGTTGCAAAGAAACCAACAACAACCACAACTACTAGCGAACAGGAAACAGACACTCAAGAACCTGGTGATGAGCAAGGTGAATAATGGTAGGTAAAGTAATTAAATTAATAAGTAATAAATGGACGGTACAGGTAGAAGAACATTATTATGAATGTTCTTCTATTGGTAAGTTTAAATATTTAAAAGTATCACCTTTAGTTGGTGATGTCGTAGAAATAGATATAAATAATAAAGTAATAACAAAGATTTATCCAAGGAAAAATGAACTTGTGAGACCACCAATTGCAAACGTTGATCAAGCAATCATATTAACTAGTTGTAAAGAACCTGATTTTTCTAGTAATTTATTAGATAAGATGTTAGTTATCATTGAATATAATAACGTAAAACCAATAATATGCTTTACAAAGTATGATTTACTTAAAGATACTAAGGAAATAGATGAAATTATAAATTATTATAAAAAGGTTGGTTATGAGGTATATATCAATAGTGATGTTGAAAAAATAAAATCTGTTTTTAAAGGGAAAATCACGGTTTTAACCGGGCAAACCGGCGTTGGTAAATCTTCTTTGTTAAACAGTTTAAAAAAGGATCTTAATTTACCTACTGGTGAAATATCAAAAGCTTTAGGTAGAGGAAGACACACCACAAGGCACGTTGAATTGTTGGAGATAGAAGATGGTTTGGTAGCGGATACCCCAGGTTTTTCATCGCTTGATTTTATTGGGATGGATAAAAATGATATAAAAGATAATTTCGTTGAGTTTTATGAAAACCAAGATAAGTGTAAATATAAGGATTGTTTACATTTAAAAGAAGATGGTTGTTACATAAAAAAAATGGTTGAAGAAGGAAAAATTAGAAGTACAAGGTATGATAATTATAAAAAGTTTATTGAAAGTGTTGTTGAAAAAAAGAGGTAACGTATGAAAGTTTCAGTATCGGTATTAAGTGAGTATGATAGGTTAATTGCAGCGGTAAAAAAAGTAAATGAATCAACCGCGGATTTTATTCATGTTGATGTCATGGATGGTAAGTTTGTTGATAACGAAAAGTTTTCGGTTGAAGTAGTAAAAGACATAATTAGTATTAGTAAAAAACCACTAGATGTACATTTGATGGTAAAAGATTTAGAAACAATAAAAAAATATGCATTATTAAAACCAGAATACCTAACTTTTCACGTTGAGGTATTAAATGACCGTGGAATTATAGATTATGTAAAAAAACTAGGTATAAAAGTTGGGCTTGCGATAAATCCAGAAACTTCAATAAACGAACTTTATCCATACATAGATGACGTTGATTTAATATTGTTCATGAGCGTTAAACCAGGTTATGGAGGTCAACCTTTTAAGGAAGAAGTTATAGATAAAATAAAAAGTTTTAAAAAAATGGCACCATCTGATTTAGTTATCAGCGTTGATGGGGGTATAAATGATAAAACCATAAGTTTATGTAAGTATGCTGGATGTGATATGGTTGTAGCGGGTTCTTTTATCACTAATTCAGATAATTATGATGAAAAAATAAGGGAATTAAGATAAATAATAGTTATAAAGTAATAAAATGCTTTACAAATCATAAAAATTATTGTATACTTATAAAGTAATTTTGATATGAAGGAAAGAAGATTGTATTTATCTCACCCGATTACTAAAGTAATGGGTTAAACGCCAAACTATAAATAAATTATGTTTTATATGCGTTTTTAGGGTAAATACAACTTTGTATTTGCTTTTTTTATGGAGGTGCTTAACATAGCAAAAGAAAAAGACATGCCAATTAATGATCAGATTAGGGTAAAACAAATGTTGGTAATAGGTCCTAATGGTGAACAATTGGGAATTAAATCAAAGGATGAAGCTTTAACTTTAGCTTCTTATGCTGGGTTTGATTTGGTTTTAATCAATGATAAGGGTGAAAATCCAGTTTGTAAATTAATGGATTATAACAAGTTTAAGTATGAGAAGAAAAAGAAGTTAAAGGAATCTCAAAAGAAACAAAAAGAAAATAATGCAGAAACAAAAGAATACCGATTATCACCAAACATTGATGTACATGATTTTAATACCAAACTTACAAATGCTAGAAAGTATTTGGAAAAGGGACATAAAATCAAGTTATCAATTCGTTTTAGGGGGCGTGAAATGCAATTTACCGACAAAGGTAAAGAAGTTTTACTAAGGTTTGCAGATGAATTAAAAGAAGTTGGTGCACTAGAAAGTGCTCCGGTTCTTGATGGAAGAAACATGATGGCTATGCTTAGCCCGGTAAAGAATAAGTAATCTTAAGGTAGGAGGATATATAATGGCAAAAAAAACACAAAAAACTCATAAAGGAACTAAGAAAGTATTAAACGTTAGACAAAGTGGTACTATCACAATCGGAAGACCAGGATCAAGACATAATACTGGTTCTAAGAACGCTGCTTATAACAGAAAAAACAGAGCAGGATCTAAATTAAGTAAAGCTGATTCTAATAGATTAAAGAGAATTATTGACACATTATAATAACGGGTAAAGAAGGAGGATTTAAAGATGGCAAGAGTAAAAAATGGTGCTGTAACTAAAGCACGTCATAAAAAAGTATTAAAGGAAGCTAAAGGATATTTTGGAAGTAAACATCGTTTATATAAAACTGCAAAAGAACAATTAATGCATTCTAGAGTTTATGCATACAGGGATAGAAGACAAAATAAACGTAATTTTAGAAAATTATGGATTGTACGTATTAACGCTGCATGTCGTGAAAACGAAATTAGTTATTCAAGGTTTATTAATGGTTTATCAAAAGCAGGTATTACCGTTAACCGTAAAATGCTTGCTGAAATAGCAATTGATTCACCAAAGGCTTTTACTGATTTAGTTATAATAGCTAAGGATGCTTTAGAAGGAAAAATGCCAAAGGAAGCAAAAGCTTCAGTAGCTAAAGCTGACTCAAAAAAAGAAGTTAAACAAGAAACTAAAAAAACTCCAGCAAAAAAAGAAGAAAAAGAAGATATATCAAAATTAACCGTAGCTGAGTTAAAGAAAATGGCTAAAGAAAAAGGTATCGAAGGATATACTTCTATGAAAAAGGCTGAATTATTAGAGAAACTAGCATAGTTTCTTTTTTTATTGTATAATTGTTGTAGGTGGTAACATGAACGTTTATTTAATATATGGAAATGATTATAGTTTAATTAAAAGAGAAGTGAATAAAATCTCTTTAAATGCTAATGACGTTGTTAAATATGATTTATCCGTGGATAAAGTTGATAACTTGTTAGATGATGCTTCTTGTATGTCACTTTTAGATGAAAAGAAAGTAATTATTGGTGAAAATGCTTTATTTTTAACAACGTTAAATACTAACGTAAATCACAACTTAGAATATTTATTTAATTATGTTAATGCCGAAAACCATGATAACATTATTGTATTAACGGTGGTAACTGATAAATTAGATGAAAGAAAAAAAATAGTTAAACTTTTAAAACAAAAGGCGAAAGTTATCCATAAATATCTAATAGAAGATAAAAATTTAAATGGTTTCGTGATGGATGAATTTAAAAACGCTGGATATAAAATGGATTTAAAAACAGCTAATTATTTTGTTTCATACGTTGGTAAAAACGTTGATATTTTAGTTAGCGAAATAGAAAAAATGATTGTTTATAAAGATAATAATAAAATAGTTACAATAAACGATATTAATGAAATTTCATCTAGGGGGTTTAAGGATAATGTTTTTGATTTAACTGATGCTATTACTAAAAGGGATTTTAAAAAAATGTATGAGTGTTATAATGATTTAATGGTTTTAGGAGAAGAACCGGTTAAAATAATAGCTCTTTTAGGTAATCAATTTTTGCTTATATATCAGGTTAAATTATTAAATGAAAAAGGGAAGTCTAACACGGAAATATCACAAATTTTAAACGTTCATCCATACAGGGTTAAACTTGCTTTAGAAACTGATTTTTTAACTTATGAGTTAAAAGATATCTTAAAAAAATTACATGACCTTGATTTTGGAATTAAAAGTGGTAGTTTAGATAAAAACCATGCTTTGGAAGATTTTCTTTTACACCTTTAATGTTGAAGTTTTAAACACTATATGCTAAAATAAGTGTATAATACGGAGGATTAATTATGAATGAGCTTGATGATAACGAAAAGAAAAAAATAATAATAAAAGTAGCAGTTTGTATAATTGCTTTGTTAATCGTAATGATAATAGGTATATTAATTTAAAAAAATTCCTAAAGAAGGAATTTTTTTTGTTTATTTATAAGAATAAAATAACAAGTATACCCGCAATTAAACAATATAACGAAAAATAACCAAGTTTTCCTTTTTTCATTATATCAATAAACCATTTAGCACTAAAATAAGTGATTATTGCACTAGCTATCATACCGAAAGTATAAGGTAATACGAGTTGTCCAATACCTGGGGTTTCAATTAAATCTTTTACTCCTAAAACCATTGTGGCAACACTTATCGGTAAGTAAAGCATGAATGAGTAGTTAACGGCTGCTGGCCTTTTAAAATCTCTTGTCATGGCACCAACAACCGTTGCTCCACTTCTTGAAATTCCAGGGAAGAGCGCTACGGCTTGAAATAAACCAACCACTAAAGCATCAACGTACGTTAACTCTTTTTTTTCTTTTTTTCCTTTCATGTCTTTTATTAAGAAAAGTGCACATGCTGTTATTAAAAGGGCTATACCTACTAATTTTACGTTATCAGATATAAGATCTATTTTATCCTTTAACAATAGACCTAAAATTCCAGCAGGAATCGTACCAATAACGATTAACCAAGCATAATTATAATTTTCTTTGTAGCATTGTTTTTTTGTTTTTATAAATCCAAAAAAATCAGTAATTATTTTTATAATTTCCTTTCTATATAAAAACAATATAGCTAAGAAAGAACCAAAATTAACAATTATTTCAAAGTTAATATCATTTAACATATCAAAGTTAAAAAGCTTTTTAAATATTAATAAATGACCACTTGAAGATATCGGAATAGGTTCGGTAAACCCTTGTATTATTCCTAAAAAAACATACTCTAATATTTTTATTACGTTCATATTATCTCTCCTTACTATCTATTACATTATATACTAAAATTAAAACAAAATAAATAGTATTTAGTAGGTGATAGAAATGCTTATTAAAATTTTTTTATTTTTATTAGGTTTTGGTTTAATGACTATTGGTTTTTCGACACTTATTTTGTACATAAATTTATTTAGTTTTGGGTATAATTTTAAAGAATACGTTAGTTATGTAGTGAAAATTCCAGAATTTTATTATTTGTTAATTGGCTTTTTGTTACTTAATGTTTCAATTTTGTTAAAAGGAGAAAAAGATGAAAAACACATTTGATATTTTGGTTAATTTTAAAAAATATGCATATGAGTTTTATGAATGGGAAAAAGATGATGATATAAAACACGTTAAAACAATACCTACTTTTAGGGTTTCACTAGGTTGTTTGCGTGATTTTATGAATTGTAACTTAGTTGTAGAAAAAAGTTTTTTAGACGTAATACGCGGAAAAACTGAAGTATTTTGTAAAGGCATAATAAAGGTATTAGACTATTGTTGTATATTGTTTTGTGGAGAAAAAGTTGTAGCGGTTGTTTTTGATAACGATGGTAATTTAATTGGTAAAAGTAACTTATTATTTGATGAGGCTGATGACGTTGTTTTGTCTTGTAATGATTTAACAGAAACAAAAATAAATTATAAAATAATTTCTAAAACAAGTCATAATTATAATTGTACTAGAAAAGAAAGTAAGAAGATTAATTATTTATTAAATTACGTTAATGATATTTACGGTAATAACAGTGATTATGAAATTAGGTACGTATATTTTGAATGCTTTAATAAAATGTTAGAAAATAACGAAGAAGCCTATTTAGAATTGAAAAAACAAATTGAAAATTATAATTTTGATATTATAGAAAAATTAACTGCGTTAATTAAAGTTTTAAAAAAATAGTATAAAAAATTTCGTCCTTGCCAAATTATTATTGAAGGAGGATGAATATGAAGAAAATATTAGTTGTATTATTAGCGGTTTTTCTTTTTGCTGGATGTAGTTGTAGTTTAAACGATAATAAACCGGAAGAAGCTATTGAAACGTTTTTTGAAAAATATCGTGCCAAAGATGATGATATAATTACTCAATTAAAAGATACCATAGATAACGAAGATTTAACTGATGATGCTAAGGAAAAATATCAAGAGTTAATGGAAAAACAGTATGATCAATTTGCATACGTAATAAAGGACGTAAATGAAGAAAACGATTCAGCAACTGCAACGGTAGAACTTACGGTACTTAATTATAGAAGCGCGGTTTTAAAGGCAGAAGAAGAGCTAAAAAATAATCAGGAAAAGTTTAACGACGAAGAAGGAAATTTCTCTGAGGAAAAGTACATGGAATATAAAATAGAAAAAATGTCAGAAGTAACTGAAACTACAACGCATACAATTGATTTATCCTTAACCAAGGAAAATGGTATGTGGAAAGTTAATCAACTAAGTAGTGACGATATTTCTAAGCTTCATGGATTATATTAAAATTAGGAACATACGTTCTTAATTTTTTTTAATAAAATAATTAGCACTATATACTTGACAGTGCTAATTATCGGTACTATAATCATAATAGTAATTATAAGGAGATGATTATATGTCTAAAAGACAATTTAAAGCGGAATCTAAAAAATTATTAGATTTAATGGTTAATTCTATTTATACTAACAAAGATATTTTTTTAAGGGAGCTAATATCAAACGCTAATGATGCATTAGATAAATTATATTATGAATCATTAACTAATAAAAAATTAAAAGTAGATAAAAAAGAATTAAAAATAGTACTTGATATTGATAAAGAAAAAAGATTACTTACGATAGAAGATAATGGTATTGGTATGAGCAAAGAAGAGCTTTGTGAAAACTTAGGTACCATTGCAAAAAGTGGTTCTTTAGCGTTTAAAGAGGCTTTAGAAAAAAAAGATAAAGTTAATATTATTGGGCAATTTGGTGTTGGTTTTTACTCATCGTTTATGGTTGCAGATAAAGTAATTGTTGAAAGTAAAAAAGCTGGTAGCGAAGAAGCTTATAAATGGGTATCAGAAGGCGCTGATGGCTATGAAATTACAAAGTCTAATAAAGATACTTACGGAACTAAAATAACGCTTCATATTAAAGAAAAAACAAAGGATGATGATTTTGATAAGTACTTAGAAGAATTTAGCATAATGGGTCTTGTTAAAAAATATTCTGATTACGTAAGTTATCCAATAACCATATTTAATTATGATGAAGAAAAAAAGGAAAAGAAAGAATCAGATCCAATAAATAGTATGATACCTTTATGGAAGAAAAATAAAAACAAAATAAAAGAGGAAGATTATTATAATTTCTATCAAGAAAAATTCTTTGATTATGCAAAACCACTTAAAGTTATTCATACTAAAGCAGAAGGGTTAGTAAGTTATGACGCACTTTTATTTATTCCATCTAATCCACCATATGATTTTTATACAAAGGAATATAAAAAGGGGCTTGAATTATATTCAAATGGAGTATTAATAATGGATAAGTGTGAAGATTTACTTCCTGATTATTTAAGTTTTGTAAAGGGTGTTGTTGATTCTCCAGATTTATCTCTTAATATATCAAGAGAAATATTACAACAAAGTAAACAGCTAAAACTTATTGCTAAAAACATAGAAAAGAAAATATTAAAAGAATTAAATGATATGCTAGAAAACGAAAGAGATAAGTATGAAGAATTCTTTAAGACGTTTGGTGTTAATATAAAATATGGTGTTTATGATAACTATGGAGCTAAAAAAGATGATCTAAAAGATTTAATTATATTTTATTCTTCTAAAGAAAAGAAAATGGCTACTTTAAAAGAATACGTATCAAGAATGAAAAAAGATGATGATACAATTTATTATGCATGTGGTGAAACAACGGATAAGATAGATATGATGCCACAAGTTGAAAGTCTAAAGGAAAGAAAAAAAGAAGTGCTATATTTAACTGATTATGTTGATGAATTTGTTTTAAAAATGCTTGATAAATATGATGATAAGAAATTTGTTAACGTATCATCTAACGACTTTGATTTATCAAGTGAAGAAGAAAAAGAAGAGTTAAAGAAGAAAAACGAAGATTCTAAAGAAATGTTCGATCTAATGAAAAAAGAATTGGGTGAAGAAGTTTCTTCTATAAGATTTACAAACAAACTAAAGAATCATCCTTTATGCTTAACAAGTGAAGGTAATATTACCGTTGAAATGCAAAAAGTAATTAACGCAATGCCAACTGATGAACACGTTGATGCTAAGTTAGTATTAGAAATAAATGAGAACCATCCAATAGCACAAAAGATAAAAGATTTATATCAAAATGATAAAGATACATTAAAAAAATATACAAAAATTTTATATGATGAAGCAAGACTAATTGAAGGGTTACCAGTTAATAATCCAACTGAATTAAGTTCATTAGTATGTGAAATCTTATCTAAATAAAGATGATTAAATTTACGATCATCTTTTTTTATGCTATAATCGTCTTGGTGAAGTAAATGATAGGCAAAGAAAAAAGAATTAAAACAAGCTTGAAGGTTTATCCATTTTATTATGGTTTATCAGCGGATTTAATGTTTTGGGCTGCTATTAATACACTTTTCTTAACGGTTGTAAAGAAGTTTAGTGCACAAGAAGTTAACTCACTTGTTTCTTTTTCAATTTTAATAAGTATAGTTGGTTACTTTATAATACTAAAGCTAATTAAAAAAATAGGAGAATTAAACGCAGTTAAAATAGGTAATATTATGCTTTTATTATCTAGCGTTTTTATAACTTTTTTAAAAACATATAACGGGGTACTTTTAGGATTGACTTTATATGAAATAGCATTTATATTTAAAAGCATGGATCATGTAATATTAAGAAAGAATTTAGAAAGTTTAAATGAAAAAGAAAAGTTTTTTAACTATGAAACTAAAGGGACATTAATATATTCTATTATTACCATGGTCATTTCTTTTGTATCTGGTTTTATCTTCAACATAAATAATTACTTGCCAATGTATATATGTATTTTCTTTTGCGTTTTAAACTGTATTATATCAGGTTTTTTATATTGTCCAAAAGAAGATTATAAGTTAATAAAACAAGAAAATAATAAAATAAAATTTAATAAAACAATAATCTTTATTTTGCTATTTTATTTACTTATCTATTCGGTGATAGAAAACTCACAAACTAACACTCAATTAATACTGCAATATAACATGCAGGATTTCTTAAATGAAAAAAACGTTGCCTTAATACTTTCGTTTATAGTTTTTATATCGCGGATTATACGCACTTTATCAAACATGGCTTTTAATAAAACTTATAATAAAGTAAAAAATAATTTATCTATTATTTTAAACGTTTTATTAATTGTTTCTCTATGTTTAATTTTATTAGGTGATTTTATAAGAAATGGTTTTATTGGCATTGTCATAGTTTCCTTGGGATTTTTTATCTTGCTTTTATTAAGGGATCCAACGGAAAATTATGGAAGAACGATTTTATTTGATAATACTCCAAGAACGTTTCATGATGAATTATCTTTATATTATTCAGTATCTAGAAAAATAGGAAAATTTTTTATAAGTCTTATAATAAGCATAATATTATTTGATTTAGATCTTAAATACGTGTTCATATTTTTGCTTGTTATTACTATTATAACCTTATATATAACAAGCAATATAGTAAAAATGCTTAAAAAGAGATGAAAGTGTTTTAAAATTGAATTTAAGGATATGATATATTATGGAAAGTATAATACTATTAACATTTTTAACGGCGTTGATAAGCTCTATTGCATCATACGTCGATAAACATTTAATGAATTTGGGAATTAGTAGAAAAGACTATTTTTATTATATGTGTCTTTCGATGGTTCCGTTTTCGGTTTTTATGATTGTAATAGAATGCATTACTGGAAATTTCAAACTCGAAATGTCGATTATTCCAATTATTGCTTTAATATTCGCGATGGCAACAAGATATTTTAAGCAGATGTCTTTAGCTAAAATGGGGCAAAAACTTGAGGTTTTTGAGAATTTGTCTTATATGTCTCTTGGAATAATATTATCATATATAGTAGACATTTTAATTGGCATAAGAGACTTTAACATTTGGTACGTATGCTTTATAATCATTGTTTTAATCGGAGTATTTAGTTTATCAAACGTAAAATTAAGGTTAAAAAATTTAAAAAAGGATTTAATAATAAGAATAATTGGTGAAGTAGCATTAGGATTTATTGCAAATATCATTCTTAGATACTGGTCGAACGCGTTTTACATATTTATTTTAAACGCTCTATTAACAATTGTTTTTTCTAAGAATTATTCTTTTAATTATCATAAAAAACATAAAAAGATAATAAAATGGGTATTTATTCAACAATCATTCGGCTTTTTTTACATATATTTATATAATTATTTATCAAGTATTTCTGTTACAACAAGCAACCTTGTAAAGCCAATAACACTTGTATTATCATTTATATTTGCATATTTTGTTAGAGAAAACAAAAGAAAACCAAAAGCTAAAGATTTTGCATCATTATGTCTTATAGTTTTAGGTGTTGTATTACTAAATATGATATAATCTATTTAAAGGAGGTATAACAATGTTAGAAAAATTAGAAGGTAAATACGTGTTTTTTGATGTGGATGGGACTTTAAGCGAATACAGGTTTAATGACAAACTTTATGCTAGTTTAAAGCCAGAACTAGGTTGTCAAACCTTAGAAGACTTTTTGTTTGGTAATTTATTTTTAAAAGCAAGACCACTTAAAACGATGCAGCGTGTTATAGAAAAACTCGATAAAGATAGAATATTTGTTTTAGGAACAATAGTTTCTAATAACGAAATAAATCAAAAGTATACGTGGCTAAAAGAAAACTATCCAAACATAAAAAAAGAAAACATAATTTTCATATCATCTACCATGTTAAAACCAGAAGTTATAATAGAGTATTCTAAAAAATACAAAATTGATTTAAAAGATATGGTTTTCGTAGATGATAGATTAGACGTTTTAAGAAAAGCAGAAGAAATGGGAATAACGGCATACCATCCAAGTTCATTCACTGAATAAAAAGGCAAATATTTATTGTCTTTTTTTCATACATTTATATAGGTGGTATGAATGAAAAAAGCATTTTTAATATTTATCTTGATGTTAATTATTCCTTTAAAAATAGAAGCTTATAACCTTGGAGAATCAGCAATTTTAATGGAAGAAGATACCAAAAGGGTACTTGTGTCCAAAAACATGAATAAGAAAAAGTTAATAGCTTCAACTACCAAAATTATGACAGCGGTAATCGCAATAGAGTCAGGTAAGACGGATAAAACCGTTAAGGTAACAGATAAGGTTTTAGAAGCATATGGGTCATCTATATACTTAAGTGTAGGAGAAAAAATGAAACTTGAAGACATGCTATATGGTCTTATGATGCAAAGTGGAAATGACGCAGCGTTAATGATTGCGGATTATTTGGGTGGAGAAGAAAAGTTTGTTAAAAAAATGAATGATAAAGCTAAAGAAATAGGAATGAAAAATACCTCTTTTAAAAATCCACACGGATTAGATGAAAAAACACAAAATTATTCCACGGCTTATGATATGGCATTATTAATGAGGTATGCTAATAGTTTTCCTTTATTTAAAAAAATAACTGGGTGTAAAAAGCATACGGTAAAAACAGATGAAAAAACCTATCAATGGACAAATAAAAACAAACTTTTATACACGTATAAATATACAACTGGAGGTAAAACTGGATACACTGATAAGGCTCATCGCACGTTAGTTACGTCAGCTAGTAAAGATGGGTTAAACCTTATTGTAGTAACTTTAAATGATGGTAATGATTTTGAAAATCATAAAGAATTATATGAATATGGTTTTAATAATTACGAAATGGTAAAAGTTTTTGATAAAGATAACATGAATCTTCCTAACAAAAAAATATACGCATTAGATGATTATTTTTATCCGCTTACAAGCCAAGAGAAAAAATTAATTACGATTGATTATAAGATAAAGGAAAAAGACAATTATAAAAACGAAGAAGAAGTTGGTAGCGCAATTGTAAAACTAAGTGGTAAAACAATTCACGAAGAAAAATTATATATAAGTGTGAAAGAAAACTCAACTAAGAAAAATAGTTGGTTTTCAAAGTTAATTGACAAGTTATTTAGTTAGTTTTTTTGAAAATAATTAATTTTACGTTAATTATTTTTTATTTGTTACTTTTCTTGACAATGAACAAGATAAATTTTACAATATAAGTGTATATTAATTATACATAATAAGGAGGATTAAAATGGGAAATGTTTTGATTCCTGTTTTACTTCTAATAATTGGATTATTTGTTGGAGCGATTATCGCTTTTGTAATAACTGCATTAAAAAAGAAAAATGAAGAACATAAGGCTTCTAACATAATTGAAAAAGCAAAGAAGGAAGCAGAAAAAGCTAAAAGGGATGCTCTTTTGGAAGCTAAAGAAGAAGCTTATAAGTTAAAACTTGAGACTGACAAAGAAATTAAAGAGAAAAAAAGTGAAATAAAAGAGAACGAAGAGCGTCTTTTACAACGTGAAGGAAGTATTGATAGAAGGGATGCTTTACTACAGAATCGTGAACAAATGTTAGACGAAAAAGAAAACGGGATTATTCAAAAACAAAAAGATATTCAAAAATTAGAAGAAAAAGCAGAAAACATAATAAAAGAACAAATAGAAAAGCTAGAAAAAATATCTGGTTTTTCAAAAAAACAAGCAAAAGAAGAAATAATGAAACAAGTTGAAATATCAATGAGTTCGGAAATTTCGGCTTATATTAAAGAAAAAGAAGCGGAGGCTAAATTAGAAGTTGATAAAAAAGCCAAGGGGTTGCTTGTTGAATCAATGCAAAAATATGCATCAGACGTAGCTAATGAGCAAACCGTTAGTGTTGTTACTTTACCAAATGATGACATGAAAGGAAGAATAATAGGTAGGGAAGGTAGAAACATAAGAACGATTGAAGCCGTAACTGGGGTTGATCTTATAATTGATGATACTCCTGAAGCTATCGTGTTATCAAGTTTTGATCCATTAAGAAGGGAAATAGCTAAGCAAACAATCGAATCTTTGATTAAGGATGGTAGAATACATCCTTCTAGAATAGAAGAAATATATGATAAGACATGTAAAGAGTTAAATATAAAGATAAGAGAGTATGGCGAAGAAGCGATGTTTGATCTTGGAATAACTAAGTTAGATCCAGAATTAGTTACCATTATAGGAAAATTAAATTTTAGAACCAGTTATGGGCAAAATGCTTTACAGCATTCTAAAGAAGTTGCTCATTTAGCGGGAATTATGGCATCCGAGTTAGGAGAAAACGTAGCCCTTGCTAAAAGAGCAGGTTTGCTTCATGATATTGGAAAAGCAATCGATTTTGAAACGGAAGGTTCACACGTTGAAATAGGAGCTAATTTAGCTAAAAAATATGGTGAGGATAGTGTTGTTATTAATGCTATAGAATCACATCATGGAGATAAAAATCCTAGTTCTATTATATCAGTTTTGGTTTCTATCGCGGACAGTTTATCGGCAGCAAGACCTGGGGCTAGAAATGATTCTTTAGAAAATTACGTAAAAAGGTTAGAGCAATTAGAATCAATCGCAAAAGATTTTAATGGTGTAGAAAAAGCTTACGCAATGCAAGCAGGTAGAGAATTAAGGGTTATCGTAGAACCAGAAAAAATAGATGACGTTGGAAGTTATAAAACCGCTCGTGATATTAAAGATAGAATAGAAAAAGAAATGCAGTATCCAGGTACGGTTAAGGTTACCGTTATAAGGGAAACTAGGGCAATAGAAGAAGCTAAGTAAGGCTTCTTTTTTTTAAGTTCATACATAGAATTTAATAGGAGGTTTTTTAAATGAAAAACATACTTGGTTATTATTATGGTCTTCATCCGGAAGAAATATCTTATAAAGATAATAAATATTTTTTTGAGTACCGTGATCGTAAGTATGTTTTTGAACCATTTGAAAGACCTTTAGGAGATATTGAATGTTTATATAAGATAAATAAACAAATGATAGAAAGAAATATCTTAGTGCATGAAATAATTCCTAATAATGAAAATAACGTAATAACCTACGTTAACAACGTTGGTTATATATTAATGGAAATATACATAAATAAAGATGCTAGAATAAATTTACCTGAAGTGTGTTATATTAATAATAATTCTATAGGAGTGGAATGTAATAAGACTTTAAATAGATATGATTGGGTAAATCTGTGGGAAATAAAAAATGATTTTTTGGAAGCTCAAATAAACGAGATAGGAAAGAAGTATCCTAACTTGTGTAATTATGCTAATTATTATATAGGTTTATCTGAAAATGCTATTTTATATGTAAAAGAAGCTAGTAAATTAGATGATGTTGCACTTGTTAGTATTTGTCATAAAAGGATTGATTCAAAAGATAACCTATTCGAATTATATAATCCACTTAGGTATATATATGATTATAGGGTTAGGGATATAAGTGAATACATAAAATCAGCGTTTTTTAATGA
The DNA here is from genome assembly GCA_944329425.1 of uncultured Bacilli bacterium. Lineage (GTDB taxonomy): Bacteria > Bacillota_I > Bacilli_A > RF39 > UBA660 > Aphodocola. Next base: position 45,998 of record CALVIG010000002.1, read on the forward strand.
TGAAGATGTATATGGTATCGTTAAAGAATATTTTCTAAATAATTATATAAGCTATAAAGAAGCTTTATTATTTTATGGAAGATTGTTATATCCATCATATTTTTTTGACTTATATGATAACATAGTTAAAAACGAATTAAATGAAAATTTAATTGATGGTTTAGTTTCAAAATCAGAAGCCTATGAAAAATTTTTAACTAACATTCATTTATACTTAAGTAAATTGTATAATAGGTATATACCTTCTATAGATTGGTTAATAAAAAGAAGCTACATTTAAGCTTCTTTAACGTTTACTACTTTAATTATTTCGGGAATCTGAGATATTAACATTTCTTCAATGGTATCTTGAATGGTAATATCCGAAAAAACGCATCCAGCGCAAGCACCTTTAAGTTTAACGTAACAAATATTATCTTCATATTTTACAAATTCTACGTCACCACCATCATTGTTTAGGTATGGCCTTATTTTTTCTAATATTTGTATAATTTTATCTTCAATTTCGTTCATCATTATCACCAGTTAAATTATACACCATGAATTTTTTAAAGTAAAGTTTGATTGTAAAGTCTATAATTTGTGTTATAATAGCATTGGAAGGTGCTAATTATGACTAAATATAAGGAAGGAGACGTTGTTAAAGCAAGGATAACAGCTATAGAAAAGTATGGTGCTTTTGCAGCCATTGATGATGAATATAGTGGTCTTATTCACATATCAGAAATAACCGAAAAATTTGTTCGAGATATAACTGATTTCGTTGAAATAGGGGATATAATTAACGTTAAAATACTTTTAATTCCACATGAACACAATCAATTGAGGTTATCCGCAAAGGGTGTAAATGAAGAGCTTCATAAAAGTAAAAGAAAAAAGATTAAAGAAACGGTATTTGGTTTTTATTTACTTAAAACGGCGTTACCTAATTGGATTGAAGAAAAAATGGAAGAGATTAACAAAAAATCTTGAAACTTACTTGACAATATTACAAAATACTGATATATTTATATACGTTCTCACGTATATTTTGGATGCTTAGCTCAGTTGGTTAGAGCACCTGCCTTACAAGCAGGGGGTCATAGGTTCGAGTCCTATAGCGTCCACCATTATTGCCGAAATAGCTCAACTGGTAGAGCAACTGACTTGTAATCAGTAGGTTGCGGGTTCAAGTCCTGCTTTCGGCACCACTTGGGGAGATAGCGAAGTGGTTAAACGCGGCAGACTGTAAATCTGTTCCTTCGGGTTCGGTGGTTCGAATCCACCTCTCCCCACCACTTAAGATTGCCTCGTCGCCAAGTGGTAAGGCATCAGACTTTGACTCTGACATGCGCAAGTTCGAATCTTGCCGAGGCAACCAAAATTTATTTGTAGTATGTCCTGTTAGCTCAGTAGGTAGAGCATTTGACTTTTAATCAAAGGGTCATGCGTTCGAGTCGCATACAGGACACCATTGCCCGAGTGGCGGAATTGGTAGACGCACAGGACTTAAAATCCTGCGAGATTCAACCCTCGTGCCGGTTCAAGTCCGGCCTCGGGCACCACTGGAAATTAGCTAACCTTTTGGTTAGTTTTTTTGTTTTAATAAACTTTAATAAAAATAACACAATAATTTAATAATATTCATTTATACTTAAAGTAGAAAGTGAGGTGAATATTATACGAGAATAAAAATAATAGGATTTAACTGTAGCAATGGAATAAAATTAAGAAAAATGGTAGAAAGGGCTATAGAACAATATGATGGTTCTGTAGAAATAGAATTACAAGATAATAAAGATAATAAAATAAAAAACGTTCCTGGCTTGGTTATTAATGGTAATTTAGTAAGCGAAGGAAAAGTTTTAACGGTAAGAGAAATAACAAAACTTATGAATTGTTAAATATAGATATTATATGAAAAGGCGGTGAATAATATGTAGTTGGTTTAAAGGATATCAAACTTTTTGATATACCAAGTGACCAACGAATTATATTTCTATTAGCAAGTACTTTTGTTACTTGCTTTTATTTTGGTGTTGACAAATAAAAAGTTCGATGCTATAATTTTATTGCTATTTAATTGTTATACATGTTGTTTTATAGCATATAATAATTATGTCATGGAGGAATACCCAAGTCTGGTTGAAGGGACCGGTCTTGAAAACCGGGAGGTCGGGCAACCGGCGCGGGGGTTCGAATCCCTCTTCCTCCGCCACTTATAATATCGCGGGATGGAGCAGTTCGGTAGCTCGTCGGGCTCATAACCCGAAGGTCGTAGGTTCAAATCCTACTCCCGCAACCAAGAAATCAGAACATAAGCTTGTCTTATGTTTTTTTAATACACTAGATAAATTAAAATTCTGAGATAAAAATTGAATAGTAATATAATAAAGTCACCATGATATTAATGGTGATTTTATTATGAAAAAAAGCTTGTGGCAAAAGTATAATGATATGAAAAAATTAAATTCTATAAACGAAAACATGAGTACGGACGTATTAATAATAGGAGCTGGGATAACAGGTGTTAGTGTTGCTTATAACCTAATTAACCATAAAGAAAACGTTATTTTAATAGACAGAAACAAGTGCTGTGATGGTGTTACTTCCAAAAGTACGGGAAAACTTACATATTTACAAGATTTAATGTACCAAAAAATAGTAAATACATGTGGGATGGATGCTGCAAAATTATACTATGATGCCCAAAAAGAGGCTATAAGAATAGTTAAAAAGAACGTTAAAAACGAAAACATAGATTGTGATTTAAAGCAAAGTGAATCAATTGTTTTTACCAAAGATTTAAAAGAATTACCTAAGTTTGAAGTAGAAAGAAGAATATTAGACGAGCTAGACGTTAATTATTCTAATTTACATAATAAATTTTTATTAAATGATGTAAAAGATGTTATTAAAGTAAAAAACACTTATGTTTTTAATCCGATAAAATACGTAATATCTTTATTAAAAAAAGTGATAAATAGTTCTAATATATTAGTTTATGAAAACAGTATTGCAACAAAAATAAAGAAAGAAAATGATTTTTTTATTGTTATGGTAAATGGTTTTGAAATAAAAACTAAGAAGGTGGTTATAGCGTGTAATTATCCTTTTTTTACCATACCAGGACTCATACCATTTAAGACTTACGTTGAAAAATCATACATATGTGCTTCCAAGACTGATGAAACACAAAATTTAAACGCTATAAGTAGTAATTATCCTTGTGAATCATTTAGGCATTATGATGATGGTAAGGATAAATATTTTATATATTTAAATAACTCTTCTAAAATATGTGATAAACTTAATTACGAAAAGAATTATAAGCAATGTGCAAAAAAAATTAAAGAGATAACTAATAACAAGCCTCTTTATAAGTGGGAAAATATGGATGTTTTAACCAATGACAATTTACCATTAATAGGACGTATATCTTCTTATGAGAAAAACGTTTTTATTGCAACAGGATATAATACTTGGGGAATGACTAATGGGGTAATAGCAGGTAAAATTATATCTGATTTAATTTTGAATAAAAAAAATAAATACGTTGATTTGTTTAATCCGTCTAGATCAATAAATTTTAGTAAGTTTAAAAATTTTATTACCAATACTATGATAAGTAACGTTAAAGCGTATACTTTTAACTTGATTAGGAAAAACCCATCATGGTATAAAAATAAAGCTATCGTAACTAAAATAAATGGAAAAAGGGTAGGAGTTTATTTTGATAGTAAAGGAGAAAAACACGTAGTATCAAATATATGTCCTCATTTAAAATGCTTCTTAACTTTTAACGAAGTTGATAAAACTTGGGATTGCCCATGCCATGGATCTAGGTTTGACGTGGATGGTAACTGTGTTAAAGGCCCTAGTGTATATGATATAAAAATAGATGAAACTAATATTTCAAACTAGTTTCATCTATTGTATCAATTAAAAAATCTTTGTTAGTGGCTTTATTTTGCAAGAAAAGAACTATCATAAATTCGTTATAATTAATTGTTTTCAAAATACCACCTGCTTTTGTAATATGCTTGATATTTTAACATAAAATATAAATATGTAAAGAAAATTAATTAAAAAGTTGTTGACAAAGATATTTAATTAATATATAATTTGTTTGTACCTTGAAAAAGGAAACCGACGTAATGCTTCAATAGCTCAGTCGGTAGAGCATCCGGCTGTTAACCGGCAGGTCGTAGGTTCGAGTCCTACTTGAAGCGCCATTTTTAAAAATTAAGTAGCAATTGCTACTTTTTTTGTTTTTTAAATAATTATTTATTATGTTAAAGAATAAAATATAATTAAATGTTGTAAAATAATAAAAATATGATATAATTTAACTATATTGTCTTTATGAGCGAAGAAAAGGAAAAGTAATTAAACAAAACTTTAAAGAGAGCTGATGGTGGTGAAATATCAGTAAGATAGTTTAATGAAAGAACACCTTGGAGCTTCTTACCGAAAGTTTTAATTAGTAGGCTAAGACGGAAGATAACCCGTTAAAGTATCTTAAAGTGACTATTTTATAAATAGTAAACTGGGTGGTACCACGGATATTAACAGTTATTCGTCCCTATGGGATGGATAGCTGTTTTTTAATTAAAAAAAGAAAGGAATGATAAATAATGAGTACGTATAGAACAAATACATGTGGGGAACTAACAATAAAAGATTTAGATAAGAAGGTTGTATTAGCTGGTTTTGTATCAACAATAAGAGACCATGGTGGTGTTATGTTCGTGGACTTAAGAGATCATTATGGAACAACACAAATAGTAGTTCATGATGATTCAATGCTAAAAGGAGTATCAAAAGAAACCGTAATTAAGGTTACTGGTACGGTTGTTAAAAGAGATGAAGAAACAATTAATAAAAAGCTTTCAACAGGAGAAATAGAAGTAGTAATAGACTCTCTTGAGTTATTATCTGATACTGCTAAAGCATTGCCATTTGAAGTAGATGAATCTAAAAAAGTATCAGAGGATGTTAGATTAAAATATAGATTCTTGGATTTAAGAAATCCAAAAGTTCACGAAAACATTGTTTTAAGATCAAAGGCATTTAACTTTTTAAGAAACATGATGCAAGAATTAGGATTCTTAGAAGTACAAACTCCAATTCTTACATCATCATCTCCAGAAGGTGCTAGAGACTTTATAATTCCATCAAGAAAACATAAGGGAAAGTTTTACGCACTTCCTCAAGCACCACAACAATTTAAACAACTTTTAATGGCATCAGGTTTTGATAGATATTTCCAGTTAGCTCCATGTTTTAGAGATGAAGATGGAAGAGCTGATAGATTAGTTGGTGAATTTTATCAATTAGATATGGAAATGGCTTTTGCAGACCAAGAAGATATAATGGAAGTTGCTGAAAAAGTATATCCAGCTTTCTTTAAAGAATTTGGTAAAAGACGAGTAACCGAAGGTCATTTTAAAAGAATCCCTTATAATGAGTCAATGCTTAAATATGGCACTGATAAACCAGATTTAAGAAACCCACTTGAAATAATTGATATTAGTGAAGTATTTACTGAAACAGAATTTAAACCATTTAGAGGTGCAATTGTTCGTGCAATTAAAGTTGATGACATCGCATCTAAACCAAATAGTTGGTTTAATGAAGTAGTTGATTATGCTAAATCAATTGATATGCCAGGTATTGGGTATATTAGCGTAATGGAAGATAAAACACTTAAAGGTCCAATTGATAAGTTCTTAACAGAAGAAGATAGAACGGCTTTATTTGAAAAAGCAGACTTGAAAGTTGGTAGCGTATTATTCTTTATCGCAGATAAAAGACGTGATGTAGTAACTCGTAATGCTGGTTTAATAAGAACAGAATTAGGACGTAAGTTAGATTTAATGGATCATAATTTATTTGAATTTTGCTTTATAACAGATATGCCAATGTATGAAATAAGTGAAATAACAGGAAAACTTGATTTTATGCATAATCCATTTAGTATGCCAAGAGGTGGAATGAAGGCTTTGGAAAACGAAGACCCATTATCTATTTATGCAGATCAATTTGACGTTGTATGTAATGGTGTTGAATTAGTATCAGGAGCTGTTAGAAATAACAGACCAGAAGTACTTTTAAAAGCATTTGAACTTGCTGGTTATACTGAAGAAGATATTAAAAAGAAATTTAGTGCTTTATATACAGCATTTAAATATGGTTGCCCACCACACGTAGGTATGGCTTTAGGTATTGATCGTGCACTTATGATGTTGTTAGAAGAAGATAACGTAAGAGAAACCGTTGCGTTCCCATTAAACCAAAATGGTGAAGATGTACTTACTGGTACTCCAAACGAAGTTACTGAATTACAATTAAGAGAAACTCATATTAAGTTAAGATAGGAGGATAAAAATGCAAAAGATAACTAAAGAAAACATTCAAGATTATGCATTAAAATTAATGTTTAAAATGAAAGATGAAGAATTTGATGCTTTCGAAAAAGAGTTTGAAACAATTTTAAAGCATATGGATTTAATAGGACAAATAGATGGAATAGAAAAAGTAGAACCTATGACTTTCCCTTTCAAAAACAAAGATGTTAAGTTAAGAAAAGATGTTGCAACATCAACGCTTACCACTGATGATGCGGTAAAAAATGCTCATGAAACAATCTATGATGAAGTTAAGGTTCCAAAAGTAGTTGGAGGTGAGTCTTAATGAGTTATTTAGATAAAAGTTTAAAAGAAATTCATCAAGCTTTACAAGAAGGAAAAGTAACTAGTAAAGAATTAACAGAAGAAGCTTTAAAAAGAGCTCATGAATATCAAGAAGAATTAAATAGTTTTGTTACTATCCTAGATGATGCTAAGGAAGAAAAAGTAACTGATAATGTTTTATCAGGAATTCCATGTGCTATTAAAGATAACTTCTCAACTAAAGGAGTTTTAACTACTGCATCATCTAACATATTATCTGATTATGTTCCAGTGTTTGATGCAACTGCAGTTGCTAAATTAAAAGATGCTGGTATGGTTATGATAGGTAAAACGGTACTTGATGAACTTGCTATGGGTGGAACAGGAACTACTGGTCATACTGGTATAGTAAAAAATCCATGGGACCCTACAAGAATGATTGGTGGTTCATCAGCTGGATCTGCTGCAGCTGTAGCCCGTGGTATCGTTCCTTATGCGCTAGGTTCTGATACAGGTGATTCTATTCGTAAACCTGCTGGATATGGTGGTGTAGTTGGTTATAAGCCTACTTACGGATTAGTATCAAGATGGGGATTATTTGCATTTGCTTCTTCATTAGATCACGTAGGATGCTTTGCTAAAACGGTAGAAGATGCTGCTTATGTAATTGACAACATCAAAGGAATAGATGAAAAAGATATGACTTCTTTTGATTCATCAAATGTTAATATAGTTGATAATTTAAATAATGATGTAGCTGGCAAAAAATTATTTTATATAAAAGAAATAGTAGATGAATTAAAAGAAGATAAAAAGTACTATGATAATTTTTTAAAAGTATTAGATTATGCTAAAGAATTAGGTATGGAAGTTAAAGAAGAAAGTATAGATGGAAATATTTTAAGAGGAATATATCCTTCATATATGGCTATATCTTGCGCTGAGGCAACAAGTAATAACTCAAACTTAACTGGTATTCCTTTTGGTAATAGAAAAGATGGGTCTACTCCAGATGAAGTTATGATAAATACTAGAACTGAAGGATTTTCTGAATTAATAAGAAGAAGATTTGTTATTGGTTCGTTTATCCTTCAAAAAGAAAACCAAGAAAAATTATTCTTAAATGCCCAAAGAATTAGAAGATTAATCGTTGATAAGGTGACTGATTTATTTAAAACATATGATGGTTGCATAATGCCAAACGCTGGTTCTATAGCACCTAAATTTGATGAAGAACATGATCGTTTATCTGATAAATATTTACTTTTAGAAAACCATTTAGGAATTGGTAACTTTGGTGGTTTTCCATCTATTACAATACCATCAGGTCTTGTTGATAATATGCCTGTTGCAATTAATATAACAGGTCCTATAATGACTGATGACGTTGTATTTAATATTGCTAATAAATTAGAAGAAAAAATAGGATTTGTACCATTATCTAAAAAGGAGGAAAAATAATATGTATAAAGTAACAATTGGATTAGAAGTTCACTGTGAACTTCAGTCAAACTCAAAAGTTTTTTCTCCTGCTATAAATGGTTATACAGAAGCTCCAAATAGCCACGTAGCATACCAAGATTTAGGTTTCCCTGGAATTCTTCCAGTAGCTAACGAGGAAGCTGTTAAAAGAGCTTTAAAGGTGTCTATGGCGATGAACTGTAAAACACCTGATGAAATAATTTTTGACCGTAAAAACTATTATTATCCAGATTTACCAAAAGGTTACCAAATAACTCAAATGACTAAACCAGTAGGTATTAATGGATATGTAGATATTGATGTAAATGGAGAAATAAAAAGAGTTGACATTCATGATACACACTTAGAAGAAGATACTGCTTCACTAGATCACTATGATACTTATTCATTAATTGATTATAACCGTAGTGGTATTCCTTTATTAGAAACCGTAACAGAGCCTTGTTTACATTCTAAAGAAGAAGCTTTAACTTTTTTGGAAACGTATCGTTCTTTAATCGTTTACTGTGGTGTTTCAGAAGCAAGAAGTGATAAAGGACAAATGCGTTGTGATGTTAACGTATCACTTTCTGAAACTGATGAATTGGGTAGTAAAGTAGAAATTAAAAACATTAACTCATTTTATAATGTTGGCCGTGCAATTGATTTTGAAATTGAAAGACAAACAGAAATTCTTCAAAATGGTGGAGTAGTTGAACAAGAAACAAGAAGATTAGATGATGAAACGGGAGAGACTTTCCATATGAGAAGTAAAGTTGATGCGGTTGATTATAAATATTTTATTGAACCAAACATTGCACCAACGCCTGTTACCGATGAAATGTTAGAAGAAATAAGAAAGACGATTCCTATGCTTCAATTAGATAGAAAAAGAAAGTATATGGAAGAATATGGTCTTTCTGAATATGATTCTGATGTTTTAGTTAAGGTAAAAGAAAACTCTGATTTCTTCCAAGAATGTGTTGATTTAGGCACTGATCCTAAAAAAGCATGTAACTGGGTTACTGGAATGCTTATGGGATATTTGAATGAAAATGAAATAAAAATAGAAGAAGTGCCTATAAAACCAATTATGATAAAAGAATTAGTTGATTTAGTAGATGCTAAAACCATATCTTCAAAACAAGCTAAAGAAGTATTTGAATGTATGATAGAATCTGGTAAAGAACCAAATGTTATCGTTAAAGAAAAAGGTATGATGCAAATAAGTGACGATTCTGCTATTCATGATATTGTTATGGAAGTATTAAAAGAAAATGATGAACAAGCAAGAAGCTATAATCCAGAAAAAACAAGAATGATAGACTTCTTTGTAGGACAAGTTATGAAAAAGACTCGTGGTAAAGCAAATCCTGCTAAGACAATGGAAATGTTAAAAGAAGAACTTTCAAAGTATGGTAAATAAAAAAACTCGTAAGCATTTGCTTACGGGTTTTCTTTTTTAAAAAATTCGGTTTATAGAAACGCATGCGGAATATAAGTCATTTGGTACGAAATCAAAGTCAACATCAGAAGTGTTAATTAGTCTATAGCTTGCGCCAGGAAGGGCTTCAAAGATTGCGTTACCGCTAATTGTACCAGTATCACAACAAGTTAGTTTATTATGAGTAGATGAATGAGCAATTAACACATCTTCAGGTGAAACTTGGTGAAGTTCTATTCCAAGAGCTATAGGCTCACAATCGTTTTCAACTATTTTTTTACTTCTTACGTTGATCCACCAATGCATTGTATATATACCGTTTTCCGGGATAAAGAAATCACCAGTGGCTGGATTATATGATATTTTATTTGAAATGTTGGTGTTTTGAAATAATAATGGTGTTTGTTTTGGTACCGTTGTATTAGTTTCGTCATGAACCATTGCATAACTATCTAAAGCGGCTCCAGGTCCTTGAGGTCCGGTAGCTCCAGTTGCTCCTTTTGGCCCCGTTGGCCCAGTAGGACCAGTATGGCCAGTGCAGTCGTTTATTAAACATTTAATTACTGCACATAGACAATCATCATTGCATGTGTTTTCGGCAACTTAATTTAATTTTTCTTGGATGTTGTTCATTAATAATTTTTTCCTTTCGTTATCATAATATGTCGGTAACAAAAAGTTGCTAGAGCGAATATAATATAGGTTATAGCATGATGATTATATAACATAGATAAGTTCGTTTTATCTAATTGACATTTAATAATTAAACAAGTTAAAATAAGATTAGAAAAAAATATGGAGGTGCTAATATGTTAGAAGGTAAAATTGCTGTTGTAACCGGTGGAACAAGAGGGATTGGTTTTGCAACGGTTAAGAAGTTTTTAGAAAACAATGCTAAAGTAGTTCTTTTTGGTTCTAAAGAAGAAAGTGTAAAAAAAGCAGTAGAAGAATTAAAGAAAATTGATGAAAGTTATGATGTTATGGGGTTTTATCCTAATTTAAACGATTTAGGTGAGTTAGAAAAAGTATTTAACGATATAAAAGAACGTTATGGAAGGATTGATATTTTGGTAAATAACGCTGGCATAAGTGCAAGAGATAGTATCTATGATTATAAGCAAGAAGATTTTAACAAGATTATTAACTTAAACGTTAACGCGGTATTCAACTGTACTAAAGCGGTTTGTAAAATCATGAAAGAGCAAGGCGGAGGTGTTATTTTAAATACTAGTTCAATGGTTAGTATATATGGTCAAGCAACAGGTTGTGGATATCCTGCTAGTAAATTTGCCGTAAATGGTCTTACTAAATCCTTAGCAAGGGAACTAGGACCTGATAACATTAGGGTAAATGCTGTTGCCCCGGGTGTTATTTATACTGACATGATGAAAGACGTACCAGAAGAATTAATAAAACCAGTTATTGCTGGAATACCACTTGGAAGAATAGGTCAGCCAGAAGATATTGCAAACGCATTTTTGTTTTTAGCAAGTGACATGGCAAGCTACGTAACCGGAGAGATTTTATCGGTTGATGGAGCGGCAAGGAGTTAAAAATGAATAAGAATGTTTTAAGAAATTTATCATACGGTGTATACGTTGCAACAAGTAAAGATGATGATAGAAACGTAGGTTGTGTTGCAAACAGCATAATGCAAGTAACCTCAAATCCAATGACGGTTGCGGTAAGTATAAATCATGATAATTACACTAATTCTTGTATTAAAAAAAGTGAAAAACTTGCTATTTCAATTCTAAAAGAAGATAGTGATACAAAAATAATTGGTGAATTTGGTTTTAAAACTAGCCGTGATACTGATAAATTTGAAAATATAAGTTATAGTATAGTAGATGATCTTGCGGTAATTGATGATTCTTGTGGGTACCTTATTTGTGAAGTAATAGATAAAATGGAAACAGATACTCATACTGTGTTTTTAGCAAAAATAACAAATGCTGATGGATACACTACCAATAATCCAATGACTTATAAATACTATCATGAAAAGTTAAAAGGAACGTCTCCTAAAAACGCTCCTACTTATCAAGAAGAGCCTAAAACTGAAGATGTTTCTAAAAAAAAGGTTCAAAGATGGCGCTGTAAAGTGTGCGGTTACATCTACGAAGGAGAAGAACTTCCTTCTGATTTTATCTGTCCAATTTGCGGACAACCAGCAAGTGAGTTTGAAAGAATAGATTAACTGGCCTTGGGCTAGTTTTTTTAAATTTAAAATGGTATATTAATAAAGAGGTGATTACTTTATATGTATGATGTTACTATAATAGGTGCTGGAGCATCAGGAGTTATGTGCGCGTTAGCACTAAAAGAAAAAGATAAAAACTTAAAAGTATTATTACTTGAAAAAAATGATAAATTAGGTAAGAAACTTTCCATAACGGGAAACGGACGTTGTAATTTAGGAAACATAAACACCGATATTTCTAACTTTAATAGCAAGTCAGATTTAAGTAATTTTAAAAAAAACTTAGAAACCAGAAATTTTGAATTTTTAAATAAATTAGATAATCTAAACAATTTAGAAAGCTATTATGATTATTTAATTCGCTTTGGCGTTTTGTTAACAAAAGAAAAAGAGTATTTATATCCATACTCGATGCAGGCAGTAAGTGTTTGTAAGTCCTTTGAAAGATGTTTAAATCCTTTGAACGTAGAAATAAAGTATAATTATGATGTTTCAAAAGTTTCTAAAAAAGCTGATGTTTTTACTATAAATGATGATATAAAAAGTAAGGTAGTTGTTGTTGCAACAGGTGGTAAATCATATCCTAAAACGGGGTCTACTGGGAAAGGTTATAATATATTAAAAAGTTTTGGTCATACCATTACGGATTTATACCCAAGCCTTACTCAACTTAAAACCAATTATAAATATATTAAAGATTTACAAGGAGTAAGAGTAAACGCTAAAGTTAGCTTATGTGTTAATGAAAAAATAGAAACAAAAGAGAATGGTCAGGTTCAATTTACCAAAGAAGCATTATCAGGTATATGCATATTTAATTTATCAAGGAACGTAGGAAAATATATAAAAGAAAATAAAAAAGTTAAGATAATTATTGATTTAATACCTAATTATGACCAGTTTGGATTAGTAGAATACTTAAAAAGTTTTTCTTCATATTCAATTGTTGATGCATTATCATGCGTGATAAATAATAAATTATCTTTTGTTATTTCAAAAGAATTAGGATTTGCTAATAAAAAAATGGAAGATTTAACAAAAGTACAACTTGAAAATGTTTGTTTTGCTTTGAAAAACATGTGTTTTAACATTACTGGTACGGGAGATTTTGAGACTGCTCAGGTAACAAATGGAGGGGCAAGCCTTGACGAATTTGATTGTAACTTACAGTCAATTAAATGTAAAGATTTATATGCTATTGGTGAAGTCATTGACGTAGATGGTAAATGTGGAGGATATAACCTTTCCTGGGCTTTTACTAGTGCAATAATTGTTTCAGATGGTATTTTAAAAAAATAAATGATTAATAAACATTTATTTTTTTGTTGTTTAATAAATTAATTGATAGTATAATAAAATTATAAAGATAGGAGAAGTAAGATGCATAAAGAAAAGAAGAGAAAAAGAAAATTAAGTAAGAAAGCTAAAATTATAATCGTAGTATTTTTATTGATCGTTATTGGTGTGCTATCATGTGTTTTATTGATGCAAGATAAAGAAAAAAAAGAAGCACCACAAAAGAAAAAAGAAATAACAAAAGAGGAAAAGAAAATCCAAATAGTTGATTTATCATCTAATTCTAGGCCATATGCCGTTATGATAAATAATAATAAAGCAGTATGGGGATATCAAGCAGGCTTACAAGATGCGTACATAACTTATGAAATGATCGTTGAAGGCGGAATAACCCGTATGATGGCTCTGTTTAGGGATAAAGATACAGCTAGAATAGCATCAGTTAGAAGTTCAAGACATTATTATTTAGATTACGTACTAGAAAATGATGCGATATACGCTCATATAGGATGGAGTCCGCAAGCTCAAAGTGATATAAAAAGTCTTGGTATAAACAACATAAGTGCTGATAATAGTAGTGCGTTTACGTGGGATAAGTCACTAAGAAATATAGCAACTGAGCACAGGGCTTATACTACGATGGAAAAATTAAAGCAAGCAGCAGAAAAAAAAGGATATAGAACGACATCAGATAAAGACCTTTTGTTAACTTATCAAGCTGAACCTTTGGATTTGGTTAGTTATGAAGGAGCAATACCAGCTAATACCGTTAGGATACCTTATTCATCAGGTCACTTAACAAGTTATGGTTATGATGCGGAAAATAAAGTTTATAAAAGATATCAGAATAACACGGAACATAAAGACTACGTAACTGGTCAGCAATATACTGCAAAAAACATAATTACTTATAAAGTTCATAATTATACTTTAAATGATGGTTATGCAGGTGGAAGACAAGGATTAAATAATATCGGTAGTGGGGAAGGTTATTATATTTCTGAAGGTTATGCAATTCCAATAACTTGGAAAAAAACTTCTCGTTCTTCTCAAACCGAATATAGGGTAAAAGCTACTGGCGAAGAGTTGGTAGTAAATGATGGTAATACCTTTATACAGATTCAACCCGATAGCCAAAGCTTAACAATTGAATAATAAAGCGGTAAAAACATACAATTAAATTGGTGATTGTATGTTTTTTATTAACCTTTTTCTTATAGGCATACTAATAGGTACGGCAATGATTATCCCTGGTGTTAGTGGTGGAGTTATAGCAGTTATTTTTAACGTGTATGATAAAATGATTTACTCATTGACTAATTTATTTAAAAATTTTAAAAAGAATTTTATTTTTCTTTTTATATTGGGAATGGGTATAATCATAGGAGCGGTATGGTTTAGTAAAATAATGATGTTTTTATATACGTATCACGAGTTACCAACAAAGTTTGCGTTCATAGGGCTCATTCTTGGGGGAGTACCTTTTCTTTTTAATCAAATAAGACTTAATACTAATAAAAAAGTTAATTATATAGCTTTATTAATTAGTTTTTTAATATCTATTATTTTATTTTTTATATCCAAGAACATTTATAATATTGATTTAGATAATGATTCTAATAGTTTAATAATAAACGTATTTAAACTTTTTTTAGCGGGAATAATTTATTCGGTAGGTAAAATAGTCCCTGGAATAAGTGGTTCCTTTCTTTTAATCATAATTGGCATGTATGAATATGTTTTAAAGGTAATATCAAACCCTTTTTCAATCGGGTTAAATGATGTTTTTAAGCTAATACCATTTGTTTTGGGATTAGTATTTGGTATTATCGTACTGTTAAAGATTATGGATAAAATGTTAAAAAAAAGATATAGATTGGTATATAGCGTAATTATTGGTTTTGTTATTGGTTCCATTCCTGCTATAATACCATCTATAAATGATTTTAAAGATTTATTATCTGGTTTAATCATTACGATTATTGGTTTTATATTCTCATATAAAATGTCAAAGTAGTTAAAAACTAAAAAAAAACTACAATGATACTTGACAACGTACTATTTTTTTTAGTATACTTAAAGAGCTTTAAGCAAAAATTAAGTGGTTCCGTGGTGTAGGGGTTAACACGTCTGCCTGTCACGCAGAAGATCGCGGGTTCAAATCTCGTCGGAACCGCCATTTTTTTTTAATTGGCTCTGTAGCTCAGTCGGTAGAGCACAGGACTGAAAATCCTGGTGTCGGCAGTTCGATCCTGCCCGGAGCCACCATTTATAAAAAAGGCAAAAGATTACGTGGTTAATCTTTTTTTAATAGGAAGATTGTAACGGTAACTTAAATAATTTAATATAATAGTATTGAAAAATAATTTTTAAAGTGTTATAATTAGCCATGTCAAACGAAAGTTTGCGCTCGTAGCTCAGCTGGATAGAGCACTTGGCTACGAACCAAGGGGTCAGGGGTTCGAATCCCTTCGAGCGCGCCACTTTATGTATTGACTTTATTTTGGTTAGTATGATATAATCATATTGCTTTCGGAAAGTAGCACAATTTGGTAGTGCACGCGGTTTGGGACCGTGAGGTTGCAGGTTCAAATCCTGTCTTTCCGACCATTTGAAATTAACTATTCATTAATTTGAATAGTTTTTTATTTATGTATGTTATAATATAGTAGGTGGTTTTATGAATGCTGTTAAACTTGATACTCTTAGTCTTTGTAGATATGAACCGCGTTATACCGATTTTAAAAATTCATTCAAAAACGATTCGAAATCAAGGTTCATTAATTCAGTTGCCGAAAGATTAGAATCTTCTATGTATGGTGATGGTTTTACTTTTCAAAGTGCATACGTAGTTCTAGATGAAAATATTCCTGTTGGATACGTTTATTTATCTTCGGTACATGATGATGAGGTCTTCTTGGAGGTTTCCGTTTTAAAGGAGTGCAGAGGCAAGAGGATAACTAATGAAATATGCGATTACTTGTTTACTAATCATAACATTAAGAGCGTAAAACTAGACATTGATCCAAGTAATAAGGCAAGTCTTATGAACGCGGAATCTTGTGGGTTTGAATTTGATGAAGAGGATTTTGAATCAAGAAATTTTATTGGGGAAATGGTTTTTTATAAAGAAAGTGATTGTTATGTTTCAAAAAGGGAGGAAGTAAACAATGAAGCTTGTTTCTTGGAACGTTGCGGGTTTTAGAGCTTGTTTAAAAAAAGGTTTTGAAGATTTTTTTTATGAGTGTGATGCTGATATATACTGTTTACAGGAAGTTAAAGCAGAGTTATCACAAATAGACTTTAATCCAAAGGATTATTATTGTTATGTTAATTCTGCTGAAAAAAAAGGATATTCTGGTACTTTGATTTATACTTTATATAAACCGCTTAATGTGTCATATGGTTTAGGTATAGATGAACACGATCATGAAGGTAGGGTAATAACTTTAGAGTTCGAAGAATATTATCTAGTTAACCAGTACGTTCCTAACGTAAAAAGGGATTTATCAAGACTAGATTATAGAATGACCTGGGAAGATGATTTAAGAAAGTATTTAAAACGTTTAGAAGAAAAAAAGCCGGTCGTGGTTTGTGGTGATTTTAACGTTGCCCATACTGAAATGGACATAAAAAACGCTAAAGCAAACGTAGGTAACGCGGGTTTTACTTATGAAGAAAGAAACAAGTTCTCACTTTTGTTAGAAAGTGGATTTATAGATACTTATAGGTATTTTAACCCAGATAAAAAAGACGCTTATTCTTGGTGGAGTTACATGGGAAAAGCAAGGGAAAATAACGTTGGATGGAGGATAGATTATTTTTTAGTTTCAAAAAGTATTATTGATAAGGTATCTAATCCAATTATTTATAGTGATGTTTACGGAAGTGATCATTGTCCTATCGGGATAGATTTGAAGCTTAAATAGTTTCTTTTTATGCTCACGTAGCTCAGTTGGATAGAGTGTTACCCTCCGAAGGTAAAGGTCATGAGTTCGACTCTCATCGTGAGCGCCATTATCGGGAAATAGCTTAATTTGGTAGAGCACTACGTTCGGGACGTAGAGGTTGCAGGTTCAAATCCTGTTTTCCCGACCATTTATTAAAAAATTATTTTGCTTGATATTATCCGACATAATTCTACTTGGTGTTGGTATTATTATAAAAAAACACAACAAGGAGGAAAGTTATGGATATAAATCAAGAAAACGTACAAGAATTATTTAATTTTATAGAAACAAAATATTTAGTTAGAAAAACCCGTAATAGTAATAAATTCGTTGAGTTAGAAGTTTATGGGTTTAGTGGTACTTATATGGTGCCAACGGGGTGCCTAATAATTAGGTATGATAAGGTTAATGAGCAGCTAGAAGTTGATGATTTTAATTCAAAAAATGATGAAGTTGTAAAAGAATTGATTAGTGATATTAAAACAATATTAAATGATGAATATGTTAGAAAATATAGTTTTAGAAAAAATCCAAAAATGATAATAACACATTTTAGTTTAACTGATAAGGATGAATATGTTAAATTTTTTGATGATTCTATAAAAGAAGGTTCCATATTAGAAGTAGATGATTCGAATAAGTCTTTAGTTAAAATAGGAAAACAATGGCAAAAATAATGCCATTGTTTTTTTATTTGAATATTATATTAGTAAAGATGCATCTTTTAAATATGGGGGAGATTTGGCTTGAGTGATATCTTTAGTATGGTTTCTGATAATATTATTCAAATTTTAACTGCAACAATTACTGGTATAGTTGGGTATTTGGGAATAAAAATCAAGAAGATAATTGAAGATTATCTTCAAACAAAATTAAAAAAGGAAATAATAGAAAGAACGGTTGTTTATGTAGAACAAATTGGAGAAGAGCTTACTTGTGATGAAAAAAAGAAAAAAGCAACCGAAAAAGCATTGGAATGGATGAAGGAGAAAAAGATAAACATAAGTGATACCGAACTTGAGATTTTGGTAGAAAGTGCGGTTAAGTGTTTTAAGTAAAAAGAGCTTTAGCTCTTTTTATAATAATTAAATTAAAAAAATTAAATTAGGTATTGCTTTTTTATTTATATTTTGATATTATTAATATGCATTTAAACAAATGCATAATTTTTGGGGCTTTAGCTCAGCTGGCTAGAGCGCCTCGCTTGCACCGAGGAGGTCAAGGGTTCGAATCCCTTAAGCTCCACCAAAAATGTGAATAATCACTTACTTATGTAGGTGATTTTTAAATTTTATATAAATTTATGTTCATAAAAAATAAGTTTTTATAAAAAATATATTGATTTTTTAGATTTTATATAGTAGAATTAAATAGTCAGTTTTACCAGTATTATGAAATGGGCTTGTAGCTCAGCTGGTTAGAGCGCACGCCTGATAAGCGTGAGGTCGATGGTTCAAGTCCATTCAGGCCCACCATTTTATATTTAAACTGGCGCGTTGGTGAAGTGGTTTAACACACCGCCCTTTCACGGCGGCATTCATGGGTTCAAATCCCATACGCGTCACCATTATGTTATTAAAAAGCCTAAATAAAGGCTTTTTTTATTTTTTACTATTATTATCATTATCATTATCATAGTTTATTATAATTCCAATTCCAAGCATGTAACTAACAAGGGAAGAGCCACCATAACTTATAAATGGTAAGGTTATACCTGTTATTGGTAATAACCCTAGGTTCATTCCTATGTTTTGAATTTGTTGATATAAAATCATTGCTAAAAAACCAATTATTATAAATTTATAACTTTTGTTTTTAGTTTCTTTAGCTAGTTTGAATAATAAAAAGTCAAAAAAGAAGATTAAAATTAATAATAATAATGATCCGATGAATCCAAAATTACTTGAATATATTGAAAAAATAAAATCAGTATGTGCCTCAGGTATATAAATAGGGGTATTTCCTATGCCAAAACCAAACCATCCCGCTGCTTTTATCGCGGTAAGGGCGTTTGTTAATTGCATACCGTTTTCGTTAGACCAATCAAGCAATCTATCTATTCTATAGAAAAAAGATGTTCCAAAAATATTAATAAATTGGTCTTCGTAGTTAAAATAAAAATATAAAAAGCTAATAATAAATAAAATGCCTAAAATTAAAATCGTAAAAAAGATGCTCTTTCTTATTCCAAATATATAAAGCATAACTAAGGAAATTAGAAAATATATTATTACCATTCCGGTATCTGGCTCCAAAAAGGTTAATATGCTAGGGATTAACGTTATCAATATAATGGTGAAAAAAATGGTTAAGTCATTTTTAAGATTTCTTTTAGGATATTTTTTTCTAAAAATATCAAGCGTTTTTGCGTTTATCAAAATTAAAATTAATTTAGCAAACTCACTTGGCTGAAAAGATCCAATTCCTGGAAGAATGAACCAACATTTTGAACCGTTTACTTTGTTTCCGAAAAACAATAGTAACAGTAACAAAGCGTTAATAAAAACGTATAATATTGGAGATAAATCCAATATTTTTTTACAATTTAGTTTAGACATTATAAAAATCATAAAAAAGCCTATTAAGTACCAAATTATTTGTTTTGATAACGTTTGATTATTTGAGGTGGAAACAGCGTAAATAGTAATTATACTTATAATAAAAAAAGCCATTAGTAATAAAATTATTTTTTGTTTTATTTTTTTAATATTTATGATAATCACCACCTTTATCATCATTTTTTTGATAAAATAACATAAAATTTTGTAGGAGGATGCTACATGAAAGATAAATTTCCAGAAATTTTTAAAAACAAAGTGGATAAAATAAAAAGTAAGGTTCAAAAGGAATTTTACTATCATAATAGTGATGAAAGTAATACTGATAAAAGGGAAGTTAAAATTGATAAAATGACGCTTTTAAAAAAAATTGAAAGTATTTTTTCAAGACCAGATTATGTTTACCAAGCTGATATTACTATTTTGTACAAAAACGGAGAAAATATTAATAAAAAAATAGTAGGAATTAAAGATAACTATTTATTAACTATTGAAGGTGAAAAAATATACATAGATGATATTTATGATATAAAATAAAAGACCACTTAGTGTGGTCTTTTTTAAACACCTTCTACATAAGTATCTGCTAAGCATTTTATTGCACAACAGCAATCTGTATTTATTGTAAAAAATGAGTTAGTTGCTGTATAAGTAGATGAGCCACTGTTATAAACAAGTACTCTTAGTGTTGCACAACATCCATCCACTTTTTCTACTCTAAATATGTTTGAGGTTGTTTCTTCACCAGGTGTATTTGATATTGGCATTGAAACTGAGTTGCTATCACAAGTGTATAAAGTTACTGGTCTTGTATTAAAATCAATTGATGAGTTAGGACCAAAGTATGCTCTTGTACATGTTTCAAGGCATGTATCACCAGGACAAACCTCGCTTTGAAGTATGTTTATAACTTTTAATATTTCAGCAATGCAGTTACATTTTGAACTTGAATTAGAATTTTCACACATAATATTTCACCCTTTCTATCTTTTTCATTAGTAGCTTATTCATTTTATGGTAAATAGTACCACTTTAAAAGCCCTGGTATAAACGTTTTTGTTATCTTGCTTTTTTATTTATGTTGTTATATAATTTGTAGTAGGGTGATATGATGTTAAAGTATGTTATTATTATTGTTGTTCTTGTTGTAATAGCATTAGTAATTATTAAGGCTAATAAACCTGATTTTAAATATGAAGCAAATAAGTTAGTTGAATACTTAGGAGGAATAAAGAATATTACTAACATGGAAGTTAGTGTTTCTAGGTTTAAAGTAACTTTAAAGGATCCTTCTAAAGTAAATAAAGAAGGCATTCAAAAATTAGGTGCAAGGGGAATTGTTGAAATAGATAATACCATGAAGATAATTTTTCAAGAAGACGCTAAAAAGTTAAAAAAATACATTGATCAACTAAATGAAGACTAATTTTTACAAAAATTAATCATTTAAAACAAAATTCGACAAAAATAAACACGGATAACTAGTATAATCTTCTTAATGAAAGGAGATTGTTATGTTTGTTTCCGTGTTTTTAAATTTTCTTTATTTGCTATTTCCTTTAATGTGCTATTTTTTATATATG
The DNA here is from genome assembly GCA_944329425.1 of uncultured Bacilli bacterium. GTDB lineage: Bacteria > Bacillota_I > Bacilli_A > RF39 > UBA660 > Aphodocola. The sequence goes on from CALVIG010000002.1 coordinate 67,146, forward strand.
GTGTATAGTAAGGCAGCGTTTCAGGAAGAAAAACATTTGTTTTTAGATTTAGCAATTTTTACTAGTTACTATTTATGTATCAGGTTTGGTAAGCTTCCTACCACATATGTTTTTTTAATAAACATTCCCTTGTTAATAGCTTTGTATAAAAAAAGAATTTTTCCTGGAATGATATTATCACTTTGTATACCAATTATTCTATCTAGTTCGTATGAAACTAATTTGGGCATTTTATTTTTACAATATTTTTTAATATTCATATTTTGTTATCTTACTAATTATAAAACTATTAACGTTTTTATATTTTTTAGCATACTATTTGGAATTTTAACGTTATTTTTACCTAATAACATAATTGATGTTAATAAATTATGTTATGCATTAGTTATTTGGATAATAATGTATGTTTTATTTCACATTATAATACTACTTTATGCTAAAGTAGAAAATACCGTTAGGATGTATTACTCACTTGAGAGTATAACGAAGGAAAAAAAATTATATGAATCACTCTTTAAAATAACGCATGAAATAAAAAATCCATTAGCGGTATGTAAAGGTTATCTTGAGATGTTTGATATAAATAATCCTAAAAAAGCAAATAAATACGTAAATATTATTAACCAAGAAATAGACAGAACGTTACTATTACTTAAGGATTTTTCTGATGTTTCAAAGATACATGTTGAAAAAAACTCAATGGATATTACTATGTTAGTAGAAGATGTATGTGATGAAGCTTCGTTAGCGTTTAATAATAATATAAAGTTTAAGAGTAATGTTCCTGAAGATGAAATAATGATAAACGGGGATTATAATAGGTTGAAGCAGGTTTTAATAAATTTAGTAAAAAATGCTAGGGAATCAATAGAAGATAAAGGTATGGTCTTTTTAGAAGCTAAAGTGATAGGTAAATATTATTGTATTTATATAAAAGATAACGGAGTTGGTATGGATAAAGAAACCAGTAATAAAATAGGTACAGCGTTTTATACTACCAAGAAAAACGGAACGGGATTAGGGGTTTGTTTATCCAGGGAAATAATCGAAAGGCATAATGGTAGTATAGCGTATTTTTCAAAGTTAAAAAAAGGTACTACGGTAAAGATTATGATACCATTAAATAAAGCATCCGTTTAGCTAGCGGATGCTTTGTTTAACCTGTAAAGATAAATTGTAGGATGATTAAATAGTCTTGCGTTTATTGTGCTTGTTCCAATACCTGGATTTATAAATAATTTAATGTTATTAACTTTTTGATATTTTTTTTTGTAATCACTTTTAATTAATAAATTCTTTATTTCTGGAATGTTTATTTGACCATTATGGGTATGACCAGCTATGGCCATATCTAAATTATAATTCTTTACTTCCTTTATATCATCAGGATTATGTAATACAAGTATTTTAAAAACGTTTTCGTCATTATAGTTATCGAAGTAATTTTTAACGCTTTCTTTTGAGATTAATAATATTGGTTTTGAACTATTTAAATACACAAGTTGTTCTTTATTATTTAAGTTTATGAATCCAGAAAGATTCAAAATGGAATTAGTACTTTCGTTATCTTCTTCACCCATTATGTAATATTTTCCTAATTCTGCGTTTATTTTTGATAATTTATTGATTAACATTTCTTTTTCTTCTGAGATTAATTTATGTCGCTCATCAACCAAATCCCCGGTAAATATTACTATATCTGGTTTATTTTCATTAATTTTATTTATAAGTTTATCCACCATTTTCTCGTTAACTGAAGACCCATAGTGTAAATCAGAAAACTGAATAATTTTAAGACCATGCATCGCTTTATTTATTTTGTTGGTTTCTATTTTGTATTCTTTTGTAAATACACCTTTTGTTCCTATTAAAAATGCGTATAAAATTATAAATACAATAATCATTAGTAACTTAATTTGCCATCTTAGCTTCATTTTTTTCTTTTTTTCTTCTTTTTTCACGTTATCCTCCAATTATTTGCGTAATAACAAGAACAAAATTATGGATGGCATGAATGACGATTGGTAAAACTATGTTGTCGGTTTTGGTAAGAAGGTAAGCGAAGGCACAACCCATTGAACCATAAGGAACGATGTATAGAAAATCTAATGGAGATGTATAGCTTCCTAAAACGTGCAATAAACCAAAACCAAGCCCGCTTACCAATATAAATAACCATTTATATTTAATTAATCCATAAAGTGATTTTCTAAATACCATTTCTTCAAATATAGGCGCTACAACCGCACAAGTAAATAACATGTAAATAGGAGCTAACTCAATGCTTTGCCTAACCAAAGCTTCGTTATTAGAAACCGATTGTTTTAAAATGAAACTAATAACTATTGATGATACCATCATTATTACACAGCCTACAATCCAACAATTAAGTGATAATATAATCCTATCCATTAAGTTTTTTTTCAAGTCTTTTATTCCGTTTTTAATATCTTTTTTAAATAACAAAATAAGCAATACTATGTATATTAAGTCATTTATAAAAAAACAAAATATTCTAGGCGTTTTAGGTATTTTACTAAAATTAACGCCAAACGAACTAACTAATGATAAAATAAAATTTCCCTGATATAAAATATACAATAAAATAGTTAGAAGAAATTTATAGTTTTTATGAAACCATTTTTTAAAATATTTATCATATATATTTTTAACGATGTCATCGGTCACGTAAATCACCTCTATTTTTAATTATAACATAATGATTGATTTTTTTAGAACAAAAGTATATAATACCCGAAAAAAAAGAGGTGTTTCATGTTAAGTAATTTAGAAGCAAATTACATTGCTATTCAGATAATTTATTTTTTAGATAAATATGAATATTCACCAAATAGTTATTTTTCACATAGTGTTTTGGTTAAGATGTTAGATGGTAAGGAAGTTAGTGTTGCATCTTTGTATAGAAGGTTAAAAAATAACATTAATTACGTTGATGATAAGTTGATAGAAAAAATAAATTCACATGGGTGTATATTTAAGAAATTATCAAAGAATCAAACGAACTAAAAATATTTATGGTTGCATTTTAAGCTTTTATAAGATAAAATATGAAATTGTCAAGATGTTAAAGTTATTAAGGAGGAAGTTAAATGAAAAAAATGAAATATAAGTTATTTAAGAAAATAGAGGCTTTTGCGCTTGCGGGTTGTATGATATTATCTTTTTCAGGATGTGGTGATAAAACCGAAACTCAAGAAAAAAAGTTAAAGTTATTGATGAAAACGGCAGCAAATTAGTCGTTATTGGGTTTGTTGATAAGCAAAATGGTCATGTTAATGAAGTTGAAGATTATGGCTACTTAACCGATAATAATGGCAAAATTACTTTTAGTTCAATAGACGGTTCAAACTATAACTTGTTTGAAGGATATTTAGAATATTATGATGTGTACTACATGAATTGTTTAAACTTACGTTCTTTACTTCGAAGAAGCAATTTTAAGTAATGAAGTTAATTATTCTCAAATTATGCCTAATTCGTTAAACGTTGTAAGAGATGAAAACGGAGTTTGTCTTAGGGATGATAATTATTATTCTAAAGGCAACCTTGATCCCGAACGTTATGACTTAATTAAATTTGATCCTAGTACGTATTTTTCTGATTCAGATGAGCAAGTTGAAAAGACAACCGAAACTACATCATTTGTTAAAACAAAATAAATTGTAAATTAAATTTACAATAAAATATTGCAATAGTGAATAATTATGTTATAATACTTGTAGCAACAAAGAGTAGGGCAAAAGTCCTGCTCTTTATAATTAAGGAGGAAAGAAAATGAATGATAGGGTATCTAAATTAATAGAAGAACCTCTTAAGGAAAAAGGAATTAAGTTATGTAAAGTCGAATATGTTAAGGAAGGTACTGTGTATTTTTTGCGAGTGGTAATAGATAAAGAACCATTTGTTGACGTTGAAACATGCGTTATTGCAACTGAGATCATTAACCCCTTAATTGATGCGATAGAAGATGAATTTGATGAAACATATGTTCTTGATGTATGTTCTTTAGAAAAAGGAGATAAGTAAAAATGAATAGTAAAGAATTTATTAAAGCTTTAAAATCAATTTGTGAAGAAAAGTCAATAAGTGAAGATGTTATATTTGATGGAATGACAGCAGCTCTTGAGAAAGCATATGCCAAAGAGACTGGTCTTCCTAATATAAGAATAGAAATAAATAAAGAAACTGGAGAAATAAAAGGTTTTTCTTATCAAAAAGTTGTTAAGGAATATACCGATGGTGAAGATGATGGTGAGGATGGAGAAGAAGCAGTTGAAATATTGCTTGAAGATGCTAAGAAAATTGTTCCTGATATAAAGGTTGGAGAAACCATTGAAGAAGAAGTTTCTTTAAAAGATTTTGGAAGGGTTGCAACTTCTACTGCTAAACAAATTTTAGTTCAAAAGGTAAGAGAAGCTGAAAGACAAAGCATAATGAAAGAATTTGAAGATAAGGAAGGGGAACTTCTAGTAGGTACTTTATCTAGAGAAGATGCTCAAAATTATTACGTAGATTTAGGAAGGATGCATGGTATTTTACCTAAAAGTGAATTAATAAAAGGTGAAGATTTAAAAATGGGATCATCTGTTAAAGTTTATGTAACCAAAATAGACGATACTGGCAAGAGCCCACTTATTTTACTTTCAAGAACTCATTATGGTTTTGTTAAAAGATTACTTGAAAATGAGATTCCTGAATTAAGTGACGGCACGGTTATTTTATATAGTGTAGCAAGAGATGCTGGAGTAAGAAGTAAAATTGCGGTATATTCTGAAGATCCTAACGTTGATGCGGTTGGTGCTTGTATAGGAGAAAAAGGGTCAAGAATTAATCGTATAACTAACGAATTAGGCGGAGAAAAAATAGATGTTGTTATGTATGATAAAGACCCTATTACTTTCATTAAAAATGCTCTTTCACCCGCAAAGGATGTTAAGGTATATATATTAGACCAAAAGAAAAATGAAGCTTTAGCAATTGCGGAAGGTGATAACCTTTCATTAGCAATTGGTAAAAAAGGACAAAACGTTAGGTTAGCAGCAAGATTAACTCATTATAGAATTGATGTTAAAACACAAGAACAAGTAAAAGAAGAAAAAATCGATTTAAGTAACGCAATATCATAAGATGGATGGTGATTTATTTGAAACAAAAGAAAATACCAATGCGCTCGTGCGTTGTAACAAAAGAAAAGTATCCCAAAAAAGAGCTTATAAGGGTTGTTCGTGATACTGATGGTATTGTAAGGGTGGATATTACTGGTAAGGTAAATGGACATGGTGCATATTTAAAAAAGGATTTGGAAGTTGTTGAAAAAGCAAGAAAAACAAAGATTTTAGATCGTTATTTAAACGTTGATGTAAAAGAAGAGGTATATGAAGAATTAGAAAAAATTATAAATAGCAAATAGTAAAGGAAAGGTTGTGGTTATTATGATGAGTGTTTTGGAATATGCAAATGATATGAATAAAGATGTTAAAGAAATTATCGAAATGTGTAAAAAACTTGGTATAGCTGTATCAAACGAAAATGATATGTTGGATGATGATGCTATAGTTGAGTTAGATAATGCTTTTCAAAACGAAGAATTAGAAGATAAAACTGATGCTTTAGCAGAGCAAGATGAAGAAATAATAAAGAAGTTAGAAGAAGATGATTATTATGATGAGGTAGTTGATACTTTAATTGATAAAAAAGACACTATATATAGTAGTGAACCTGCTCCTTTAAAAAAGAAAAAGAACAAAAATAAACAAAAAGACATAAAAGATGCAAAAAAGGCGATGTATAAAAACAAGGAAAAATTAGTTTCTAACAATGATGAGAAAGATAAGGACGTTATTTCATATAAAGAAGGTATGAATGTTAAGGATTTCGCGGAAGAATTAAGCATATCTGTATCAGAAGTTTTAAAAAAATTAATGTCCCTTGGAATAATCGCTAACATGAATGCAACTTTAAGTTTTGATGATGCCTCTGTTTTAGCTCTTGAGTTTAATAAAACATTAAAAAGACAAGAAGCAATGGATATATCTAATTTTGAAAAATTTGAAGTTACTGATGATCCAAAGGATTTAGAGCCAAGACCTCCTGTGGTTACCATAATGGGACACGTAGATCATGGTAAAACTTCTTTACTTGACGCCATTAGAAAAAGTAGTGTTGTTTCGGGTGAATTCGGTGGAATAACCCAACACATAGGAGCTTATCAAGTTACTTATAACAACAAGAAAATTACTTTTATAGATACTCCAGGACATGCTGCATTTACCGAAATGAGAGCAAGGGGAGCTAGTATAACTGATATTGTTATAATAATAGTTGCAGCTGATGATGGGGTAATGCCTCAAACCAAAGAAGCAATAGATCATGCTAAAGCAGCAAACGTTCCAATAATCGTTGCGGTAAATAAAATCGATAAACCAGGAGCAGACCCAGAAAGGGTAATGAGGGAAATGAGTGAAAATGGTCTTACTCCAGATACTTGGGGTGGAGATACGTTATTCGTTAACATTTCTGCTAAAACGCACGAAGGAATAGATAATTTACTTGATAATTTATTATTTGTTGCGGAAATGCAAGAACTAAAGGCAAACCCAAAAAGGTATGCAATGGGAACCGTAATTGAGTCAAAATTAGATAAAAACGTTGGCCCAGTAATAACCTTATTAATTCAAAATGGTACTTTAAGGCTAGGAGACCCAATCGTTGCGGGTGAATTCTTCGGTAAAGTAAGAACGTTAAAAAATGATTTAGGTGAGGAAGTCGTAGATGCTTTACCTTCAGCGCCGGTTGAAGTAACTGGTATTTCTGGAGTTCCTACCGCGGGTGATAAATTTATGGCTTTTGAATCTGAAAAACAGGCTCATAGCGTTGCGGAACAAAGAAGTGAAGTAGCTAAGTTAAAATCTAATACACTAGCAAGTGCAATAAGTCTTGATGATTTGTTTGGACGCATATCTGAAGGACAAAAAGAAGTCAACATCGTATTAAAAGCTGATGTTAAAGGAAGTGAAGAAGCGGTTAAAAACACCCTTTCTAAAATAAACGTAGAGGGTTGCAAACTAAACGTAATTAGAAGTGGTGTTGGTGCGATAACTGAAAGTGATATCGTTTTAGCTAACGCATCAAGCGCGATTATAATAGGTTTTAACGTAAGACCAAGTGCTAAAATTTTAGACATAGCTAAAGAATATGGCGTTGACGTAAGACTTCATAACATTATATATAAAGTTGTTGAAGAAATGGAAGCAGCGATGAAAGGTATGTTGGATCCGGAATATGAAGAAAAAAACATTGGTCAAGCGGAGATAAGAAAAATATATAAGTTTTCTAAAACCGGAAACATAGCGGGTTGTTATGTTACGGGTGGTGTTATTAAGGCTAATGCTAAAGCAAGGGTTGTTCGTGATGGTGTTGTAATATATGATGGTGAAATAAATACCATCCAAAGGGAAAAAGACCAAGTAAAAGAAGTTAAAGCAGGATTTGAATGTGGTATTACTTTGGTAAATTATCAAGACATAAAAGAAAAAGACGTTATAGAAGCGTATGAATTAGTTGAAATTAAGAGGTAATTATGAGTATAAAAACACAAAGAATTTCAAATTTACTTATAAAAGAAATTAGTGATATATTACAAAACGAAGTACATGATGAAGATATAAAGTTTGTAACGATAACCGCTTGTAAGGTTGATACTGATTTATCTTTAGCGCAGGTTTATTGTACGGTGCTTGATGACAAGAAAAAAGATAAGTGCTTGCACGATTTAAACGCTGCTAAAGGTTTTATAAAAACTGAATTAGCAAAAAGGAAACTTGAGATAAGAAAAATTCCTGATTTGAGATTTATATATGATAATTCTATATCATATGGAAATAAGATAGAAAAAATAATAAAAGAAATAAATAATTAAAAACGTGGTAACACGTTTTTTTATTATATATTGTATGTTTTTTTAGTTTTTTGTAGAAATAAAAGAAAAAACAATGTATAATTGTATTAGTAATAAGGTAGGGTGGTATTTTATGATAAATTTAGTTAAAAAAGAAAATCTTAATTTTGGAATATTAGAAACTGATTTTGATATTTTTGCGGACATCGTTAATACTTTTTCTAGTGAAACACTAAAAAAAGATTGTTTACTAGATTTAGATGACTACGTTATTCCGGAGTATTTTAGAAACAAAATTACTTTAGCTATTCAAACAAATAAAATGCTAATAGGTTATGCCACCTTTGAATTTATGAATAATAATAATATTTCTCAAGTAAATATAAATAAATTATACGTTCTTGATGAGTTTAAAAACAAGAACATGGAAGCACTTTTAATAGAAGGAATCATATATATTGGCGGTGAAGTTGGTGCAAGAAACGTAATTGTAACCGTAGATGAACACGACTCAAACATGTTATCAATTTATCAGGGTTTAGGATTTTATGAAGTAGGAATGAATGAAGACGGTAACCTTCTAAGTATAAGTGTAACATCAGCGGTTAACGTAAGAAGGTTAAATGATAAATTTAGGGACATTCCTTCTGATTCGATAGATTATAAGAGTCTAAAACTAGTTAAAAAAATAGCAACCGGTAGATCAGGCAACATATATTTAACCCAAGATGGAAGAATACTTAAGATGTTTAAATCAACTTCCTTTACTTACATTAAAGATAGGGAAGAAACCCTTAAGTTTATTAAAACTTTGGATATTCCCGAAATAGTTAAACCTAAACACTTGGTTTATTATGATGGCGTTTTTGTTGGTTACATAATGGAGTATTTACCTGAAGGTGAGGCTTTATGGGATAACAGTGAACAATATAGCTTTGAAGAAAAAATTGATAAGATTAAAGCAATAGAAAAAGTTATGAAAAAGCTTCATGGTAAAAAAATATATATATGTGATTTAAACCCAGATAACATTTTCTTTGATAAAAGTGGGAACGTTAAGTTAATTGACTGTGATGCTTTCGTGGTTAAAGATAACGTTATAAATAATGAAGTGGTTTCTAAATACAGGGATCCATTAAATAAAATAGTTTCCGAAAAAACCGATCTTTATGCTTTTGCAATCACCACGCTTCAGCTTTTAATTGATAAAAAAATACCAGATGATGCAACTTTTGCGGACATAGAGAAAATATATAATAAAAACAAAAATAAGTTACCAGTAAGTTTTAAAAACTACTACGATACGATATTTAAAGGTAAGGATAGATATTACTTAACCGATTCGTATGAACGTTATTTAAATGACATATATAATTCTGAAGATGATGATTCGTCAAATAAACGAAGTGGTAAAATAAGCGTAATAATATTATCATTTATAATGGTTGTAATAGCAGTTATTGGTTATTTTGTATTTAAAATGAGCAGGTAACTGCTTTTTTTTATTTTAATGTATTTTAACTTGACAATTAATTAATTCCGTGTATAATATGTGCAAAAAAAAGGGGATTTTTATGAAAAAAATATCAGATAACATAAAGTTACTTAGAACGTATGAAAAAACGAAAAAGAATTTAAAAAAAAATATAACTTGGGGATTTTTTGATTGTGTTTTAAGGATAATTGTAGGCTTAATTTGTTTTTTAGGATTCACGGCTGTAAATTATATCAACTTTTGGTTAGGAATCATATGGTTTCTTAATGCAGTGTTAGCGCTTGGGGAGATTATCGATAATAAAAAAGAATTAAAGCAATTAAATATTGACTATGAAAGAGCTTTGGATAGTATTGATGAATTTGTAAGAAAATTAAAAACTAAAGGAATAAAGATAAGCAAAGATAGTTTGGTTAAAAGTAACGTTTATTCTAATAAAACGTTAAGTGATATGACGATAATTTCAGCCAAAACAAAAGATTTAAAAGAAGAAATTAAAATTATTGAAGAACCAAAATCAAATAGTTTGTTACTAAATCACGGTGGTTATAGTATGGTAAATAATTTAGAAGATAAAAGCGATATGGCATATTTTGTTGATAGTGATTTAGTAGAACAAGAAAAGCAAGCAAAAGATGCTGATAATGAGCTTGGTGGTAGCGTAAAAGCCATTAAAAGAAATATTTAATGCTATTTTAATAATATTGACAAAATAAATAAAAGGTGTTAATATATACGGCATTCAAGCAAAGGGGGAGATTTGAATGAATTTATCAGAAGTTTTGGAATTATCAAATAAATTATCTATAATTTATGGTGGAATTCAAGAAAAAGTGGATAATATTATTGAAGAAGGTAAAAAAGAAGCTAACGAAATAGATAAAAAGTGGTTAGAAAAACTACACACTAAATGTGGGCTAAAAACTGATAAAAACGTTAGTACTGCTAGTGAAGCTATTTCTATGGCAAAAAAACAACGTGAGTCTATTTTAAAAACGTTGTCAAAGGGAAACATTGATGCTAAAACACAAATCAAGTTAAGTGAGGATTTGATTTATTTAAACAAAGTCATATTATCTTATCAAAATGAATTTGACAAAAAAGAAGAAGCTAAAAGTGAAATATTACGTGTAAAAGCAAATCAAAAGTGTGCACAAGTTGTTAAGAGTTCAATTGAAGTATCAATTGAAGAAATTGAAAAAGAAATAAGCAGAATTAATAATTTTTTAACCGAAAATTCAGCGGTTAATTGTAAAAATTCTGAAGAATTAAAAAACATAACAGATAATGTAAATGAAAAATTTCAATTAGAACATTTAAAACAATCTTTAGCTAAGTTATTAAGTTTTAATGCGTATTCATATAATGATTCTTATGTTAAGGATTTAGTTGCTGATTTACCAATAAAATATCAACGTATGTTAGAAAAATATTATCTTTTAATGAATAAAAACTCAATTAACATGAAGGTTTTGAAAGATTTAAATAATGGTGTCGTTACTGTTAAAGAATCTAACGATGATGTTAAAGAATCTAAAGATGATGTTAAAGAATCTAATAATGATGTTAATGAAATAAATTATTACTTAGATGTTGCTAGAAATAATCATAGTAAGAAAGCTTTGGATTATGCTGCTGACTTAATAAAAAAATTAGATGATGAAGAAGCTAAGGATGATCTACAAGCTGAAGCGGCTGAAATTAATGAGTTGATATCAGGACAAACTGAACTTAATGATTATGATAAAGAAGAAAAGTTAGTATCTAAGGCAGAGCAAACCGAAAAATTTGCCGATTATGCAAGAGCTTATAATGCTTGTAAAGAGTTACATGAAGATGATAACAAAAAACTAGAATTTGCCGCTAGGTTAGATAGTTTACAAAAGTTAAATAATGATAAATTTATTAAATTAAAAAGAATTTTATTGGATAAAATCGTAAGTGAAGAACCAATAGAACAAAGTGAAATAATAGAATTATCAGATAGATACCAATATATAAGTAAAGATATTTTTGAAAAATTTAAGAAAGATTATGAAGAAATAATTAATGTATATAACAACCAAGTTCAAAATGAATATCAAGAAGAACTTGAAAAAAATGATTTTGAATATTATTCCTTTATAGAAAAGTTTAGAGAATTTGCATCAAAGCCAATTATTTGGGTTTCGAAAACTAAGATAGCTTCAAAGATTAATAAAAAAATCATTAATAGAATAAGAGAAAAATCAGATAGTTATTCTAAATTTACAAAGAAAATAGCTTCTAGGTTAGAAAATAAAATTGAAAATTCTGTTAAAGATGGGGATGTTATAAATAGCTATAAGTTATTTAAATCAAGAAACGCTTTAGCTAAAATAAAACCAAAGTTGTATAAAGGTGAAGAACTTACTAGAAAACAAAATAAAAAATATGTAAAAGCTTCTAACAGAATAGAAAAAGAATTGAAAAAAGGTTTAGACAAGTTATCTAATAATGAAGATATTTTAAATGATAATTCACGTGTAATTACCATATTAGACCAATACGTTGATTTAATTGCAATGGGAACGTATAATGAAGAGAACGTTGAAAAGGCATTATATTATTTAGATAGTGTAAAGGATGTTTTAACTGAAGGAGAATATAATGCATATTATGAACAAATTCTTATGATTAATAATTATCGTCATAATAATGAAGAAAAACCTTATGAGTATTCTAAAACTGACGAAGAAGGAAATAAAAGCTATGAGGTTGAAGAAATATTAAAATATTATGACAGTGATGCTTACAAGGTATTACATCATCCACAACAATATATTAAAAGAAAGTAATTAAACACTTTCTTTTTTTGTGATAAAATATAATTGGTGATATAAATGGACGGCGTTATATTAATTAATAAACCAAAAGGAATTACTAGTAGGGACGTGGTTAACGAAGTTTGTAAAATTTTAAAAACAAAAAAGGTTGGGCATACCGGAACCCTTGATCCGATTGCGAGTGGCGTTTTGGTGGTATGTGTTGGAAAAGCAACCAAGTTGGTTGATATTATTACTTCGGCTAATAAAGAGTACGTATCTACGGTTAAACTTGGGTTATTAACTGATACTTTAGATTTGGATGGAGAAGTATTAAAAAAAGAAAAAGTTACGATAAGAAAAGAAGAATTAATTAATGTATTAAATTCGTTTTTGGGAAAGTATGAACAAGAAGTTCCAATATATAGTGCGGTTAAGGTTAATGGTAAAAAATTATATGAATACGCAAGAGAAGGTAAAAAAGTAAACCTTCCTAAAAGAATGGTTGAAATAAAGAAAATAGAGCTAATAAATCTAACCGACGAAGAATATAAATTTAAAGTTTTGGTTTCTAAGGGAACTTATATAAGAAGTTTAATATGCGATATAAACCGCAAGTTAAACGTTATTGGGGTTATGAGTGATTTGGTTAGAACAAAACAAGGAATTTTTAACATAGATGATGCATATACCTTAGAGGATATAAAAACGGGTAATTATAAAATGTATACCATAACGGATGTTTTAAAAAATGATAATTGTGTTGTTATAAATGATAAATTATTTAATTCCATAAAGAATGGTTGTATAATAGACAATATATATGGAAAGGAAGTTGTTACTTTCATTTATGATAATGAAGTGGTCTCAATATATAAAACGTATGATAAGGATAAAACAAAATTAAAACCATTTAAGATGTTTATTTAAGGAGGATAATATGAAAAATACGATTACGTTAATAAAAGAATTAAAATTAGTTGAATCACGAAAGTCTTTTGAATTGCTTTTAAAGAATTACCTTGATGATGGTTATTCAGTTAAAAATTTACTAGAAAACATTAAGGATAAAGATAAGAGAAAAATTATACTAGAAATGGTTTTTTATCGTTCTTTATACAGTTCTCAAAAAATGATAAAAGATTATTTTGAATACATCGATAACGAAGAAAAAATATATGTTTTTAGAATCATATTAAAAAGAAGTCCTCTTCAAGCTTATGATTTTTATAAAGAAATAGAAAACCCATTTTCAAACTTAACTGATGATGAAATATCAAAAGTTGTAGACCAATTAGCAACTGAAGTCATCATAAAGGATTTTGATGCATGTTATGTTAATTTAATTTTTTCTACGAAATTAGTAAACAGAAAAGATTATTATAAGTTGTTAGAGATTAAAGAACATTTATCATGTGATGTAAGAAAAAGTATATATAAAAAGTCATTTTTGAAGGAATCGAAAAAAGATTTTTTACGTGTTATTGAATATTTAAACGAGGAAGAAAAAAAAGAATACTCTAACATGTTTGCATTAGATCCTTCTAGCAATAATTATGAACTTGCAACTTATATTTTGAATAATAAACTATATAAAGAAGAAAACCTTAATAAGCTAATAGACATAATTGGTAATAATGCCCCAGCTTGTGTTATATATGACACTTTAATGAGTGATAACTTAAACGCTCAAAGCATAAATAAGTTAGAGGTTTATCTTCTTAAAACACGTGACATTGAGTACATATCATATTATTATTTTTATAAAAATAAAAAAGCTTTTATAGCATTATTTGGTAGTGCATTACTATTTTTATCATTTGTAAAGCTTAACGAAAGTAAGTTTAAGAACACTAAAATTTTAAACGACGTTATTTCAAAAATAAAGGATGAAAACGCAATTTATACGGATAACGTTATGAATAAATTAGGGAGTTCATACCAAAAACAAAAGTAATAAAATGATTTACAAATAAAGTAAAATTACTTGCATAATTTAAAAAATTAATGTATATTATATGTGTTACCTGTTCTCGGGTATTGGAGAGTACTCCTAACCATATCTTGGAACAAGGCGAATTTATGAAAGAAGGAGGATAAAAATGTTAAAAAAAGAAGTTAAACAAGCTATCATTAAGAAGTATGCAACCCATGAAGGTGATACTGGTTCACCAGAAGTACAAGTTGCGGTTCTTACTGAAGAAATCAACGTTTTAACAGCTCACTTGAAAGAAAACATTCATGATTTCCACTCAAAAAGAGGATTATTAATGAAGGTTGGTAAAAGAAGAAATTTACTTAACTATTTAAAGAAGACCGACATTAACAGATATCGTGAATTAATTAAGAGCTTAGGATTAAGAAAATAATTTTGTTAAAAGTAGGCACTCTTTTTTGGGTGCTTTTTTATATAATAAAGGAGATGTATTATGGCAAAAAGAGTATTTGAAACAGAATTTAGAGGAAGAAACCTAACCGTCGAAGTAGGAGAGTTAGCTAAGCAAGCACATGGTGCCGTACTCGTAAGATATGGTGATACGGTTGTTTTATCAACGGTTTGTGTAAGCAAGGAAGCTAACGTGTTATCAGATTTTTTTCCGTTAATGGTTTTATATCAAGAAAAATTATATTCAGTAGGTAAAATACCTGGAGGATTTATTAAAAGGGAAGGAAGACCTACGGAAAACGCAACTCTTGCAGCAAGAATGATAGATAGACCTATGCGTCCTTTATTTCCTGAAAATTTTAGGAATGAGGTTCAAGTAGTAAACACGGTGTTATCGGTAGATCCTGATAATTCACCAGAATTAACCGCTATGTTTGGTTCTTCTTTGGCAACATCAATAAGCAAAGTTCCTTTTGATGGGCCAATCGCTGGTGTTAAAGTGGGAAGGGTAGATGGTAAATTTATCATAAATCCAACCGTTGAACAGGCAGAGAAAAGTGACATTGACCTAACCGTTGCGGGAACTAAAAACGCTATTAACATGGTGGAAGCAGGGGCTAAGGAAGTAAACGAAGATGATATGTTAGAAGCGTTAATGTTTGGGCATGACGCCATTAAGGAACTAATAAAATTTGAAGAAAAGATAATAAAAGAAGTTGGTCAGGAAAAAATGGAATATGAAGTTCTAGAAATTACGGATGAACTTAAAGAAGAAATATACCAACTTTCTAAAGAACCTTTTGATAGTGCAATGCGTATTAAAGATAAGATAGAAAAATACGAAGCCATTGATAAAGTAAAAGAAGACGTTATCGCAAAGTTTGAATACGAAAACGAAGGTTTGGATAAAGATGAACTTAACGAGTTAATCACAAAGGTTAAGTTATGTTTATCAGAAGTAGAATACGAAGTATTTAGAAAAATAGTTGTTAAGGAAAAGAAAAGGGCTGACGGAAGAAAAATGACTGAGATACGTCCTTTATCAACCGATATAGACTTACTTCCTAGAACGCATGGTTCTGCATTATTTACGCGTGGTGAAACACAAAGTTTATCAGTTGTTACGCTTGGTGCTTTAGGAGAACATCAAATAATAGATGGTTTATCTCCGGAAGATCAAAAAAGATTTATGCTTCACTATAATTTCCCTCAATTTTCCGTTGGGGAAACGGGAAGGTATGGAGCTCCAGGGCGTCGTGAAATAGGTCACGGTGCATTAGGTGAAAGAGCTTTAGCTCAAGTTATTCCATCAGAAGAGGAATTTCCTTATACGATACGTGTAGTATCAGAAATATTAGAATCTAATGGATCATCTTCTCAAGCTTCTATTTGTGCTGGTTGCATGGCTTTAATGGCAGCAGGTGTTCCAATTAAAGCTCCGGTTGCGGGTATTGCTATGGGACTTATTACTGATGGTGATGATTATACCATTTTAACCGATATCCAGGGAATGGAAGACCATTTAGGCGACATGGACTTTAAGGTTGCAGGGACCAAAGATGGCATATGTGCACTTCAAATGGACATCAAAATAAAAGGTATTACTAAAGAAATATTAAAAGAAGCTTTAGCACAAGCTAAAAAAGCAAGAATGGAAATATTAAAAGTTATAACAAAACAAATAAAAGAGCCAAGAAAAGAAGTTAGTAAATACGCTCCTAAAACGATGACGTTTATGATTGATCCAGCTAAGATAAAAGACGTTATTGGAAAGGGTGGAGAAATGATTACCAAAATAATACTTGAGGCTTCTGGCGTTGAAACGGTAACCGACATGAACGCGGTTAAGGTTGACATAGAAGAAGACGGAAGGGTAATTATTTATCACACCAACCAAGAAATAATCGATAAGACCGCTAACATGATTAAAAACGTTGTTAAAGAAGTTGAAATAGGTAAGATATACACTGGTAAAGTAGTTAAAGTAATAGATGAATTAGGATGCTTTGTAGAACTTTGGGAAGGTTGTGAAGGTTTGGTTCACATATCACAATTATCTGATAAAAGAATTGCTAAAACTTCAGACGTTGTTCAAGAAGGCGATGACATCATCGTAAAAGCAATCGGATATAAAAATGGTAAACTAACCTTATCAAGAAAAGAAGTTTTATTAAAAGACAAGATAAAAGATGAAAAGCCATCTAAAAAAGAAAGTAAGAAAGAAGAAAACCACGAAAAGTAGTTTTCTTTTGTTTTTGTATATGTTATAATACTGAGTCAAAGGAGAGGATACTTTGAAAAAATTCATGATGTTTAAAAATTTATTTCAAAAAGAGGGGTTAAATAAGTTAAGAAATAAAAAGCATGGTATTACCGAAAAAGAAATTATTAAAAATTTTAGTTCTAGTACCAGACAATTAAAGTTAATTGATGGGTTAGAAGCAGCTTTACAAAACGAATTAATCATGTTTGGAGAAACTTCTGAACCGGTGTTTTTATGGCAAGAAAAATTAATTTATCAATTTAATTTTTTTGTAACAATGATTGGTGTGTTAGATGGAAAAATAGATTACATAGGAAAGCAAATAAAATATAATGAAAATGTTAAAGCATTTTTAACTAGTGATGAAATATTAAAAATAACAAATCAAAAACAAGAATTATTTTTATTAAGAAAAGAAGTGGTGGATAATTTGTTTTCTATGTGTACTGGAACCCAATTTGATCATTTTTTAGAAGATGTGGTGAAAACCTGTCCATCAAGGTCTAAGTTTAACGAAATATACAATAATTTAGATGACCCTTTTGATAGTGATAATAATAATTTTTCTTTACAATTAAAATTTATTGATGCTTATAATCGAGGTTACGAATCTTCTATTTTTTATGATTTAAGAAGATTGGTAAACGAATATAGATATTTGTATTCGGATTTAAAGTCATGTATTCAAAAAAATGAAGCGGCAAAAATGAAGGTAAAAAAGAGTTTTGATACTAAAAAATAAATTATGCAATAAGAAGAATAAAATCTTCTTTTTTTTTGACACAATTTAAACAAAGCTTTATAATAAAATATACTTAAGGAGGTAATCATGTTTAAAATACTAATTGTTGAAGATGAAGATTCAATAAGAACCATAATAAACAAGTACTTAAGTAAGTATGATATTAGGTGCATTGAAGCAGAAAATGGAGTAAAAGGACTTGAAGTTTTTACTAAGAATAAAGATAGTATCGATTTGGTAATCATGGACGTAATGATGCCAGAAATGGATGGTGTTGAGTGCACTAAGAAAATAAGGAAAATAAGTAACGTACCTATAATCATGTTAACGGCTAAAAATCAGGATGAAGATGAAATAGAAGGACTTAAAGTCGGTGCTAATGATTTTATTACCAAACCTTTTAACTTGGAGGTTTTACTTCTTAGAATTAAAAAATTAATTAACTTGGATAGTTCTAACGATTTAGAACTTGTTAGTGAGCAAAGAAGCGTTAGAAAAAACGGAAGATTTATAGAGCTAACTAAAAAAGAATATTTAATCTTAGAGTATTTTTTTGAAAACCCAAACGTTGTTTTAACAAGGGACCAAATTTTAAACCATGTTTGGGGCATAGATTATTTTGGTGATGATAGGGTTGTTGATACTAATATTAAAAGGATAAGAAAAAAAATTGACGAAGATAAAAAATACATTAAAACGTATTCTGGAACGGGTTACGTATTTATTAAATAAAAATAAAAGAGTATCAATAAGAACCAAAATATTTGTTTTTGTGGGTTTGTTTGTCATTTTAAACATAATGATAAATTTAATCATAGTAAAGTTTTCTATTAATGACATTTACTTAACTTTAGAAAAAAGAGAGTTAAAAAAGGAATATAAATTAATTAAAGAAAATTATGGTAATGAAGATAACTTAATAAACATCTTATATGAAGCTAATAACAATGGTATTAAAATTAAGGTTTTAGATAGTAATTATAATATTTTATACACGATTTTTAATGATAAAATGAGTACCCGTTTCACCGAACTTGACTTAATGATTTTAAATAGGTTGGGAAATAACGAAAGTGAAATAGTAACTTTAAAGAATTATGAAAAAAGTGGTTATGATTTACACTTGGTAGGTAAAATAAATGATAATTACGTAATATTATCAACTTCCATTGAGTCTTTAAAAAAAGATGCTAGAACAACCGTTATAATTTTAATTATTACTTCTTTATTTACTTTTGCTATACTTACCGTTTTATCTTATTTTATCTCAAGGTTATTTAGTGAAAAAATAAATGAAATAAAGGAAGTTACCGAAGATATATCTAACCTTAAATTTTCTAAGAAAATAGAGATAAACTCGAATGATGAACTAGGAGATTTGTTTGATAACGTAAATAAGATGAGCCAAAAGCTTCAAGATAGTATAAAGGCTCTTGAAAACGCAAATTTAAAATTAAAGAACGATTTAATTGAAAAAGAAAAACAAGAAAAATTAAGAAGACAATTAATCGCTAACATTTCTCATGAATTTAAAACCCCTCTTACCATTATTTCTGGATATAGTCAGTTAATGATGGATGAAGTTAAAGGAAAAGAAAACAAAGAAAATTTGGAAATGATAATAAGTGAATCCGAAAGACTTAGTGGTTTGGTTTACGAATTCTTAGAATTATCTAAACTAGAAAGTGGTAACGTTAAATTAAATAATACTAGGGTAGATATTAACGAATTAATAAAAAAAGAATTAAAAAAACTTAGTGTAAGAATCCAAGATAAAAATATTAGTGTAAAAGAAAGTTATGCAAAAGATGCAATAATAATCATTGATGAAAAGCAGGTAACTAGGGTAATTGAAAACATTTTAACTAACGCAATAAAGTTTTGTAAAAACGAAATGGAAATAAAAATACGTACGTACGTAAAGGAAGATTACCTAGTTTATGAAGTATATAATTCTGGTAGCAACATTGCTGAAAAAGAAATAGAAAACATATTTAATTCTTACTATAAAGATAAAAGCGGTAGAAATAAAGATGGTACGGGATTAGGACTAACGATAGTAAGGGCAATCGTAGACTTATATAACGGAAAATGTGAGGTTGTTAACACTAAAAAAGGCGTAAAGTTTATTATTTATTTAAAAAAATAAAAAATAAACATTCTTTATTGAATGTTTATTTTTTTACGTCTAATATAACTGGTAAAATTATTGGTCTTCTTCCGGTTTTTTCATATACGAAGGTTAAAATGTTACTTATGATTTGACTTTTTAATTCGTTATAGTTAACGTTTTTCTTTGTTAATTCTTTATTTATCGTATTTGTAGTAACATCTTCTATTTCTCTTAATAGTTCTTCATTTTCATTTACCAAAATAAAACCTCTAGTTGTTATGTTTACCTTACCTAGTAATTTATGTGTTTCCATGTTTATGTTTGATATAGCAACCAAGATTCCATCATTTGCCATTATCTTCCTATCTTTTATAACAACGTTTCCAATGTCACCAATACGATTACCATCTACGTATACATCATCAGCGCCTACGTTTCCAAGCTTTCTTATACCTTTTTTATTTAGTGATAAAGCGTCTCCGTTTTGGAGTAAGAATGTTTTTTCTTTTGGAATGTCACAGTCAATAGCTAAGTCTTGATGAGCTTTAAGCATTCTGTATTCACCATGTATTGGCATAAAATATTCTGGATCTATTAATCTAATCATAAGTTTTAATTCTTCTTGATTTGCGTGACCAGATGTGTGTATTTCGTTTTCTGAATTGTTTACAAAAACTTCAACCCCTTGTAAATATAAAGCGTTAATTGTTTTTGCAACAGAAGCATTATTTCCAGGAATTGGGTTAGAAGAAAATATTACCGTATCAGTTGGCCTTAATTTTATTTGCTTATGGGTTCCGTTAGCTATTCTTGATAAAGCCGCTAATGGTTCTCCTTGTGAACCAGTACATAACAAGCAAATTTCTTCTGGAGGTAAAGTATTAGCAACTTCAGGTGAGACGAAAATTTTATCATCTTTTATGTATCCACCCTCAATTGATATTTCAATGTTGTTTTCCATACTTCTACCAAATAATGCTATTTTTCTATTATTCTTTTTGCAAGTTTCTACGATGTGTTTTAACCTATATATGTTAGACGCAAAAGTTGCAACGATAATTCTTCCTTTTTTCTTCTCAAATATTTCCTGTAATTCTTCTTCTACTTTTGATTCACTCATTGAAAATCCTGGAGATAACGCGTTGGTTGATTCGCTCATTAAAAGCTTAACACCTGATTTACCTGTGTCAGACATTTTATGAATGTTACTCATAGGACCAATAGGTGTTAAATCGAATTTAAAGTCTCCGGTTTCAACTATTTTTCCGTTAGGTGTATTTATTATAATTCCGTGAGAATCTGGAATTGAGTGCGTTGTTGCAAAAAATTCAACGGATAAATGTTTAAACTTTACCTTCGTTGTTTCATTATATATTTTTAAGTTATCATAGCTAATGTTTCTGTCTAATAGTTTTCTTTTAATCAATCCATAAGCTTGATTAGGAGCGTATATAACGGGAATATTAACCGTTTGTAGTAAATATGCTATACCTCCAATATGATCTTCATGTCCGTGGGTTATAAATAACGCTTTTATTTTATCTTCGTTATTTTTTAAAAAAGTAAAATCTGGAATAACGTAATCTATGCCCATAAGTTCATCTTTAGGGAACATTACTCCAGCATCAATTATAATTAATTCATCATCGTGCATAACAACATACATATTTTTTCCGACTTCACCTAAACCGCCTAATGCAACAACCAATGTTTCCGCACGATTAGCATCAAAAATTTTCATTTATTTTTATATACTCCTTTCTTTTTAGTTAATAATTAAAAAAGAATTAACGAATAAGATTATACTATTTTTTTTACAATTTGTCCATTGTTTGATATAATAATAGACGAAAGGTTGATATTATGAAGGATTTTGCAAAAAAGAAATTAATAAGACAAGCACTTAGTGAACTTGCTGAAGAAGACTTTGTGGCACAATCAATAATTTTTTATTATGATCAGTTGGATAGAATAGTAGATTTAAGAAAAAGTGGTAAGCTAACGAATGAAGAATGGGTTAAATTTTACGATTCATATCATAAATTATTAAGTTTATTTAAGCAAGTTATTCCGGAAGAATATGAAAAAGCAAAAGATAAGAATAAGGTTGATGATTTAGTTTCATTATACATATTACGTAACTTTATGAACTTGTGTCCAAGTAATTCTTTGAAACCTTATTATGAGCGTATTTTAAACTTAAGAACACGTTTAAGTAAAAACTTTTCTTTAACAATGGAATTAGCTATTATTTTAAGAACTAATGAAATATTAAAGAAAATAACTGATAAATACGGGTATGATACCGCAAATAGGTTTTTAAGTTTTTTGGAATCAAGTAGGGAATCAGAAGATCAACTTTTATACATCATATATTATGGATTATTTGACGGAACCATAATAAATAATTATATGGTAGATAACGGTATGAAAGTTAAAAATGATATTGTTGCAGAATCTTTGTTAGATAATGACGAAAAGTTACCAGATAGCATAATAACGCATATATGTAATGATGAGCAGTTTAAAGATTTTAACCCTCAAGTAGTGTTATTTTTAATTCAGCGTTTTTTTATGTTCCGACTAGATATGAAACTAGAAGATGATGATATGTTAGATATAATTCAAAAGATATTTAATAATAACGTTAGAGATTTTAACACTGAGGCTGAATTTTTAAATTTAGAAGAGTTTTTGGTTAAAGTAAATGAATGCTTTAATGGTAAGTTAGAAGATGATGAGTTATATACATATTTTTTACAAATCGTAAATGGTATAGAAACAGTAGACAGAAGGGACGATGGTAAGAATCATGGGTCTATTTAAGAAAATAAAAAGCATTATAAAAAAGGATGATAATAGTGTAGCTACTTACGAAAAAGGCCTTTCTAAGACCAGAAAAAGCTTTGTTAACAAGTTAGCTAATTTATCAAAAGAATATGATGAAATAAATGATAATTATTTTGAAGAACTTGAAGAGTTACTTATAAACGCAGACATAGGAGTTAATACCGTAATGAACTTCATGGATAAACTTCAATCAAGGGTAAGTAAAGAAAAAATTACAAGTCCTTCGATGTTAACTGAAATAATCGTTGATGAACTATTTATCATATACGTAAACGAAGAAATTATAACCAACAAAATAAATTATAATGAAAATGGGCCAACGGTTATTTTGTTTGTTGGGGTAAACGGGGTTGGCAAGACAACCACCATTGCTAAGCTTGCTAGTAAGTTAAAAAAGGAAAAAAAATCAGTGCTTTTAGTAGCGGCTGATACCTTTAGAGCAGGGGCGGTAGAACAGTTAAAACAGTGGGGTAAAAGAATTGATTGTCCAGTTATAAGTGATGAAAACACCACTGATCCTGCAAGCGTTGTATATAAGGGATTAGAGTATGCTAAAAATAATGATTATGACGTTGTTTTGATTGATACCGCTGGTAGGTTACAAAATAAGGTTAACTTAATGAAAGAGTTAGAAAAAATAAATAACGTGGGAGAAAAAATAATACCAGGTGCACCACACGAAACGTTTTTAGTAATTGATGCAACAACGGGTCAAAACGGAATAAGTCAAGCAAAGGCCTTTAAAGAAATAACTAATTTAACTGGTATAATTTTGACTAAGTTAGATGGTACTGCTAAAGGTGGTATTGTTTTAGCAATAAAAGACGAAGTAGGCGTTCCCGTAAGATACATTGGGCTTGGAGAAAGTGCTGATGACTTGCAAACTTTTGATATAGAAAAATATATATATGGATTATTTAAGGACATGATGTAAATGGAACAAAGAGATTATTTAGTAATTTTATATGATTATTATGGTGAATTATTAAACGAGGATAATAAAAAGTATTTTGAAGATTATTATTTTGATAATTTATCATTGGGTGAAATAGCTAGTAACAATGATGTTAGTCGTAATGCGGTACATAAACACATTAAAAATACTGAAGCTAAGTTAATGTTTTATGAGGAAAAATTAGGGTTATACAAAAAAGATAAAAAATTACAAGAAGTAATTGATAAAATAAAAGATGAGAAGATAAAAAAAGAGATAAAAAATATACTTGATTAGGGTGATATAAATGTTTGAGAGTTTAACTGAAAAATTAGAAAACGCGGTTAATAAAATAAAAGGTTATGGGGTTATAAACGAAGATAATATATCTAGTGCCATGCGTGAGGTAAGACTTGCACTATTAGAAGCAGACGTAAATTATAAAGTGGTAAAAGAGTTTACTAATAAAGTAAAAGAAAAAGCTCTTGGAGAGGAAGTTAAGAAGTCATTAAAGCCAGGAGACGTGTTTTTAAAAATACTTAAAGACGAACTTTTAAATTTATTAGGAGATGATAACTCCGAACTTAATTTATCTGGTAATCCAGCTGTTGTAATGCTTGTTGGTCTTCAAGGTAGTGGTAAAACTACCACGATTGCAAAACTTGGTAACTTGCTTCGTAAAAAGAAAAATAAAAAACCGTTGTTTATAGCGGCGGATGTGTATAGACCAGCAGCAATTGATCAGCTTAAAACCCTTGGAAAAGAGTTAAATATAGAAGTTTATGATGAAGGCCAGGGTAATGCGGTTGAAATAGTAAAAAATGGTATCGTTTATGCTAAGGAACATGATTACGATTTAGTTCTTGTAGATACCGCAGGTCGTTTACACGTTGATGAAGTATTAATGACAGAATTAAAAAACATAAAAGAAAGCGTTAACCCAAACGAAATAATTTTAGTAATAGATGCAATGATAGGGCAAGATGCAATAAACGTTATTAGTGGTTTTAATGAAGCATTACCTTTAACGGGAACCATTTTAACCAAGATGGATGGAGATACAAAGGGTGGTGTTGCTTTATGCGCAAAACACTTAACTGGGGTACCTATTAAGTTTATAGGTACTTCTGAAAAACTTGATGGATTAGATAGTTTTAACCCTGAAAGAATGGTATCTAGAATACTAGGCAACGGTGATATTATGTCCATAATCGAAAAAGCAGAATCCGTTATTGACGAAAAAGAGGCTATGTCTACCGTTAAAAAACTAAAGGCAGGTAAAATGGATTTAGAAGATTTTTTATCACAACTTAAACAAATAAAAAAATTAGGTCCACTAGAAAATTTACTTAAACTTCTTCCAGGAGCAAGAAAAATAGGACTTAATAACATAAGTATTGATCCAAAACAATTTTCTAAGTTAGAGGCAATAATATCTTCTATGACGATAAAAGAAAGAAAAAATCCTGATATAATTAAAGCGTCAAGAAAACAAAGGATCGCAACTGGTAGTGGAACTTCTGTTCAAGACGTAAATAAATTACTTACTCAATTTGAACAGATGCAAAAGATGATGAAAATGATGCGAAATGGTAATTTTAAAATGCCGTTTTAAAAGTTTAAAATAATTAATATAAAATAAAAATAGTTTCTGACAAAGACCTATTCAAACATTTAAGACTCTCATACTATAAAGTAGGTAAGGGGGATTTTAAATGTTTTTTAATAATAACAAATGTTGCCATCAACAACACTGGCAACAAGAAGGTTGTTGCAACATGGATGCATGTCAATGTGGCCCAATAATTGAGCCAACAATTGAAAAATGCGTAGAAAGAAATATCTGTCATAAAGTAGAACACGTTTGCCCAATACATACTAGAATAATTAATAATCATATATATGAACATACTTATAGACCTGAATATACAACTTCAGAAGAAAACGTAGTTACGAACATTGATCCAGGTTGCTGCGGTCAAAATTTTTAAAAAATTCCTAATTAGGAATTTTTTCTTTTTTATGTTATAATATTAGTATCATGGAGGAAGTTATGATTGAGAACGATAATTGGATAAAAAAAATTATAGATGTTAGAATATCTAATATATTTGGACATAACAATGATGATTTAACTTACGTTGATTTGTTTTTTCCAAAAATTAACGTTTTATTGGGTACTGAAGGTTGCATAGCAATGCATGAAGGAAAGGATCCTGTAAAAGTTTTTGAAGGCGTAGGTCTAACTTCTGAGGATTTTTTATCCATTAATTCGTTAATTAAACGAGGAGTAGATATAAATGAAGCGGATAGTTCGTTAGACACGCTTTTAGAAATCGATAAAAGAAGTGATATCGTGTTATCAGGATATGTAAATAAAGTGAGAAATCATATGGTAAAAACCGGAAGGACAAATGATGAAATAGAGAAGTTTGAAAAAGATGTTGCTGATTTTTTCGAAAATAACCCTGTTTTATTTATGCCATGTGAGGAATATGAAAAAACTATAGGAGAAACTGAAAAAAGTGTAAAATAATGTATAATGTATTGATATTTATATTACACATGATATATACTAAAAATAAGGAGTGTGATATTAGTGATTTATCCATCAATTGATAAACTACTTACAAAGGTTGGTTCAAAGTATTTGTTAGTTCATGTGGCATCAAGAAGAGCTAAAGAAATGACGGAGACAAAACATTATCAAATGCCTGAATCTAAGTATAAATGTCAAAAAAATATTGGTAGAGCACTTGAAGAAGTTATGGAAGACTTAATACAAATTAAATAGTATTATGTTTTTTTTATATGGAGGGCTTAATGAAAATAATAAAATTTAAAAAAACATCAAAAGATAAGTATAAATTATATTTAGACAACGGAGAAAGCTTATCTTTGTTTGAAGATGTGATTGTAAATAATAATCTTTTACTAACTAAACAAATAGATAACGAGCTATTAGATAAGTTAAATTATCAGAACAACGAACAACATGCGTACGTGATTGCAATTAAGTATTTATCCATTAAGATGAGAAGTAAAAAAGAAGTTAGTGAATATTTAATAAAAAAAGGCGTAGAAGAAAACGTTATAACTGAAGTGATTAACAGACTTATAAAAGATGGTTACATAAACGATTTAGCATTTTCAAAAGCATACGTTAATGACGCCTTATTATTATCTAATGATGGACCATATAAAATAAAAAATAATTTAATTAAGTATGGGGTTAAACAGGAGATAATAGATGAAGTAATTAATGATATTGACCTTAATTTGGTAAATCAAAAACTTAATAACTTAATAGAAAAACAAATAAGAATAAAAAAGGGAAGCTTTAACATGATTAAAGTAAAGCTTTTAAATTATTTTTATAATTTAGGATATGATAAGGAAAGCATATTAAAAAAATTAAATGAATGCGTAATAAAAGTTGATTATGATCATTTAAAAAAAGAGTATAAGAAATTATATAATAAATATTTTAATAAATATGATCCTGATAAACTTAAATGCATGATAGAGCAAAAATTATATGCTAAGGGTTATACGAAAGAAGATATGGATAAAATAAAAGAGAACTAACGTTCTCTTTGTTTTTATTCTGAAGCGGTTGTTGTCGTAGTTGTTGTTGCTTCTTCAATGTATGAATTATAATCGCTTTTAATTGTTTTATCTTTAATTTTAATATTATATTTTTCTCTTAAAGCTATCATGGCTTTAACACTTATAGTAGAATCATTATTTTTCTTTTCTTCTACTAATTTTTCTATTATAGTATCTTTTGATTTTTCATAACTTGGTTTTTCTTTTTGACCAGTTTTCATTATTATATGGTATCCATACGTTGTTTTGACAGGTTCAGTAGTATATTCATTAACGTCTAATGCATAGGCTGCTTGTTCAAATTCTTTAACCATATCACCAGTATTAAAATAACCTAAGTCTCCACCGTTTTCTTTTGAACTTTCATCCGTTGAATATTCTTTAGCAAGTTCACTAAAATCTTCCCCATTTTTAAGTTTTTCGATTATTTCTTCTGCTTGTTTTTTAGCATTTTCTTCTGCTTCTTCTTTTTCTTCATCAGTAGCATCATCATCGTAATCAAACGAAATTAATATGTGTTTAGCGGAAATATCACCGTATATGTTATTTTCATAATAATCTTTCATTTCTTTTTCAGTTATATTATCTTTTATATAATCTTCGGTAACAAGGGTTAACTTGTTATTTTTTATTAATAATTCCTTTAACTCATCATCATTACTAATTCCGTTATATTCAAGGAATGATTCATAACTATCCCCATAAGTACTTTTATAAGTTTCAATCGTTGCTTCAGCTGATTTTTTCATATCATCAGTTGTTTTATATTCTTTATTAAGAATGTAATCATCAATCATGTTTATGGCTACGTTATATCCGTTTTGTTCCTTTAATGCATCATAAAGGTCATTAGCGGTGATTGTTTTTCCATCTACTTGTACAACGATATCATCACCGTTTTTTGTTTTTGTGTTTTTGGTTGCAGCGCAAATTAAAACGATTAATAATATTGCTATTAATATAACACCACCAATTACTATTTGTTCAAGTGTTAAACCATTAAACCATTTTACTATTTTATTACTCTTTTTTTCTTTTTTTAGTTTAACTTCATAAGTATCTACTACTTTTTCTTCTTTAACGGTATCTTTTTTAGCGGTAACTTTAGCAACACTTTTTTTACTATTAGTGGCCTTTTTAGTAGTTACTTTATTTTTAGCTGTTTTAGAAGTATTCTTTTTTGCTGAAGTATCTTTTTTTTCTGCCATTTTTATTTATCCTCCTATCAAATGTACCTATATATCATAACAAATTATATGCTAAAACACAACTTTTTTTAATAAACATATTCACACATTTATAGCAAATGCCATAAAATACTTTGAAAAGACAAAAAGGAGGAATGAATTATGGGAAACAATTACGCATCTGGTGCTGGAATTATATTAGTATTATTTATTTTATTAGTAATCATAATAGGTGCTTACGTTTAATTTAAAAAAAGGAGGTTTATAATATGGCATGCTGTGGAACAACAACTACCACAACTAGTTGTGGATGCAGAAGAGGTAATGGCTATTTATTAGTAATAGTATTATACATCTTACTTGCAATAATAGTTGGTTCATTTATGTGCTAAAGGGAGCTTTTAAAAGCTTCTTTTTTCTTTTTTTATTAATTTTTAATAAACGGTATAAAATAAATATAGATATGGGGTGATTTTACGTTTGTTATAAAAATAGGTAATAAAAAAATAAAACTTATGAATTGGATCGTACTTATGGTTATAATGTCTTTAATTATATATATTTTAGGTTCACAAATTTTTTTAATTCCCGTATTTAAAAAAACGTATAATTATAAAATAACAAAAGAAAATTATAGCATAAATGGTACGATTACATTTAAAAAGAGTTGGACTAATTGCAATTTAATTGAAGAACAAATAATAACCGCTAATGATGAATTGATATATAATGAATTAAGTCAAGATTTAATTAAAGACGGTTTTGAAAGAAAAAAAGATAAATATATAAAAGTTACCAAAAAGAAAGGATCGTGTAAAAAATATGAAGATCAATATAAAAAACATAACTACTTAAATAACGTGGTATTTGAGTTAAAAGGAGATTCAAATAAAGAAATATTAGTTGGGGACAATTATGTTGAAGAATACGTTGTAGCTAAAGTTAATGGAAAAGAGTCAAAAGCCGTATCCATAAATTCTAATTTAAATAAAGATAAAGTTGGTACGTATGTAGTATCTTATTGTCTTACAATATCTAATGATTATAAGCAAAGATTATATAGAAAAATAAAGGTTATTGATGATGAAAAACCGAATATAATTTTAAATGGAGATGGTGAAATTACGTTAGAATATGGTGAAGAATATAAAGAACCTGGCTTTAGCGCTTCTGATAATTATGATGGAGATATCACAAGTAAGGTGATGGTAAAAAACACGATTAATACAAAAAAATCTGGCACTTATAAAATAACTTATAAAGTATCTGATTCATCTGGTAATTATGTAGCAACCAAAAGAATGGTACATGTAAAAGAAAAGACTGATAACGTGATTAAAGAAAGTCCTAAGATCGAGGTAAAAGAAGGAATAACTTACGTTAACGGAATAATTATCGTAAACAAAGATTATTCACTTCCAAAAAACTATGATCCAAAAGTAAATAAAATAGCCTTAGAAGCTTTAAAAAACATGCAAGCTGACGCTGAAGCACTCGGGCTTGATCTATCACTTATTTCAGGATATCGTTCATATGATAAACAAGAAAAATTACATGATGAGTACGTAAAAAAAGACGGAAAAGAAGTTGCAAATACTTATTCTGCTTTGCCAGGACACTCTGAGCATCAGACTGGATTAGCCTTTGATATAGGAAGCGTTGAACGTTCTTTTGCTGATACTAGCGAAGCAAAATGGATAGAAGAAAACGCACATCTTTATGGATTTATAGTAAGATATCCCAAAGGTAAGAGTGATATAACAGGTTACATATATGAACCATGGCACGTTAGATACTTAGGAATTGATATCGCTACGGACGTAAAAAACAGTGGCTTAACACTAGAAGAGTATTTAGGATTAAAATAAGAGGCTTATTTAGGCCCCTTTTATTATTTCATGAACTTCTTTAGTATCTTTTAAAAGTTCTTTATGCTTTATAAATTCAACGAATTTTTTATCTTCATACTGTGGTTTTATATGTAAATGAAAATGTTTTACTTCTTGTGAACTACCATAGTTAATCATTAACGTATAACCAGTACAATTTAATTTACCTTTTAAATCATTCATCAAGGTTTTGGCAACATCAAATATGTGCTGTAATACTTCTTTTGGTAATTCATAAATATCGGTATAGTGTTTTTTTGGAATTATTAATGTGTGACCATCACTATCAGGATTAATGTCTAAGTATGCTAAACAAACATCATCTTCATATACTTTCATACTTGGTATTTTTCCATTTACTATTTTACAAAAAATACAATCTTCCTTCATATTTTCACCTCTACATTTATTTTATCATAAATAGTAATAAAAAAAGCCATTATTTATGCTACTTTAAATATATATCAATATTTTTTATTGAAAAATAACGTATTTTATGTATAATATTTAGCAATGGAGATGACATTATGAATAAAATAGGGGAAAATAATAATAATTTAAAAAATGTAGGACTAAAATGGCAACCATTTTTGTTACCAGATGAAAGCGAAATACTTACCGTACCAAACTATGAAAAAAACAGCATGTTATATATTTATATTAGTAAATATTTACCATGGATAGAAGAAGAAAATATAAGATCTGAAAATCAGGTAAATAAAAACACACAGTTAACAAGGAATCAATTAATGGGGGATATTGAATTTATTAAAGGTAATAATTATAAACCCATTTATAGTTTATACGAAGCTTATGATGACCGTTGGCTAAATAAGTTTGTAAAAGTAATTGATAATTATAAAGGGAAGGTTAATGATAAAAAATTACGTAAAGTTTTAAATGAAGCAAAATTATTTTTTCAAAAAAATCCAGGAGATTTTTTATCATTTTTCTTAAGAAAATTAGCACAAACTTCATCAAATAAAACATTATTTTTTACGTCTCCAACAATTTATAATGGTGATGTTCAATCCGTGGTTGAATTTTTGGGTAAAATTCATGAAAATAAATGGTATCGTGAAACTTATTCTTGGATTACCTTGGAAGACATTAAAGAGCTTATTTATTCAGGTATAAAGTTTATTCCTTCAGAAAAGCTAGATTATTTTGCAAAAATTAACCAACCTGTAACTGAAAGTGTATCTATTTCTAGTTTTTTTGATTTAATCGAAAGAAAACCAGAATATTTAAGCGGTGATATAAAGGACCTTTTTAAAGCATTATCTGAAATCAACCAATTATCTAAGCGGGATAAAAAAATTATTGAATTAGAAAAACAATTAGTCTGCTTATGTTTAGATGTAAATGGAAAGAATGATCCTTATGTTAAAAGCAAAGATAAAATGATTTTAGAAGAAAGATGTAACCGAAGAGGCAGGTTTTTAGTAGGCTGCCTTGCTAATTCCAGGTATCCTGAAATATTATCTAAGCTTTTATTAAATAAAGCTTTTATTAGTAATGTGTTATATATCCCACATAGAAAGACTTGTTTATTTGATGGATTTGACGCTATAATTTATTGTATTTCTAATGCTAAAGATGACAAGCAAGCAAAAGAAATGGTTGAAAAAGTCATTAATTACTTTGAAAAACATGATTTTGAAAAATATAAAGGTGTATACGTATCAGAGTATGATTTAGTGAAACTTTTTGAAGCTAATTCAGCATTATATGGTATTGTTCAAGATGCTATTGGGATTTGTTCTGATGAGGTTACAAAGCCAACATTTAATAATTCTTCGGCTTTTTTACAACCAACGTATAGATTTTGTGATGCTGACGGTGAAAAAGATTTAAATAACGAAAGTAATCAAGCAATTTGTGATAGCTTTATAGATGCAGCAAAATGTATAAAATGAAATAAAATACAATATAATATAACGCATATTTTAATAGAATAATTTAAACTTAGTTTGTTAATTAAATAGAGAAATAAATTCTCTATTTTTTATTTTGTAGAGTCAAATGTATTTGAATAAAATAAATTGAGTGAATAGTATATTAGTAGGAAGTAGTAGTGGTTGTATAAAAAATTATGTTACTAAAATAAATATGTAAAATAATTAAAAATTGGGGGGTGAAAAGGTGAATTTTAACGATGATTTTAACATGCTTTCTTCTGGGATTACGTATTTTGATAACTGTGCAACAACGCTAAAACCAAGGTGCGTTATTGATGCCGTTAGTGATTATTACAAGAATTATAGTGCCAATGCAAGCCGTGGTGATTATGATATAAGTTTTAAAGTCGATAAAAAAATAAATGAAGCAAGAAAGAAGGTAGCAGGTTTTATAAATGCAAGTAATGATAAAGAAATAATATTTACTAGTGGTGCTACCGAAAGCTTAAACATGATTATTAAGGGATTTTTTACGAATTATTTAAAACCTGGTGATGAAATATTAACTACTAAAGCAGAGCATGCATCACTTATATTACCTTGGTTTGAAGTGGCTAGAAAAACAAATGCTGTAGTTAAATACGCGGATTTAGAAAATGATTTATCTTTAACGTTAGATAACTTAAAAAAAAGCGTGACTAAAAATACTAAAGTAATATCACTTGCACACATTACTAATGTTATTGGGGATGTTAGACCGATAAAAGACATAATAAAATACGCTCATGAAAATGGTATATTGGTCGTTATTGATGGTGCTCAAAGTGTTCCACATCAAAAAATAGATGTAACTAATCTCGACGTGGATTTTTTAGCTTTTTCTGCGCACAAAATGTTAGGGCCTACGGGATTAGGCGTTTTGTATGGAAAAGAAAAGTATTTAAACATGATGGAACCAATTATTACTGGTGGTGGCATGAACGCTTTTTTTGATAGCTTTATGAATACCCAGTATAAGGATATTCCGGATAAATTTGAAGCAGGTACCCTTAACATATCAGGGATAATAGGTTTTTCAAAAGCCATAGACTATTTAAATAACCTTGGAATGGAAAACGTTCATAAATATGAGGTTGATTTAAAAAAATACATGATAAGTGAAATGTCAAAATTAAATAACGTAATTATTTATAATAAAAACACACCAAATGGTATCATTACCTTTAACGTTAAAGGGATTAACGCTAAGGATGTTGCATCATGTTTAAATAAAAAAAACATATGTGTTAGGGTAGGAAGTCACTGTGCAAAGATGTTATCGGAGGTTCTTGGGGTAAATAATACTTGTAGAGCAAGTTTGTATTTTTATAATACCAAAGAAGATGTTGACAAATTTATAATGGCGTTGGATAATATAATTATAATGAAAAACATTTAATGTATAAAAAAGGAGTAGTATGTATGTTTAATAAAAAAGAATTTGTTGATCCTAAAAAAATTATGTTTGCTCATTTAGCAAAATTAACTGATGATGATTTGGAAATAAACAAATTAGATAACGTTAACATAAGGTGTACGAATGAATCATATATCGTTGGTGAACTTGGAAAAACAAAGGATAACGTACCAATATTTTTAGATGTTATGAATGATGATTCGTTTGGCTATTTATATTTTAATACCGTTAGTGATGCTGAGTATGCTTTGCGTCCGTTTGAAGGTGAGGAATTGTTTGTAATTAACGCTAAACCTTTAACCGATCTTGGAATATATGATGTAATCGAAAAAGAAAAATTAAAAGAAAAATTATCTGGTTTGGGGCTTATATTTAACTTTATGGATGAGGAAGAAGTTAAACAAAAAACGAAGGTTCCAGTTATGAGAATGTATTAATTTATAAATAAGTTTATCGATTATTGTCAAAACTTGTTTATTGCTTTAGAAAAATTAAATATTTGTAATAAAAATAAAACTAAAACGTTATTTTAACTTATTAGTTTTATTTTTTTTGTATGCTAAGTATTACTAAGTTTAGTTTTTCCTTTTTTGTTTATTAATATTAAAAGTTGTATATTACTTTTCGAAAGGAGAAATTAATATGTTAAATCAATTGGTAGTAATAGGAAGGTTAGTAAGGGATCCTGAACTTAGAAAAACCGAAAATGGTAAAAACGTTACTAACATAACTTTGGCGGTACCAAGGAGTTATAAAAATCCTAACGGGGAGTATGATACTGATTTTATTGATTGTGTTTTATGGAGCACGGTAGCAGAGTCAACTACCGAGTATTGTAAAAAGGGTGACTTACTTGGGGTAAAAGGAAGGATTCAAACAAGAAGAATAGAAACCGAAGATGAAAAAACAAAGCAAGTAACCGAAGTGGTTGCAGAAAAAGTAACGTTTTTATCATCAAGAAAACACAAAGAAACGGATTAACCCGTTTCTTTTTTTATTATTTTTGTTATAATTAAAATAGTTTAATAATAAGGGGATGAAATTATGAACATAGTAAGTATCATAGAAAAGAAAAAGGATAAGAAAACACTTACTTGTGATGAAATAAATTACGCGGTAAATGGTTACGTAATGGGAATAATATCGGATGCACAGATGTCATCTCTTTTAATGGCAATTTGCATTAACGGGATGAACATGGATGAAACGTATTTTTTAACTAAAGCCATGATTGAAAGTGGAGATCAAATTGACTTATCTAAAATTCCTGGAATAAAGGTAGATAAACATTCTACCGGTGGTGTTGGCGATAAAACTACGCTAGTTGTGGCTCCAATAGTTAGTGCTTGTGGTGTTTCGGTAGCAAAATTATCCGGAAGAGGTTTAGGACATACTGGCGGTACAATCGATAAATTAGAATCAATTAAAGGATTTAGATCTGATTTATCTGAAGAAGAGTTTATAAAACAAGTAAGGGAAATAGGAATCGTAGATGCCGAGCAAACGAAGGAAATCGTTCCTGCTGATAAAAAGATTTATGCCTTAAGGGACGTTACCGGAACAACTAGATCAATACCTTTAATAGCATCTTCAATAATGAGTAAAAAAATAGCGGCAGGGGCTGATAAGATAGTACTTGACGTTAAAACTGGTTCAGGGGCTTTAATTACCGATTTTGAAGAATCCGTTGAACTTGCTAAAACCATGGTTATGTTAGGGAAAAAATTTAATAAAGAAACCATCGCTTTAATAACCGACATGAATGAGCCTTTAGGAAGTGCGATAGGAAATGGTTTGGAAGTAGAAGAAGCAATTAAAACGCTAGAGGGAAACGGAGAAAAATCACTGGTAACTTTAAGTATTACTTTGGCGGCGTACATGATAAGTTTAGGAAAAGAAATACCATTTGAAGAAGCTAAAGAAGAAGCGATTGATGCACTTACTAGTAAAAAAGCCCTTAATAAGTTTAAGGAATTTGTTAAGTATCAAGGTGGTGACATAAAAAGCGTTAACGTGTCTAAAAAAACTTATGACATATACGCAAATGGAAGCGGTTACGTAAAAGATATTGATGAAACCTTGCTTGCAATGGAATGCTTAAACATGGGTTCTGGTAGAAAAAATAAAGATGACGTTATAAATCCAGGCGTTGGAATGGTTGTAAAAAAGCACATTGGAGATTATGTAAAAAAAGGTGATACTTTAGTAACGGTTTATTATGATAACGTTAAGGTAAACGACGTAAACGTTATAAAATCATTCATCCTTAGTGAAAAAAAAGAAGAAGGTTTTCCTCTTATATATACCGTTATAAAATAAAAAATATTAAATGTATAAATTATAAAAAGAAACATATTTTTTACTAGAGGTGTTAAAGTGAAAAAAATATGTTTTTTTATTATTTGTCTTTTTATGTTTTTGCCATTAATAAGTGCGCTTGAAGAAGAAAAACAAGAAACTAATACTACTAACGAAGAAGAAAAACAAGATACGAAAACCGAAGATGATGGCTTACTAAGTGATGGTAAAAGTGCTATTTTAATTGAAGCATCAACTGGTAAAATACTATACGAAAAAAACTCTCATGAAAGATATGCGCCAGCTTCAATGACCAAAATAATGAGTATGATACTTATTATGGAAGAAATAGAAAAAGGTAATTTAAAATGGAACGATACTTTGGTAGCAAGTGAGTATGCCGCATCTATGGGTGGATCTCAAATATTTTTACAACCGAACGAAAAGATGAGCGTAAAAGATTTGTTTAAAGCGGTAGCAATAGGTTCTGCTAATGATGCAACGGTTGTTTTTGCGGAAAAAATAGCAGGAACTGAAGAAAAATTCGTAGAAAAAATGAATAAGAAAGCAAAGGAATTAGGGCTTAAAGATACTAACTTTAAAAACGCCGTAGGGCTTGATGAAGCTAATCATTATTCATCAGCTTATGACATGGCTTATATGGCTAAAGAATTAGTTAAGCATGAAAAAATATTTGAATTTACTACGATATATGAAGATTACTTAAGACAAAATACTGATAATAAGTTCTGGCTTGTAAATACCAATAAACTTATAAAGACGTACGATGGGGCAGACGGGCTTAAAACAGGATACACCACCGAAGCAGGATATTGTTTAACCGCTACTGCGTACCGAAACAACATGAGGTTAATAGGAACGATAATGGGTGCTAAAGAAAGCAAAACAAGAAATACAAACATGGCTACTTTGTTAGATTATGGTTTTAACATGTATCAGATGCAAGTTGAAGTAAAACAAGGTGAAGTAGTGTCTAAAAAGAAATCTTCTAAAGCAGAAAACGAAGTAATAGAAATAGTACCTAAAAAAGATGCTAGTGTATTAGTAGAAAAAGGAGAAGAAAAAGAAGCTTTAAACTATGAAATGAATTTAGATAAAATAAAACTTCCAATAAAAAAAGGAGATAAAATAGGTGTATTAAAATTAAAGGATGGTAATAAGGTTATAAGTACCGTTGATTTAACGGTTAAAGAGGACGTAGAAAAAGCAAGTATACTAGAACTATATAAAAGGTCAATAAAATCTATTTTATCAGGTAATATGTAAGAGATATTAATCTCTTTTTTTATGTTTATTTATGTCATGATAATATTTTTTAAAAAATAAATGTTATAATACATAATAATAGTTAATAATTGATATGGAGAAAGTATATGAGGGATAAAGTTAAAAAAATTTTGGAGAATATTAAAAATTATATAAAAGAAACATATGAAATTAATGTAAATAAAAAAATAGAACAAAAAATATTTAAAAATTCACAACCTATTAACAATATTATAGATAATGTTTGGTATTTAAAAAATGGTGAAAATATTCTGAAATGTGGTAGATTTTATAACAATAATAAATGCTATATGCTGTTTTATAATCAAAATGGAAAACAAATGGTATTTGATAATTTGCAACCTGATCGTTTTCTTAATCCAATACATTTATACATAAAAATATCGGAAAATAAATATAGTGAATTAAAAAATAAAACTAATTTATTAAATCCTTTAGAACTTGATAAATTAAAGGATATGATACTTTTTGTTGACACATTAGATGGCATGTATATATATTATAATTATAAAATCAGATTTATCTTAAATAAACATTTTATGAGAATTAATTTTAATAATTCAAGGAGAGTTGTCTGTAGTGGATTAAAAAATAATGATATATGGATACAAGAATTCTCTATATTTGGTGATGAACTTGAGTTTGTAAAAAAAACAAAAGATTTTTCAAATTATAAAGCAATTGAATTAAATGTCAAACAAAAAATGAATAAAAATAAAATTGAAATATATTTTTCAAATCATAATTATAAATCTGAATTGATTTCCGAAAATTATTTTAAAGAAAAAAATAAGATAAAAAGGATAAATAATGAATTTAAAGATGATGATACAATAAATTATAAAGTAACTTTGGATATTAACGACGTGTATGAATTAGGATTTGCTAATTACTTAAACAAAAAATGCAGTAAATTAAGCATATATGGAATAGAGGTTGATGTTATTTTAGATATTATAACAAAATCATATAGTTCACAAATATATCATTCCGCATCTCAAGAACAAAAAAAGTATTTAGAAGAAGAATGTAATAGAATAAAGAAAAAAATTCAAGATGAGAAAAATATTAAAGAAAAAGATATACCACAATATTTATATGACAAATATGTATATGATTCTTCAAATAATTTTAAATTCATATGTGATTTATTGCTTGAAAATAATGTTGATTATAAATCATATGGATTTTTTTGGGAATCTGTTTATACTGAAATTTATCATAAATTAATACAAAATAAAGTAATTAAAGTAAAATGGAAATCAGAGTATAACTTATATAATTTAGTAAAAAAAGAATTCAATGACGCTAAATTTCAATATAGATGTAGTTGGTTAGGAAATCAATCTCTCGATATTTATATTCCATCAAAATTAATTGCGATAGAATATCAAGGAAAACAACATTATGAACCTGTGAAATTATTTGGTGGGGAAGATAGTCTAAAAAAGCGAAAAGAGTTGGATGAAAGGAAAAAGAAACTATGCGAAAATCATGGCATATCATTAATCGAATGGAAGTATTATGAACCAATAACTAGGGTTAATTTATTGAAAAAATTAAAAAAATACTAGTTATTTAATTATACACATTAAAAATGATATAGTTTCAAAAAAATATTTTAACTATATTTTTGAATATAAATTATCAACTTAAAATAATTAATGAAAGGTATTATATAAAAATGGCACAGGAAAATTCTAATATAGGTGAGCTATTTATTAATATTTTAAATGATATTAATTTAATAGAAAAAAGCAAATTTTATAAAAAAGATGATTCTTTTATGAAAATCAAAGAAATAATAAAACAGTGGTATGATAATTATAAATTAAATAAGATATTAACATCTATAACGATAAAAGATTTGGAGTATTTAGATTTAGAAATTACTAGTTTTTTTGATAAATATATAGAATATGAATCAATTAAAGAAAATTATTCTGAAAGATTATATTATGATTTTTGTAGGTTAGAAAAAATTTGGAAAAATAAAATGGTAGGAGAAAAAAGTAAAAGAATTCATCAAAATATAATAAATATAATTAATTAAATAAATTTATTATGAAAAATTAATAAATAATGAGTAATATTTTACACCAGGTTGACAAAAAATGCTTTTTATGATAACATATTCCCCAATTAAAGGGGGTTTTTTATTATGGAAAAGAAAAGTGGTCAACTGCAACCGCATGAGATGATAATTCAATACGAAGGATATAAAGGAATAAATCTTGAAAGATTTAATGTTAATCAATTAAGAAATTTAAAACAAATTCTTCAGATGGCGTCAAATATGCCTGAATATGCAAGAATTAATAGTGACATGGCAAGTTTGCCTTCATTATCTCTAGAAGAAATCAAGAATAAAACAAAAGAATTTTGTCTCAAGTATTTTAATTTGCACGATATTAATTTTACTACGATGGATTCTATTAGAAAAATAGTGAATCAAATACCTATTACGGCAAAACCAGAAGAAGCATATAGAATTATTAATTCTGTAATGGAAAAAAAGAGTCCATTAGATTTAGAAGTGCGATTGACAAATGGTCATGCAATGTCGGGAAAAATAGTTAAGCCTATACCATTAATAGAAAATATGATTAATGATGATAATAGAGAAATGTGTTTTTCACATATTGAAATCGGGGCTCAATTAAATCCGTTATCCGTTGGTACTTTAGTACATGAGGTTGCTCATGCAGAACAAGAACAAAATATTGGATATGCAGAAGATTATTTAAATAAAGAAATAATAAGTATATTTTTAGAAAAAGTAAATGCTATGGAAATGGATCCTTCAGGTAATTTACTGAAATTATCTGAAAGAGCGAGACTTACTGATTTATTAGTAAGATATTCGACTTTATTACTAAAACCTAATTCAGTTACTGAATTACAAAAGATTGATAATTTAATGTATATAAAATCAATACTAAATGCAGAAAAATTATTTGATATGTATATTAATGAAAGAAAACAAAAAAACAAAGATAAGTATTTTACCATGATACAAGATGTATTTGATGGAAAAATAACGGTAGAAGATATGTTAAGAATTAAAAACATTACTACTAATAATAGTCAGGATTTTGGAATGTTAAAAAGACATTTATAATTTAAAATAATATAGAAATATATTCTTTTTTTAAATTAAATAGCAGGTAAAATGATATAATTGTTTTTTTGAAATTACTGTTAATTTTGTTTTAAACAATATGTTTTTTACCAATATGAGGGTGTTTGAACTACAAATATTTATTTAATTAAAATATAAGATGTAATTAAATGTAAACAGTACTTTTTGTGCTGTTTATTTTTAATTTTTCTCTGTTATAATATAATTATTAGTAATTAAGTTGTGGTGATAAAGATGAAAATAATAGATGCAGCTCAAAATAAACCTATTGAACTCATTAAAAATAAGATAATAAAAAAAAGGGATTATCAAGATTTATTAAAAATAGTACGTAAAAACAGACCTGATTTAAGCATAGAAGAGATAAATTATATGTTTAATAAAATTAATAAAACAGGTTGTTCTTGTGCAACACTCGCTAATAACATAGGTAAAATTTTTTTGAGCAAAGAAGATGAATTTGAAAAATACTTTGGTTACTCTTTATATTCTAGTAATGGTAATATAGATTATAATAGAATATTAGTAGATTTGTTTTCCAAATTTTATGGAGTTGCAAAAGTAAGGTTGATAAAACACGACGTATTTTCTTTTAAAAGTGCAAAAGAAGCGGCAGAAAAACTACTTGGTAAAAAGTTCGATAAAGAAAGTGATGCTACTTTAAAACTTTTTGAACAAGGATATCAAGGTGATGGTTTTGATTCAGATGGTAATCTTTTATTTAAAAAAAGAATTCCTGATGTAAGTGAAATTATAGGTACGAAAAATGAAATATCTAAAAAACTTTTAAATATTGACAGCGTAAAAGATTTTGATGAATTAAAACATTTATTAGAAAAAAAAGGTTATATTCTTGAATACAAAGACTTGGAAATACATGAAAAGTTAACTGGTTTAACTATTACTAATTTTAATTTTTGGACTAATTATTATTTTAATAGCTATAATTTAGACTTTACTTTAAATGCTACCAGTATTGTACCAAAAGACTTTAGTAACTACGAGGATTTTATAAACTATATAAATAATTTGATTTGTAAAGGTAATTTAATAAATGTATCTGTAGGTCCTAATAAAGAAGTTTATATACATACTGATAAACCTTTTTCATGGACAAAGATCTCTAACGAAAGAGCGGGGCATATAATGAATTTTTTGGGATTTGATAAGGAAGGTAATATAAAAGTATCTACGTATGGAGAAACATACGTAATTCCAAAAGAATATGCTAGTTTACTTGAATTTTCGAAAGTAGAAAAGAAAGACAAGAATATTGTGTTTGGTAATAAAGTTAAAACTAAAGTAAAAGATAATATGGAAAAAGAATTAATTGAATTATCAGCAGCAAAAGTACATGAGGATTGGTGCTATCAAGAATTAAAAGCATTTTTCGATAGAATGCAAGATGTCATTAAAGAAGGAGTAACAAGACCGATAGAAATATTTGAAAAGGCTTGTTATAAAGGAGATATAAAAAGAAATGAAGTTGAAATTGATACATCATTCATGATGGGACATGAAACCATGGCACAACAATCTTTAACGGATTTTAATACGTTTATGAACTTGTTTAAAATTGGGGCAATAAACGTTAAAAGATTTGCAAAAAGAAATTTAACCGAAGAAGAACAAGAAAGATTAAAAAGAAGTAATGATTATAAAGATGGAAACGAAAACATTTTAAGACCATTTGAAAAGTTATCTAATGATTCAAGAAAAGAAAATTTAAATGCCGCACAAGGCGCATATAACGTTTATGTTGAACTAAGTAAAGCTGGAATAACTCCTGATGAAATGCAAAATAATCCGGATATAAATAATATTATAGGTATTGCAATTCATGCTGACTGGTTAAAAAGAAACAAAGAACATCCTAATGACGCTTTAAAAGTTCCTTATTCACAATTAGATGAATGGACTCAAAATCAAGATATAACGGTTTTTAATGCTTTATTAAAAACTGTAAAAGAAAATGATTATAAATTTTTAATTAATAAAGAAGAAGGATATGAATTACCTGATTATGAACAGATGGAAAAAGACGTGTTAGGTATAAGTTTATAGGAAAACGTAAAAAGAATTAATTAATGACTTAAAATATGATTTTGCAACATTAATTAATTTTTTATTATATACAA
This sequence comes from uncultured Bacilli bacterium, assembly GCA_944329425.1. Lineage (GTDB taxonomy): Bacteria > Bacillota_I > Bacilli_A > RF39 > UBA660 > Aphodocola. The sequence goes on from CALVIG010000002.1 coordinate 109,558, forward strand.
ATCTATATTTAAAATAATATAGATGTTATAATAATATTAGGTGATGTATATGGGAAAAATAATTAAATTCTTTTTATATCTTATATTTATACCACTAGCTTTTTTATATTTTTTTGCTAAAGCAATAGTGAAGGCGTATAAATAATTAAATAATAAAGTAGAAGTTGTATAGAAAAATATAAAAGTTACAAATAAAGTATTATAGTTTTGATAAAGGAAGGAAAAATATGGAATATAAATATAACATTATTAATGATGTATATAATTGGATGGTATCTAGAAAAAAGAATGTTGAAGTTAGATTATTAAAAGAAAAATCAGAAAAAATTCAAATAGGTGATTATATAACTTTTAATAATATAAATTACTTTGGAAAATTCGCTAAAGTTAAAATTATTAATAAAACTATATTTAATAATATTGAAAAATTATTGTTAAAATATGATGTTGAAAGAATAATGCCTGGTCATAATACAAATGAACTTATAAAGTTAATTAATGATATATATGGTTATGAGTTAAAAAATAAAAAAATTGTTGCCTTTGAATTTGAATATTTGTTATGTGATAAAGATGTTAAATGATATAGATAGAATTATAGTAATTAAATGAATTTGCTTTATAGCAGATAAAAATAAATTGAAAAATTATACTATGATTATTAAGAGGTGAAATTATGGTTGATAAAGATTATGCTAATTTAGAGGAAATAAAAAATAATACTGTTTGTTTAGATGATTTTGATGATAATGAAGAAGATGATACTTCTATAGTTGAAAATAGAAATTTAGTTATAGATAAACCAGAACCTACTATTGAAGCTTTAGTAAATAAATATAATCGTGGAAAAATAATTCTACAACCAGATTATCAAAGAAAATATGTTATGAAACCTATGGTAGCAAGTAGATTAATAGAATCTATATTATTAAATATTCCATTACCTGTTATTTATTTTGCTGAAGAAGAAGATGGTAGTTGGAGCGTGGTTGATGGACAACAAAGATTAACTTCAATTATATCTTTTGTGCAAGGAAAATATATTACAGATGGAAAAGACTTTAAACTTTCAGGTTTAAAGGTATTATCAGAGTTAAATAGAAAATCTTTTAAAGAATTAGATGATGCTATGCAAGAAAAAATAATGGATACATCATTAAAATCATTTGTTATAAAAAACAGTTCAAGTGAAGAAATAAAATTTGAAATATTTGAAAGATTAAATACGGGATCAACTCCGTTAAATGAAGATGAAATAAGAAATAATCTTTATAGAGGAGAATATATAAATTTACTTGCAGAATTAGAAAATGATCCTGTTTTTGATAAATTGGTTGCTAAACCAAATTTTAAAAATCGTATGTTATATAGAGGAATGATATTAAGATTTTTCGCTTTTTATGAAAAAAGTTACTTAAATTATGTACCTAGTATGAAAACTTTTTGTAATAAACATTTAAAAGATTTTAGAAATATGAGTAAAGAAAAAAGGGCAGAATATACTAAGGTATTTAAAGAAACCATAGATAAAGTTAATTATGTGTTTGGTGAAAATGCGTTTAGAAGAATGAAAAAACAAGATGATAGTAATAATACTATTTGGGTAAAAACAAGAATTAATATGGCTTTATATGATGTTCAAATGAATGGCTTTATTAGATATTCAAAAGATCAAATTATTAGACATAGTGAAGAAATAAGAGAAGCTATGTATGAATTAATGACAACTAATATTGATTTTATAGATTCTATAGAAATGCAAACAAGTAATAGTGATATGGTAACAAGAAGATTTAAAATGTGGTTAGATAAATTAGAAGAAATAATGAAAAGTGAAAAACCAAATCCAAGGCTATTTCCAGATGAAATAAAAATAGAACTATGGAATGAAAGCCCAGTTTGTAAATTATGTAATCAAAGAATATTAAATTTTGATGATGCTCAAGTTGATCATATTATTCCTTATTCAGAAGGCGGTTTAACAGTAAAAGAAAATGGACAATTAGCACATAGATATTGTAATCAACATAAGAGTAATAAAATTAAAGAAGATTAAAATAATCTTCTTTTTTTGTATTAAATATCATTTTAAAATTTTGTGTTAAATCAAAGCTGTTATTTGCTTAAGTAATAGAAGAAACAAGAATTTTATGTTATAATCATAAGTAAATAAGGCGTTTTAACGGAGGGTTAAATATGAATGAAAATGAATTAAAAAAATTAGAGTCTAAATTATGGGCAGCAGCAGATAAAATGAGAGGCGCAGTTTCAGTATCGGAATATAAATTTATAGTATTAGGTTTAATATTTTTAAAATATATTTCTGATTCATTTGAGGAAAGATATAAAGAATTAGTAGAAGAAGGATATGGCTTAGAAGAAGAAAAGGATAGCTATACAGAAAAAAACATATTCTTTGTACCACAAAAGGCTAGATGGGAATATTTAGTAAAACATTCAAAAGACGATAACATTGGTGAAATAATTGATGATGCATTAACACTAATTGAAAAAAATAATACGTCATTAAAAAATGTATTACCAAAAGATTATAATAGTCCAACAATGAGAAATGTAAATTTAGGAGAATTAATTGATTTATTTACTAATATTAAAGTTGGAACAAAAGATGCTATTCAAAAAGATATATTAGGTAGAATATATGAATATTTCTTAGGACAATTTGCTAAAAACGAATTACAAAAAGGAGGAGAATTCTATACACCAGCATGTTTAGTTAGAACAATGGTTGAATGTATTGAACCTTATCAAGGTAGAGTATATGATCCAGCTTGTGGATCTGGTGGAATGTTTATTCAGTCAATGAAGTTTGTTAAGGAACATCAAGGAAGATTAGCTAACATTAGTATTTATGGGCAAGAAAAAAACCCAACTACCTGGAGATTAGCAAAAATGAACTTAGCAATTCGTTCATTAAATGGCGATTTGGGTAAATATGCGGCAGATACCTTTACAGAAGACCTACATAAAGATTTAAAAGCAGATTTTATATTAGCAAATCCTCCTTTTAATCAAGAATGGGATGTAGATAAAGTATCAAAAGATTCAAGATGGAGATATGGATTAGCTCCTAAAAATAATGCAAACTATGCTTGGTTACAACACATGATATCTAAATTATCTCAAAATGGTAAAATGGCTTGTATATTAGCAAATGGATCACTATCAGCAGGAGGACAAGAAGGAGAAATTAGACAAAAAATAATTGAAGCTGATTTAGTAGATTGTGTTATTTCGATGCCAACTAATTTATTTTATACAGTAACTGTTCCATGCTCTATATGGATTATAAATAGAAATAAAAAACAAAAAGGAAAAACATTATTTATAAATGCTACAAATTTAGGAACAATGGTTACAAGAAGATTAAGAGAATTATCAGATGAAGATATAAAGAAAATAGCAGATACATATCACAATTATCAAAGTAATGAAAATTATGAAAATATTAAAGGTTTTTGTTACTGCGCAACAATAGAAGAAATTAAGTCAAATGATAATGTATTAACACCAGGAAGATATGTTGGTGTGGAAGATTTTGAAGATGATAGCATTCCTTTTGAAGAAAAAATGAAAAATATTACTTCAGAACTATCTAAACAATTTGAAGAATCACATAAATTAGAAGAAGAAATAAAGAAAAATTTAAAAGCAATTGGTTATGAAATTTAGTCTCAAAAATTGTGATTTGTAGGAGAAAGGAGATATTTATGGAATTTAAAAACTATAAAATGGAAGATATTGCAACTTTTTCTCAAGGCAAACAAGTTGAAATAGAAAATCAATATACAGAAAAAAAAGAAAATATGAGAAGATTTTTAAGAATTATTGATTTTACTAATCCAAATGAACCAATTAGATATGTTGAAGATTTTGGAGATAGATATTATGCAAAAAAAGATGATTTAGTAATGATAAGATATGGATCTCAGACTTGTGGTAAAGTTGTAATTGGAAAAGAAGGAATTATTGCTAATAATATGTTTAAAATTAATTTAGATAATTCAATTGTATTAAATAGATATGCTTATTATTATCTAAAACAAGATATTGTTTATAATTATCTTCGTGGTTCACAAAATTCTTCTACAATGCCATCTATTAATTTTGGAATTTTAAATAAACTTGAAATAGAAGTTCCAAGTATAGATAATCAAAGAAAAATAGTTAAAATATTAAATGATATTGATGAAAAAATTGATTTAAATAATCAAATAAATAATAATTTGTATGAGATGGGAGATAATTTATATAATGAATATTTTGGTAAGTATAAAGATAATTTACCATCTGATTATAACATTGTTAAATTAAATGAAGTTGCTGATAACTTTGATTCAAAAAGAAAACCAATGTCCAATAGAGAAAGAAAACAACATAGAGGAATATATCCATATTATGGGGCGACTTCAATCATAGATTATGTTGATGATTATATTTTTGATGATACATATTTACTAATGGGTGAAGATGGAACTGTTAAGACTGATGATGGATATCCAGTTCTACAATATATATGGGGTAAAAACTGGATTAATAATCATGCTCATGTATTAAAAGGTAAAAATATTTCAACTGAATTATTAATGTTTGCTTTAAGAAAAATTAACATTGAAAATATTATTACTGGAGCTGTTCAACCAAAAATAAATCAAGAAAATATGAATAAAATAGAATTTGTTATTGGTTCAGATTCTAAAAATAAAGAGTTAGAAGATATTCTTAAAAAATTAATGGATAAGTCAAAAAATATAATTGAAGAGAATAAAAGATTAGAAGAATTAAGAGAAACATTATTACCAAAATTAATGAATGGTGAAATAGATTTAGATAAAATAGAATTGTAATTTTAATGTTGTTAGGAGAAAAAATGAAGAAAGAAAAACTAAAATTTGAAGAAAAGTATTTTAAAATTCAAAAAGAATTTAAATCTAACCAATGGAAAAAATCTCAACTTGAAAAATATATTTTGAATATACAAGCTGAAAAAGTAAAATTGGAAACTCTCATTAAATTGGTAGAAATAGGGACTGTTCCATTATCATTGTCTTTTTTATCCTTTATTCTTTCTTTAACTCAATTTAAAATAGTTGCTATAATATTGTTATTATTAATTTTCATAATAATGACATTAAGTATATCATTTATAATTATATATAAGTGTAAAAAAAGTATATTTCAAATTGAAATGATAATTGATTTGGCAAATAAAATTATTAATAAAAAGTGATCATACAAATTGTGATTTGCTGGAGGTAAAATGAAGGGTATAGAATTAATAATTAACTTTTTAACTGCAATTGGAACTATAGGAGCGGTAATTGTGGCATTATATCTTAACAATATTAATAGTAAACCAAAATTAAAAATTGTTAAAATTTATACTGAAGATGAGGAAAAACTATATTTTGCGTTTCAAATATTTAATAATGGAAGTTTTGAACCAATAGTAAAACAACTTGGGTTTTCGAATAAAAAGAAAATGAAATGGCAAAAATTAGGCGATAGTAGAAGGCAATATAAAAAGGAATTTTTAGACGAAGAATTACTGGATAAGATTTCTTATTATCATTATCCAGTAAAGATTAAGACTGGAGAAATGTTAGGAATATTATTAAATAGAAGTGAACTTTTAGATATAAAGGATAATTTAAAATTAGGACGAATAAGATTAAAATTAATATTTATAGATGAATCAAGAATATCTATAAAACTATCTAGAAAAGAAATAGATAAATATTTAGAAGAAACAAATAAGTTTGGAAGTGATTAATAATATGTTTACAGAAGAAATGTTAGAAGAAATGACAATGAATTTGTTATTGGAATTAGGATATGATTGTAAAAATGGATATGAAATAGACAGAGATTTCCATAGTGTTTTTGATGATAACATTTTATTTAATTCTATTGCAAATATAAATAGAGATTTTAATGCTGAGCAAATAAATGAAGCAATAAAAATTATTAAGAATTTAACTCATAATAATGTTGTTGAAGATAATAAAGTGTTTACAAAATATTTATTACAAGGTGTACCAGTGGAAGTTAAAACTAATACTGGATATCAGTATAAAAATGTTAAATTAATTGATTTTGATAATATAGAAAATAATCACTTTCAAGCTATTAATCAATTTACTATTATTGAATTTGAACAAAAAAGACCAGATATAATTATATTCGTAAATAGTATTCCTTTAGTAGTTATTGAACTTAAAACAGCTACTAATGAGGATGTAAATCTAAAAGATGCTTATAATCAATTATGGAGGTATAGAGAAATGTCTATACCAACATTATTTAGATATAATCAGTTTTTAGTTATAAGTGATGGAGTAACTGCTAAAGCCGGAACAATTACAAGTCCATATAGTAGATTTAGTGATTGGAAAAAGATTGAAGATACTGATGAAGTAAGAGAAAATATGGATACTCATTTAACACTATTTAATGGTATGTTTAGAAAAGATAGATTATTAGATTTAATAGAAAATTATATTTTATATAGTAATGATGCTAAAATTTTAGCTCAATATCATCAATATTTTGGCGTTAAAAAAGCAATTAAATCAACGGTTACTAATGGTGTTAAAACTGGTAAAGCTGGAATTGTTTGGCATACACAAGGATCTGGTAAATCATTTAGCATGGTATTTTACGCTGGTAATATGATTAGGTTATTATTAAATCCAACTATATTAGTTGTAACTGATAGAAATGATTTAGATAATCAGTTATATGAAACATTCTATAAATGTTCTAATTTTTTAAAACAAAAACCTATACAGGCTGATTCAAGAAGTGATTTAAAGGAACTTCTTAAAGATAGAGTTGCAGGTGGAGTATTTTTTACAACTTTACAAAAATTTGAAGAAGAATCTGGATTATTCTCAGATAGAGATGATATTTTAGTTTTAGTAGATGAAGCACATAGAAGCCACTATGGATTAGAAGCTACTATGAAATTAAATTTAGAAACAATGCAAGCTTATAAAAAATATGGTACTGCAAAATTTTTGCATGATGCATTACCTAATGCAATTTATATTGGATTTACTGGAACTCCAATAGAAACTAAGGATAAGTCAACATCTTCAATATTTGGTAACGTTATTGATACTTATGATATGACTCAAGCAATCCTAGATGGTTCAACGGTACCAATTTCTTATGAATCGAGAATGGCTAGAGTAGGATTGAATCAAAAAATACTTGATGAAATAGATAGATATTATGCTTTTGTAGAAGAGTCTGGAGCAGCTGATGAAGTTGCTATAAATAAATCAAAACAAATGATGGCAAAAATTTCTCAAGTAATAGAAGATGAAGACAGATTAGAATTAATTGTAAAAGATATTATTAGTCATTATGAAGAAAGAAAAAATATGACTGCAAATCATGCTATGGTAGTTGCTTATTCAAGAAAAAGTGCTTATATAATGTATAAGAAATTTTTAGAGATAAGACCAGATTATAAAGATGTAGTAAATATGGTTATTACACCAAGTAATAAAGATCCAGAAGAAATGCAAAAAGCAATTGGTACTAAAGGTGATAAAAAAGAATTAGAAAGAAGATTTAAAAGTGAAGATGCAGATGAAAAATTTAAAATAGCAATTGTAGTTGATATGTGGCTTACAGGATTTGATGTTCCACAACTTGGTACAATGTATATTGATAAACCAATGAAAGCTCATAACTTAATGCAAGCTATTGCGAGAGTTAATAGGGTTTATAAAGATAAAACAGGCGGATTAATTGTAGATTATATTGGTTTAAAAGGATGGTTATTAGATGCTTTAAAAACATATACAAAAAGAGATCAAAATAAAATAACTGATACAAAAGAATTAGTAAATGTATTATTAGATAAAATTGAAATTATTGATAATATGTTTAATGATTTTGATTATTCTAAGTTTAAAGAATTAGATAACACAGGAAAATATCAATTAATTAGAGATGGAGCAAATTTAATGTTATCTACTGAAGATACAAAACGTAGGTATATGAAACATAGTGGGGATGTTAAAAATCTATATACATTATGTAATGGTGTTGTTAGTAATTTAGTTAAAGATAAATGTTTATTTATTATTTCGGTAAAATCATTTATATCTAAAATAACAAATACTGGTAAATTAGATGTATCAGAAATTAATCAAACAGTAGGTAGAATGTTAGAGGAATCTATTACAGAAGATGAATTAATTAATTTAGGAGAATTAACTAGAGGAAATAGTTTAGAATTATTAAGTGATACTATGTTAAGTAAACTTAGAGCTATGAAAGATAAAAATGTTGTTGCCGAGGTATTATCTAGAGCAATCAAAACAACTATAAGTGATATTGGTAAAATAAATTTAACAATACAGGAGAAGTTTTCTACAAAATTCAATAAGATAGTTGATATGTATAATGAAAGAACAGATATAGCAGATATAGAAAAAATAATTGAAGAAATGATTAATTTAAAAAAAGAAATAGAAGATGAAATTGCCAATGGTAATGAGTATAATTTATCTCCAGAAGAAAAAGCATTTTTTGATGCTTTGGGTGCTGATCCTGAAATTAAAGAATTAATGAAAGATGACGTTTTAGTACAAATAGCAAAAGATTTAGTAGAATTAATTAATAAAAACTTAACTCTTGATGCATTTAAAAGGGAAGATGCTAGAGCTAGAATTAGAAGTAATATAAGAAGATTACTTATCAAATATAATTACCCTCCAGTAAAAAGGGAAGGTGCTGTTGATAAGGTAATTAAGCAAGCAGAATTAAAGTATGCAAATAATTAATAAACTATTTAGAATTTATTTAAAAAATGTTATAATAACTCTAGATACTAAAGGGTATATTTCGTTTTTAATAATGGAATATGCTCTTTTTTGATTGGAGGAAATATTATGAAAGATAATTTAAGTACAATAAAATATTCTATACAGGATAAAAAATTTAAATATCACATGATAAAATCACAATTAAAAAAAGATAGTTTAATTTCTAAAAAAACTCATCCGTTAAAAGAAGTAGAAAATTATAAGAAAAAATTAATGAATAAAAAATTATTAGAAAATTATAATGCTGATTATTATGTTTTAAAAAAAACAATAAAAGTTGGAGGCTTAATGGCATATAATTTGTATTCTGGAAAAATTAAAAAAGAGTTTGAAATTAATTACCCAATTGTTATAAATAAAAGTGATGATATGATAAAACAAGAATTTAAAATAAAAAATATTTTTTCTATAGATTCTATATTACATAATAATGTTAATATAGGAGCTTATAAATTAAAGAAAATCAGTAAATTAGAAATAAATTTTAATTTTATATCGGAACATAATGCAGATAAATTTTCTCCAGTAGAAGAGATAATCAAAAATTTATTAATTAAATATTCACATATTAGCAAACATGCCAGGCATGGTATATCTAAGTTTAAAGAATGTGATATTGTTGATGAAACAACAAATAAACAAATAGAAGTAATAACAGAATTTAAAAATAGATTAAAAAAAGATAAAACTCCTCAAAAAAATATAGATATGCTAATTATTGAATGTGTTGACAACAATCTAATAAAAACTTCTAAGGCTTTAATAGAAAAATATATTAAAAAAGACTATACTTCTAAATACGAAAAGCAGCTTGCTATTTTTTGTATAGGAACCAGGCAAGCAGTTGTAACAATGTTGGAAAAATTAGCTGATAATTTAAAAGAAACTGTTATAAAGAATAATTTTAAAAAATTATATATTTTATTTTATGATTTTGTGAAAGAGAAATATTATTGGTATCCAACAGAAAAAAATGATGTAAAAAAAGTTAATAATATAGTGGACAGAATTATTTATAAAACTAATATTAATTATAAAGATATACTTAATAATGAAAAATATTTAATTGAATGTAAAAATATATTTAATTCAGATATAATGATTACTTTTCTTACAGGAAAAGAAATAAAGGATTTTGCTAACAGAATCGAATTAATAATAGATTAATTTTAGATATGATTTAGGTACTAAATCACTAAATAGAGCTGGTAAATTACGAAAGTATCAATAATAAATTAGGAAAGTTTAATCAAAAGCATTTTTAACCGCAAAAGAATCAATCAACTATCTCCCTGAAGGAACTTAATTGCTCCTTTTTTAATTTGTGTTATAATACCATTAAGGAGAATACTATGAAAGATTATTATAAGGCTTATGATGAAAGATATAAAGAAGTTCATAAAAGAAATTTATTATGGGAGTATGAAGATCCTACTAAAGAAATAAGTGATATTATTAATAAATACAAAATTAATAAAAAAGATAAAATATTGGATCTAGGTTGTGGTGAAGGAAGAGATACAATTTATTTATTAAATAAAGGTTATAATGTTTTAGGTGTTGATTATTCTAAAGAAGCTATTAAAAAATGTAATGAACTTACAAATAATAAATATTGTAATAACTTTAAACAGTTTGATTTAATACAAGATAAAATAAGTGAAAAGTTTAAGTTTATTTATTCTATGTCAGTTATTCATATGTTTGTATTAGAAGAGCATAGAAATAAGTTTTTAAAGTTTATTTATGATCATTTAGAAGATGATGGTATAGCTTTTATAACTAGTATGGGTAATGGAAAAGAAGAAAGTAAATCTGATATTACTAAGGCTTTTGATAAGGTAGAAAAAACAGTACAAAAAAGTAATGTTAAAGTAAAAGTTACAAATACCTCATGCATGAAAGTATCATGGAATAAATTATTAGAAGAAATAGGTAATAATGATTTAATGGTGGTAGATAAATTCTTATCAGAAGAAATTCCAGGTTTTAATATTTCTATGTGTGTGATAGTTAAAAAGAAAAATGCTAAAAAGAATCTTGAATTATACGTTCCTAGGTTAGAAGATTATTGGTATGAAAAAAAGTTAAATGAAGATGAAAAAACAATGAGTTATAATGCAGGTTATGACGTATCATATTATGGATATCATTATGATACAGGTTGTATTGATTTTCCTAAAGAAAGATGGAAAATAAAGTATGATAAAAGAAAAAAAGAAAATATGTTTTTTGCATATATAAAAGATGTTTCATTAAATAAATATGTAGGTTATTGTAATTATTATTATAATAATGATTCTAATAGATATGAGTGTGGTATTTTAATAGAATATAAATATAGAAAAAAAGGTTATTCCAAACCAGCTTTAAAATTATTATGTGAAACTGCTTTTAAAAATGGTATTAAAAAATTATATGATAACTTTGAAAAAGATAGAGATAATAATACTTTAAAGTTATTTAAAGAAGTTGGTTTTAAAGTAGTAGAAGAGCTAAAATGGAAAAAATTTAATAAGTGCGTTAAAGGAGTTTTAGTTTGTATTACAAAAGAAAACTTATTGGAGGATTAGATGAAGATAGTAGACTATGAAGATAAATATTTAGAAGATGTAAAAGATTTATTAGTTGAATTAGAAGAATACATAGTAAGTATAGATAAAGATAATTTAGATATAGTTCATCCAGAATATCGTGATAAGATGGCATTATTAGATTTAAAAAAAATAAATGAAAATAATGGTAAGTGTTATCTTGCAGTAGAAAATAATAAAGCTGTAGGATTAATTATGGGAGCTATTTTTCCATATGATGAATATGATTATCTTGATTATAAATGTCCTAAACGTGGAGAAATAACTGAATTAATAGTTTCAAAAAATATTAGAAGTAAAGGTGTAGGAAACCTATTAATGAATAAGATGGAAGAGTATTTTAAATCATTAGGATGTGAATATGTTTTAGTTGATGTTTTTGCATACAATGAAAATGGTATAAAATTTTATAATAAAAATAATTATCATAATAGAATGCATACAATGATAAAAAAATTAGATGATAATAAATAATAAATATAAATTAAAAAATAAAGAATTAATTAAATTAATAAAAAATGATTTAATAAGAAAAAAATAATTGGAGAACTAAAAAATGAAAAATTACGAAACCAAAAGATTGGAAACAGAAAGATTAATAATAGATAAAGGAACTTCTGATGCTTGTAAAAAAATTTATGAATATGATTTAACTAAATGTACAGGTGTCGATGGCAGAAATGAACTTGTAAAATGTAAAAAAGAAATAGATTTTATTGGTGATGACCCAGATAGTTATTACAAAGAATGCGAAAACGATAGACTATTCGATTGGTATATTTTTTTAAAAACCACAAATGAACCAGTAGCAAATATAATAGCGGATAGAGAAAACGAAGAAGAAAAGTCAATTGAAGTATCATATAACACCCATCCAAAATACTGGGGTAATGGATATGTTCCAGAGGCGTTAAAAGAAATCTCAAATTACTTAAAATCACTAGGGTATAAAAAAATAGTTGTACATTTTTATGAAGAAAATGAAAAATCAAAAAGGGTTTGTGAAAAGCTTGGATTTAAATTTGAAAAAAAAGAATTAAAATACTTTAAACCTAGTGATAAGTATATTAATGATTATGAGTATATATTATATTTATAATTATTTATTAAATAAACTATAAGGAATTTTAGAAAGAATAAAAAGTTACGTTTTAGAAAGCATTAAAAATACGCAAAATTTGAATCCGCAATATGTTAAAGTTTTAGAACGTGCTAAAGATAGAAGATGATAAATATGGAGAAAAAAATAAAATATGTGTATCATGGGAGTACCCAACATGGATTAAAAGTAATAAAAAAAAATATAAGCACTCATGGTAAGCCATGGGTATATGCAACTTTATCTAAAGCGATTTCAATAATCTTTATAAGCAATAAAGGTAGTGATTTATATTATTATTTAGGTGGAGAAGGGACAAAAGAATTAGGTGGAGAAGGAACAAAAGAAAAACCAGTGATTTTAGTAGAAAGAAAAAAAGATATGTTTAAGGATATTTTTAATGTTTCAGGTTCACTTTATACATTAAGTGGTAAAAACTTTATTTCAGGGAAAACTGGTTGGTCAGCCGAAGTGGTTAGTGAATTTGATGAGAAAGTCATCCATGAGGAATACATAAATAGTGTTTTTGAAAAACTTAAAGAATTAAATAACAAAGGTGAATTAAAAATTTATTTATATCCAAACAGACCAAATTATATTCCAAAAGATAATAGTGATTTAATTTCTAAAGTCATAGGATGGCAAAAAAATGGGATAAACATTGATCAGTTTTTTAAATTATATCCAGAATTAAAAGAACAGTATTTAAAACAGTTAGAAGAAGATGGAAAGTAAATCCATTTTTCTTTTTAATTATTATAAAAAAATACTAAATAATTAACGTAATTAAATGTAAACAACACTTATGTGTTGTTTATTTTTAATTTTAGTTTGTTATAATATAATTGGTGATAATAGTTATGGAAGATTATAAAAAAGGTACTGATGAAATATTAAAAGCGTATAATACGTCTTTAAATGGATTAAATAATAACGACGTAAAATTACTATTTAGAAAATATGGTAAAAATGAATTAAAGGAAAAAGGTAAGAAAACTAAATTACAAATATTTTTAAGTCAGTTTAAGAATATGATGATAATCCTTTTATTAATTGTTGGTGTTTTATCTTTAATCTATGCTATTGTAACTAAAGGTGATTATTTAGATGCAATAGTAATATTAGGTACTACTTTAGTTAACTGTATTATGGGTTATATGCAGGAGTCTAAAGCTGAAGATGCAGTAGGTAAATTAAAGAAGTATTCTGTTTCATACGTAACCGTTAAAAGAAATGGTAAATATAAGAAAATTGACTCTAAAAACTTAGTTCCAGGTGATTATATCGTTTTAGAAGCAGGGGATAAAATACCTGCGGATGCAAGGATAATAGATGCAACGGTTGCTAAATGTGATGAATCTATTTTAACTGGTGAAAGTGCATCTGTATCAAAAGATGAAAGTGTAATTAATAGTGATGTAACTATATCAGAAAGACGAAACATGGTTTATTCTGGTACTGTTTTAGTAGCGGGTAAAGTAGAAGCTATCGTTGTTAAAACGGGTATGGAAACCGAGCTTGGTAAAATAGCATCATCAGTTGATACTGACGAAGAACCACAAACACCGCTTCAAATGAAAGTAAAAAAAGTAAGTAAATTTATTTCATATGTAGCAGCTTTTTTAGTTGCGTTTGTTTTAGTTTACGGTGTTATTAATAATTATGATACTTTAAATATTGTAATGCTTTGTATATCTATGATAGTAGCTAGTGTACCAGAATGTCTTCCAATAGCAATTACGGCAACACTTTCTATTGGTGTTGGGCAAATGGCTAAGAAAAAGTCTATCGTAAGAAACTTAGCAGCCATAGAAACACTTGGTGCAACAGAAATAATATGTACTGATAAAACAGGTACTTTGACTAAAAACCAGTTAGAAGTAATAAGTATTTATGCTAATAATAGTATATTGTTTAAAGAAGATGTATTAAAAAATAGTAAATTATTAGAAACACTATATTATGCTAATGGTGCTTATTTAAGTGAAGATAATAAATATACTGGTGATTCAGTTGATGTTGCTTTAAAAAATTATATTAAAGATAATGATATTAAGATAAATAATTATGAAAAAATAGTAGAATTACCGTTTGATTCTGATCGTAAAATGATGAGTTCTATATATAAAAATGATTCAACTTATACTATGTATACTAAAGGAAGTTTAGAGTCCGTACTTAGTTTAAGTACGCATGTTTTAATAGATGGTAAAGAAGTTGAATTAACGGATAAACTAAAAAAGGAAATTTTAAATGCTGAAGAAAAATTTTCTTTTGAAGCATTAAAAGTACTTGCTTTAGCTTATAAGAAAATAGATAAAAAATATAAAAATGAAGAAGACTATTTTAAAGAAGAAAAAGATTTAGTACTAGTAGGATTAGTAGGTTTAAAAGATCCAGTAAGACCTAACGTTAAAGATGCTATTAAAACATGCCAGGAAGCTAATATAAGGCCTATTATGGTAACAGGTGATAATTTACCTACAGCACTTTCGGTAGCTAAAGAAATAGGTATTTGCACAAGTGATAGCGAAGGCATTAATGCATCAGAATTAAATAATTTAAGTGAAAAAGAATTAGTAAAGTACGCAAATAAATATTCTGTTTTTGCAAGGGTAAGTCCTGATAATAAATTACAACTTGTTAAAGCACTACAAAAAACAGGTAAAGTAGTTGCGATGACAGGTGATGGTGTTAATGATGCTCCCGCAATAAAGCTTGCAAACGTTGGAGTTGGAATGGGTAAAAGTGGCACTGACGTTACTAAAGGTGTTGCAGACATAATTTTACTAGATGATAGCTTTACAACGATTACAACAGCCGTAAAAGAAGGAAGAAGAATATATGATAACGTTATAAGTAACATTTTATATAACTTATCTAGTAATTTTACCGAGATAGCTATAATATTATTTGGTTTATTTACCGGAAATACCATTATTTCTGCAATACATGTTTTATACATTGACTTAGTTGCAGATACGGTACCATCTATTACGCTTGCTTTTGAAAAAGCATCAAAAGATACGATGAAAAGAAAACCAAATGGCTTAAATAAAAGAATATTTACAAGTTTCTTTAGTTCGTTTTTAATAGCTTCAGTAATATTAGAAACAATAATAAGCTTAATTGTTTATTATCATTTTAAATCAGAAGGTGTAATGCTTGCTCAAACACTTGCTTTACTAAGTATCATTATAAATGAATTTGTTTTTGCTTATAACTGTAGAAGTTTAAAAGAAAGAATTACAAAAAGAGGTTTGTTTTCTAATAAATACTTAAACTTAGGAATATTTACGTTATTAATTGTTCAAGCAATTGTATTCTTTACACCAATAGGTAAAATATTTGGTTTAACGATTATTTCTTTATCACAATTTATTTACGTTATTTTAATAAACATAATTTCATTTATAATACTAGAAATATTAAAACCATTATTAGTTAAGTTATTTAAGGATGAATAAAATAAAAAAATGATTAATTTGACAAAATCATTTTTTTTTGTTAGTATATATGGCCATATAAAAAAGGGGGATTTTATATGATAGCGAAAAAAAATATAACTTATTCAGAGTTTGAGGAATATTGTGATAAAATCAAAAAAATATTAATTAATAATTTTAATGAAACTAGTTTACTACCACCATATCAATATGAAAACCAAGATAAAACCGTTGATTTAAGTAATAAGATTGAAACCATATTTTTATCAAGTGGTGATGTTTTTAAATATTCAATTCCTAAATCTTCTATAGCACATTTATTAGGTATAAACACTGAATATTTAAATAAAACCTCATTGTTTTCAGGAAAAGATTCATATAGCATTTTGTTAGAATTAATAAACAACCCATATAAATATTATCAAAAATATACAGAGGGGTTATTTGATTTTAAATATGCTATATCACCTTATATTGATATCAAAATAAAATCTTTTTTTAAAAACATAGAAATGAATATTAATAATTGTGAATTTGTATGCAAATATCAAAAAGAAAGATCTTATGGATATGGCGAAATTAATACGGCTTATCTAGTGTTATCAAAACATGATGATAAATATTATGTTTTAATGTTAGATAAATTTGAAAATAAGAATCAAGATTCATTGTTTGTTCCAAAAAGTAATAGAATGTATGAGTCAAAAGAAGAAGTTTCTAACGCATTATCCTCTATATTATTTAATCAAGAACTTACAATACTTAATGGCAAGTCAGTAAAAAAAGGTTATAAAGAATCACAAAAGTTTTGGATTCCAAAGTATGATAGAATTAATAAGATAGATACTTTAAATGAATGGTCTAAAAACCTAGATTGTATTCCAAATACAATAGCTGATTATAAATATTTAGTAAATATATTTGATAATGCAAAAAGTCATTATTTTCATCAATCTGATGTTTTAGCAGATATATCAGAGCTTATGAAAAATAAAAAAATAATAGATATTAATACATCTAATTTATCACCAGAAGTTGTAGAAATTATAAACGCCTATAATGATTCTTTGAATTATGGAGAAAGCATAGAAAATGAAGCTAAATTTTCTGATGTACTAAGTAGAAAAAATGAATTAGAACAAAAGTTAAAACAAGCTTTAAAAGAAAAAACGGAGTTAGAAAGTAAATATAATGAAATAAAACAAAAATATGAAGATTCTGTTACGGAAAATCAAGAACTAACTAATAAACTAGAAAACGTAAGAAAGGCTTTGGGATAAAACAAAGTCTTTTTTGTTTACAAAAAATAAATGTTAATAATAAAATTTGGCATTTAAATGATATAATTATTCTAGGAGTTGATGATATGAACGTAACGATATTAGGTGCAGGAGCTTATGCGTTAGGTCTTGCGTTAAGGTTTAATAGAAATAAAAACAAGATAATAATTTGGTCAGCGGTAAAAGAAGAAATAGATACCTTATCTAAAACCAAGATGAACGAAAGGGCCTTACCAGGCGTTAAGATGCCAGGTAATTTTGTTTATACTGAAAACGTGGAAAAGGCAATATATGGTAGTGACCTTGTTGTAATAGCGGTTGCGATGAAATTTATATCAAGTGTTTGCGATAAGATAAAACCATTTATAAAAGATAAACATATTTTAATTGCTTCAAAAGGAATAGAACAAGAATCATACCACTTTGCATCTGATATAGTAAAAAAGAAGCTTAAAACCAAAAAAGTAGCTTCATTATCAGGGCCAACCTTTGCAAAGGACATGGTAACGGATGAACTTGTTGGTTTATCACTTGCAACAACTAATAATAAAACAAAAGTATGCGTTGAAAAAGCGTTATGTAATAAAAGACTAAAATTAAGGCCTACTAAAGACTTTATTGGGGTAGAACTTTGTGGCTCTTTAAAAAACGTAATAGCTATAGGTGGCGGTATTTTAGATGGACTTGGGGTATCAGAATCAACTAGGGCAATGTTTTTAACCGAAAGTTTAAATGATGCTAGAAAGTTAATTAAAAAACTAGGTGGAAACGAAAAAACGATTCTTTCTTTCGCGGGGTTTGGAGATATGCTTTTAACATGTACTTCTAAAAGTTCTAGAAACTATTCGTTTGGTAAGTTACTAGGTTGTAAAACCCCAAAAGAAAAGTTAGATAGTTATTTAAAAAATAATACCGTAGAAGGAGTATATACCTTAAAATCTTTATACGGTTTAATAAAGGTAAGAAGGGTAAAAATGCCGTTTTTAGATTTAATTTATAACATGGTATTTGGATATAAAAAAGTGGATGATTTAATTCCGTTCTTAAAGGATAAAGAATAAAAGAATCATTGGTTATACATGGTTCTTTTTTTCTTGCTTTTTTTTAATTAATAATTATAATAATTAGACATAAAAGGGTGATTAACATGGATTTATATAAAATATGTGAAGATTTAATTAATGGCAAAGTAAAAATAAAAGATGTAATAAAAAAGTATAAAATTAACTGCTTTAGATTAATTGATTTTATAAAAAGATACTGTTTTCATTACAAAATTTTAATTGATGAAGATATTAAGAAAATATTAGATGCTCCTTTAATTGAAATGCTAGAATTAAGAAAACAAGGTATATCATACGAAAGATTATCCAATGAATATAATTGCAATTCAAGTACGATAAAAAATAGATTAACAAAATATTGCGAAGAAAATGATTTTAAAATACCTAAAAAAACCATTAAACATGAGTCAATAGAGTTACCAATGGAAGAAATATACACGTTAAAAAAGCATGGTTTCTCATATAGAAAAATAGCGAGGCAATATGAGTGTTCTCATCAATTAATAAAAAAAAGATTAACGAAATATTGTGAGGAAAACAGTTATGAAATTCCCGAAAAAGTAGTTTATCCTAAGTTAATAGAGCTACCAATAGAAAAAATATGTGAGTCGATAAATCAAGGAGCTTCATATAATGATTTAGCAAGAGAGTATGGCTGTTCTGCGGCCACAATAAGAAAAAGATTAGTAGAATATGAAGAAGAACTTGCTTTGAAAAATAAATATTTAGAGATTTTATTATACGATTTTAACCAAATTCAAGAAGATATATTAAATAGAAAAATAGGACTATTTTATGAAGAAAGAAGTAAAGACCAAAAAGGAAGTATAGCTAGTACAAAGAAATAAAAATCACTTAAATTGAGTGATTTTTTTTCTTTTTGTAAGCTTCTGTCGAAGTGCTTTTTTTTATGATTTAAAAGTGTTTTAATGAAAGCGTAGGAGGAATTAAGTTGCTTAAAGTAATGATGGAGTTTAGGAAAGGAATATTATTTGTAAGGTTATATGGCATATTAGACATTACGACGATAGATACTTTTAAAAAAGAGGTTAAGGAGGTGATCATAGACTCTGGGATAAAGTACGTTGTATTGAACACCTATAATTTAGAAAGTGTTTCAAGTGATGGTGTTAAAGAAATAAAGAATCTAAGGAAGATACTAAAAAAGATGGATGGGGCGTTTTTCTTGTTTGGAGGAGAAATAAAAGAACTTAAATCTTTAGTTAATTTAGAAAACGAGTTAAAGGTATTTGAAAGGGTTGTGATATAGTGTGCAAGTAGCTTGCAGCATAGACGAAATAATTAGACAAAACAGTAATTTAGTATATGGGATATGTGCTAAATATAATGGTTACGCTGATAAAGAAGATTTACATCAGGTTGGGATGATAGGACTTATTAAAGCTTATAACAATTATGACGAAAGTAAGGAAGCTAAGTTCTCAACGTATGCGTTTTCGTACGTAGTAGGAGAGGTTAGTAAATACGTAAGGGAAAATAAAGCCATTAAGGTAAGTAAAGATTTGATTAGGCTAGGAAGAAAAATAAACGAATACATCGAAAAACATTTTAAGGTAAGGGGTTATAAGCCATCAACCAAGGATATTGCTTTAATGCTTGAAGTTAAGGAAGAAAAAGTAATTAGTGCCCTTGATGCTTATGGAATGGTTACCAAAAGTTTGGATGAAGAAATAAGTGATGATGGTAAGGTAATTACCCTTTTAGATGTTACTCCTACTAAACAAGTGGTAAGTAATGAGCAAATGCTTGACTTAAAAGAAGCTTTTAAATTTTTAAGTGATGATGAAAAGACGCTTCTTATAAATAGGTATTTTAATGATTTAACCCAAAGTGAGGTTGCTAGTATCTTGGGGGTTAATCAAGTATACGTATCTAGATTAGAAAAAAAGGCTTTAACAAAGATGAAAAATAAGATGGTTTGTTAAAAGAATAATGGATGGACATTATTCTTTTTATTTGTGTTAATTATTATCAATTTAAACATAGTTGTGGTATACTAGTTACTAAAGTGTTAGATTATTTTACTTCTTAGAAAGGAGATAAAAAATGCTAGAGTTACAAAACGTATGTTTTAAAAAAGATAATAAATTAATTTTAAATAACATAAACATTAAATTTGACGAAACGCGGTTTTACGTAATAACAGGACCAAACGGGTCAGGAAAATCAACCCTTGCCAAGATAATAATGGGGCTTGAAAAACCTACTTCTGGTAAAATCATCTTTAACGGAAAAGACATAACTGATATGCCGGTTGATAAAAGATCAAAAGAAGGCATTAGCTTTGCTTTTCAGCAACCAGTTCGTTTTAAGGGAATAACGGTTTATGATTTGCTAAAAATATCTACTGGTAAAGATTTATGTAAAAAAGAAGCTTGCGGTATATTATCAAAAGTGGGTTTATGTGCTTTAGAGTACGTAGATAGAGAAATAAACGCATCCTTATCTGGTGGTGAGTTAAAGAGAATAGAAATTGCAAGCGTAATAGCAAGAAATCCAAAAGTAGCAATATTTGATGAACCAGAAGCGGGTATTGATTTATGGAGTTTTAAAAATTTAATACAGGTGTTTAAAGAGTTAGAATCTAATT
Organism: uncultured Bacilli bacterium; assembly: GCA_944329425.1. Lineage (GTDB taxonomy): Bacteria > Bacillota_I > Bacilli_A > RF39 > UBA660 > Aphodocola. The sequence continues at coordinate 130,516 of CALVIG010000002.1, forward strand.
ATTCGGGAATAACGATCGTTATTTCCCACCAAGAAAGAATATTAAACATAGCGGATCAAATAATCCTTATGAAAGATGGTAAGGTCTCAAAAGTTGGTAAAAAAGAAGAAATGATAAACGAAATACTTAATGGTTCAAGTTGCTGTAAGGGGGTTAATGATTGTGAATGAGATTGACAAAAATTTATTAGATGAAATAGACGTTAGTGATTTTAAAGAAAGTGAAGCTTATAACATAAGAAAAAACGGTAAAAGCATAAAAAGGAAAATAAATGATTACGTTGATATAGAACCAAAAGAAGATGGAAAAGGTATAAACGTTTACGTAAAAGAAAACACGTACTTTGGCATTGTTCACATACCGGTTATATTAACCCAAAGTGGTCTTAAAGACGTGGTTTATAATGATTTTTACGTTGGAAAGAACGCTAACGTAATAATATTAGCAGGTTGCGGCATTCATAATGATGAACACGAGGATAGCGAGCATGACGGAATCCATCGGTTTTTTATAGAAGAAGGAGCCAAGGTAAAGTATACCGAAAAACATTATGGAAATGGGCGCGGTACTGGTAAAAGAATATTAAACCCGGTAACGGAAATAAACCTAAAGAAAAACGCTAGTATGACGATGGATTCGGTTCAGATAAAAGGTGTTTCAAAAACCAAAAGAGTAACTAAAGCAAAAATATATGAAGGTGCAACGCTTGTTGTTAAAGAAAAGATTTTAACCAGTGATAACCAAGTAGCCAAAACTGATTTTGTAATAGATTTAAAAGGTGATGGTGCTAGTTGTAACGTTACTTCACGCTCGGTTGCTACCGAAAATTCTTATCAGGAATTTAAATCAGTTGTTACTGGCAAGGCAAAATCATACGCTCACGTTTCTTGTGACGCAATAATAAAGGATGATGCTAAAGTAAAAGCAATACCTGAAATATACGCAAAAGATGCTGATGCTAACTTAGTTCATGAAGCCGTAATTGGTAAAATAGCGGGTGAACAATTGATGAAATTAATGTCATTAGGATTAAGTGAAAAAGAAGCAGAAGACGTAATAATAAAGGGATTTTTAAAGTAATAAAAAGTTTGGTATAAATTACCAAACTTTTTTTAATACTAATACTGGTGATTTAAATGAATAAAGAAAGGTATAAAGAATTAACTAATAAAATTATTCCAAAAGAAGATAAGGTAAAAAATGGTTTAACGGCTTTTTTTATAGGTGGTTTAATAGGTTTTTTAGGCCAGTTAATCGTTTTTGTGTTAGAAAAAGTTTTTAACGTACCTTACAAAGATGCCACTTCAATCATGATAGTTATCCTTATTTTTTTAGCATCTTTATTTACCGCTTTAGGCTTTTTTGATAACTTGGTATCCAAGGCGAAAGCTGGACTTATCGTACCGATAACGGGGTTTGCTCACGCGATGACCTCAAGCATGATTGACTATAAAAAAGAGGGTTTAATTACTGGTATAGGTGCTAACGCATTTAAATTAACGGGTAGTGTAATTTTGTACGGAGTAGTATCTGCCTACGTTTTTGGAATTATTAGATATTTATTTTTTGGAGGGTAAAGATGACTATTAATTTTAATAATGTATTCATAAAAGAAGTATCAGCGGTTGCTAGCTTTGATGAAAAAAAGGGTACCTTTGGTAAACTTTATGATAAAACCTATGATGATTATTATCTTGGGTGTAAGACTTTCGAGCAAGCAGAAATTAAAATGCTAAAGGATAGCGTTGATTTAGTTCTTGGTAAATCTGGTGTTAAAATTAATGAAATAGACGCCGTTATTGGGGCGGACTTATCAAACCAAGGGGCGGTAAATTCATATGCCTCGGTAGACTTTAATAGGCCATACTTAGGTTTGTATAATGCGTGTGCTTCCATGTGTGAGGAGTTTATAATAGGAAGTAGTTTACTTCAGAGTAGGCCTTTAAAGAACGTTTTATTAAACGTATCATCACATAACATGACGGCGGAAAGGCAGTTTAGAAACCCCGTAGAATATGGTTGCCCTAAGCCTAAAAGGTCTACTTTTACCGTTACGGGTTCAGCTTCATGCATTCTTACCACCGAAAAAACAAATATTAAGGTTACTTCTGTTTCGATAGGTACACCAACTGATTTAGGAGTAACGGATGCTTATGACATGGGTTCAGTTATGGCCCCATCAGCTGGTAGAACCATATATGAGCATTTTCTTGAAACAAAAACCAAAGTGGATGATTATGACGTCATTTTAACTGGGGATCTTGGTGTTTATGGTAAAGATATATTAAAAGAATACATGAAAGAAACTTATGACATTGATTTAAAAAATAAGTTAGAAGACGCAGCTTCAATTATTTATGATAGAAAAAAACAAGGACACGTAAAAGCAGGCGGAAGTGGACCGGCATGTTTAGCATTAGTTACTTATACCGACATAATTAATAGGATGAAAAATAAAGAATTAAGTAGGGTTTTACTAGTTGCAACCGGAGCTTTGATGAGTCCAACGATGAATAACCAAAGACTTTCTATTCCAAGTATTTCCCACGCGGTATGTTTGGAGGTGGTAAAATGATATTTTTATATTCCTTTTTGTTTTGTGGTGTAGTGTGCTTAATAGGACAAATAATTCTTGATAATACTTCCTTTACTCCTGGCCACGTAACGAGTTTATTCGTTGTTTTAGGAACGTTTTTAGATTCGTTTGGATTGTATGATAAATTTATAAAGTGGTTTGGTGCTGGAACCTTAGTACCAATAACTAGTTTTGGTCATTCTTTAATTCATGGTGCCTTGGATGCCGCCAATGAAAAGGGTATTTTAGGATTACTAGGTGGAATGTTTAGCTTAACTTCTGCCGGTATAGTTGCAGCAATTGTTTTTGGCTTTATACTAACCATAATATTTAAGGCAAAAAACTAAAAAGTAACTTAAAAAAACTTAAGTTACTTTTTTATTATTGATGAAGCATAATCTTTTTTTGCGTCGTAATTAGTTAAAATTGAGTATACTAAACTAGCTTTTATATCTTCTTTAAATAAAAGCTCGTATTCTTTTTTAAACTTAGTAATTATTGGGACGTTACCTTTTTTAGCTTCCTTTAATATTTTTTTACCATTATTATTTAATCCCAAAACCCTTACGTAATTTATTTTTAAATCATTATCTTCCTTTTTATTCTTACATAACACGTGAAGTAACGTTCTTTGAATTCGGTTGTAAGAATATCTTTTTGATTTAACGTTTAATATTAATTCATCAACGCTTGATACGTTATTAATTACTTTTTTTAGTTTGTTTTCTATTCCCTCATCAACACCAACATATTCGTTTAGATTGCAAGAAGTGTTAATTTGGTATTTTAACAAGTTAAAATAAGTATCATAATCAACTTCTTTAATGTAGTTAATAACTTTATTCGGCATTACTTTCTTAATTAATCGTACGTTATTTACGTTTTTTCTAATTGAAGTGGCACTAGTAACGTTGCCACGTATGTTCTCATCATGATAATCATTTGTTCTTTTAATGCTAACGGCAGTAATCTTGCTATTAGTGTTCTTTATTTGTCTTACGTACTCTAATGCTAAAACATCATTAGGTTTATCTATCTTAACGTTTGATACTTTACTTAACGCAAATGAACAAGCACTTGGATAATTTAAACCATCATCCATGGCTTTTTTGACTAATTTTTCATATTTTTCATTATTATGGGTTATTGAAACTAAGTTTTCTAGTAATTTTACGTCATTGGTTTCTGATCCAAACACTAAGTAGTCACAATTTAAATAATTTAGTATTTCGATTGCTCCCTTAGCGTATATGTTAGCAGCTTGGGTTGCAAATAAAAAGGGAAGCTCTACAACCAAATCATACCCATAATCAAGCGCTGTTTTTGTTTTATCCCATTTATCAATTATTGATACTTCTCCTCTTTGGGTAAAGTTCCCAATTAAAACGAGAATAAAGTTACAATTAGGAAACATTTTCTTAGCTTCGTTTAAATGGTATAAATGCCCGTTATGAAAAGGATTATATTCTGCGATAACGCCAACGTTTTTCATGTCTATCACTTCCTTTTTTATATAATAACATAAATTATGTTTTAAACATAAAAAAACATCTATTTTATAGATGCTTTATTTTATTTTGTTTTTAAACTGATTATATAAAGTTATAACGTTATTATAAGTCTCGTTAGATACGTTTTTCTTCAGTTTTTCAAACGCTAATTTAGCATTGCCTTTATATACTTCTTTCCAGTTTTCCATGATAAAATCATAGATTATTTTATCCTCGTTTTTTTGTAATACTATTTTGTTTTTTACCGCAAAGTCATTTATGTCCTTTAAAGATAACCTTTTTAAATATTCTTTTATTAAAGCTTCATACATAATAAACCAACTCCAATTTATTATATGCATATCATTTCATTTTTATTAGCATAATAATGATGAGGTGATAACTTTTGAAACAAAATAAAAATCCAGAAATTATTACTAAAAACAGAATTACGTTTTTATTAATATTCATAATTATTTGTTTTTTTATAATCACTTTAAAAATGGGATACATGCAGCTGTTTAACGCTAAAGCCTCCATCGCGGACCTTAACCAATTATCAACTAAAACGGTATATGGATCATCAATGCCAAGAGGAAGAATTTATGACCGCAATTATAACGTTATAGTGGACAACGTTGGCGTTAATCTAATAAGTTATAAAAGAGAATCTGGGATGAACACGAAAGACGAAGTTTCCATTGCATATAAGTTGGCAGAAAAATTAGACGTTGATTATAGCGCGTTAACCGATACCGAACTTAGAAGGTTTTGGATAATTAATAATGAAGAGGAAGCTGATAAAAAAATTACCGAAGAAGAAAAGGAACTTTATGAAAGAAGAAAACTTAAAGCTACCGAAATAGAAGAATTAAAAATAAAAAGAATAACCCTAGATGAATTAAGTGCGTATGGTGACGTTGATAAAGAAGCGGCGTACATATATTACTTAATGAATAACGGATATTATTATGATGAAAAGACAATAAAAGAAGGCGCAACCGATGAAGAATATGCTTATGTCGCACAAAACCTGGATGATTTAAAGGGAGTTAGTATATCAACTTCTTGGCAAAGAAGTTATCCGTACGGTGATACTTTAAGACAAATTTTAGGTAACGTTTCATCTTCAAAAACGGGAATACCACAGGAATTAAAAACGGAATATTTAAACAAAGGATATTCTTTAAATGATAGGGTTGGTCTTAGCTACTTAGAGTATCAGTATGAGGATGTTTTAAAGGGAACAAAAGACGAGTATGAAGTAAAAAACGGGGTAAAAGAGTTAGTTAAAAAAGGAAGCCGTGGTAACGACATCGTTTTATCGATAGATATAAATTTACAGTTGGAATTAGAAAAAGTAATAGAAGAAGAGTTAATTAAAGCAAAAAAAGAAGCTAATACTGCGTATTATGATCACACTTCGGTTGTTATAACTGATCCTAAAACTGGTGAAATACTTGCAATGGCGTCAAAGCAAATAACAACTACCAGTGACGGTTATAAAATAAGTGATTATACAACCAATATTTTAACTGGTAGTGATACTCCTGGTTCAATCGTTAAAGGAGCTTCAATGTTAGTAGGATATAAAACTGGTAATTTAAAGATAGGCGACGTCTTTTATGACAAGTGCATAAAATTTAAAAATACTCCTCAAAAATGTTCTTGGAGCACGTCACTAGGAGCGTTAAACGACGTTAAGGCGTTAGAATACTCATCTAATTCATACCAGTTTCAACTTGCTTTAAAAGTTGCTGGTGTTAATTATTATTATGATATGCCGATTAAAATAGATGACAGTGCACTTAACACTTATAGAAAAATATTTAATGAACTTGGTTTGGGGGTAAAATCAGGTATTGATCTTCCATCTGAAACTGAAGGATACAAGGGTAAAACATCCAACGCTGGTTTATTGTTAAATTATTCAATAGGTCAATATGATACCTATTCTGTTCTTCAGTTATCTAGCTACGTTAATACAGTGGTAAATAACGGAGAAAGACTTAAACTTAATTTGCTAAAAGAAGTAAGGGAAGCAACCGATAGTGAAGAGTTAGGAAAAGTAAAAAGCTCTTATGAAAAACAAGTTTTAAATACGGTTGACATTGATAAAGTTTATTTTGAAAGGGTAAAGGAAGGCTTTCAAAGTGTGATGAGCGGTTTTTTAGGTAGAGGATACATGGGTAATAGTCCTAAACCAGCTGGTAAAACCGGCACATCAGAAAGTTTTTACGATTCAAACTTAGATGGTAAGGTAGATACCGAAACGTATAGCAAGTCGTTTATTGGCTATGCTCCGTACGATGATCCGGTAATGAGTATTGTGGCAATTTCTCCCCACGTTAGTTATAAAAAGGGCACTACTTCATACACTTCTAACGTAAATAAGCGAATTGTATCAAGAATTTGTAATATTTTCTTTGAAAATTATAAATAATTTGATATAATACGTTTAGTTATCCGAAAAGGAGGGGAATAATATATGGCAAAGAAAAACGAAAATAGAGCTAATGTTACTTTAAAATGCCCTAATTGTGGTGAATTAAACTATCGTGTTCAAAAGAACAAAAAGAATGATCCTGAACGTATGGAAATAAGTAAATATTGCCCAAGATGCAGGCAACACACAAACCATAAAGAAACTAAAAACTAATAAGCGTAAAGCTTATTTTTTATCATGATTGAAAGGAGTAAACGAAATGATTAACGTAAACGACATAAAAAACGGAATGACCGTTGAAGATGAAGGTAACATTTACCAAGTTTTAGAATTTTCACACGTTAAACCAGGTAAAGGTGCAGCGTTTGTAAAGATGAAATTAAAAAACATGAGAACTGGTGCCATCGTTGAAAAAACGTATAACAGTAGTGTTAAATTAGCAAAAGCAACCATCCAAAGAAAACCAATGCAATACCTATATCAAGCTGGTGATACTTACAGTTTTATGGATATGACAACTTATGAACAAGCTGAACTTTCTAAAGAACAAATTGGGGATAGTTTAAAGTATTTAAAAGAAAATTTGAATGTTGATTTGATTTATTATGATACCGAACTTCTTGGAATTAACCTACCTGAAAAAATAGATTACATGGTAGTTGATACCGAGCAAGCAGTAAAAGGGAACACTTCTAGTGGAGCCCAAAAAGATGCTACTTTAGAAAATGGTATGACGGTTAAGGTTCCTTTATTTATTAATCAAGGAGAATCAATTATAATATCAACTGATGATGGAAAGTATGTATCAAGAAGCAAATAAGCTTCTTTTTTATTTTATTAATAATTTGAAATATAAAAAAGTAAATATTATATTAAATGGTAGTAATAAGTTTACTTGTAAACAAATGTAAAGATTAAATATGTAATTATGAATAATGATAAAGGTATGTGCTAAAATACATAGTAGGAAGAAGTGAAAAGATGAAAAAGAAAAACATGATAATAATAGGTGTTATCGCACTAATACTAGCAGTATCGGTAGGATATGCTTTGTTTTCAAGTACTTTAAACATAAACGGAACAGCAAGTGCAAAAGGAGATTTTAATTTAACTTATGCTTGCGAAATTGATGAATCAAGTTCTAATGAAGATTTAGCATCATGCCAAGTTGAAGAAGGTAATAAAGTTACGATGGAAAGTACGCTTTCAAAGCCAAATGATGCGGTTATATTCCATGTCACGGTAACAAATAACGGAACCATTCCAGCGGTATTAAGAGGTGTTACATCACCTAACAATAAGGGCATGGATTTTAAAGCTGAAGGAGATGCTTATTATGTAGATACTGATTATAGTTTGGTTGCTTACTATGCTATCGAAGGAGAAGGCCAGGAAGAACAAAAATGGGGTGATAGCGTAGTAGAGGGTGCAAACATTACTTTAAATCCTGGAGAAAAAATAAAAATAAGTGTTATTCATGGCTGGGTAGATTCTGATTTATTAGGTTTGGCATCACAGCCAGAGCTACCAGCAGAAGGTGTAACAATGAATTACAATTTAACGTTTGACTTTGAACAAGCGACAAATTAAAATTTTGTGATTCATTAATAGTGTTTAAAAGCCAAAAATGAAAATTTTTGGTTTTTTTGTTATAACTATTTAAATTTTAATAATTTTATGTTAAAATAACCTTATAAATAGAAGATACGCTTATTGGAGGGATAAAAATGGCTTTTAATTTAAAGAAATTGTTAGGTGGTAGTGATATTTCTAGTGAAGATGAATATTATACTTTAAGTGTTGAGGAAGCAAACAGGGAAGAAGCAGCAGAAGGAAGTAAAATGATTCTTCTTGAGCCAAGAGCATACTCTGAGTCGCAACAAATAGCGGATTATTTAAAAAAGAGAAATACGGTTGTTGTAAATTTAAAAAGGGTAACGCCAGACCAAGGTAAACGAATAATAGACTTTGTAAGTGGATGTTTATACGCGATTGGTGGTAGTATGCAAAAGTTAGGAGACGGAATATTTTTGTGTGCACCTAAAAACATAAACGTTCAGGGCAAAATGACCGATGAGGACGAACCAAAAAGAAACAGAACAAAAAACATATCTGAAGATTTTTAATACTTGATTAATTTTAAAAATATGTTAAAATATATTCTATTCAAAACAAATGAGGAAGCCGGCATAATGGTGCTTAATAGAGAACTTATCATTTTGGTGAAAGATAAGCTAAGTTTAAGTTATGTAGATCACTTCTGATGTGAGTACTTGAAGTTAGTAGGGTATTTCCGCTTGTTAAGCGTTAAAACGAATGAGATGCATATCTTTTGATATGAATTAAGGTGGTACCGTGGGTTTAACTCATCCTTTATTAAGGATGAGTTTTTTTATTTATAAAGGAGGAATAAAGATGAGTAAAATATTTGAAGAATTATCTAAAAAAAGCGAATTTGAAATTGAACAAGAAATTTTAAAAAAATGGAAAAGTGAAGATATTTTAAAGAAAACCATTGATAATAGAGAGGGTAAGGAAAATTTTGTTTTCTATGACGGACCTGCTACCGCGAACGGGAAACCAGGAGTTCATCACATGGTAGCAAAATTCTTAAAGGATGCGTTTTGTAAATACCAAACCATGAAAGGTAAAAGGGTACTAAGAAAAATTGGATGGGATACTCACGGGTTACCAGTAGAGGTTCAAGTAGAAAAAGAATTAGGTTTTAATGGTAAAAAAGACATTGAAAAGTATGGTATTGAAAAATTTAATAAAAAGTGTCGTGAAGCCGTATGGGAAAACGAGGAAGCCTTTACTAAGTTAACTGATGAAATGGGACAATTTATTGATACTAAAAACTCTTATATCACCTATAAAAACGATTACATTGAAACCGAGTGGTGGATATTAAAGAAATTTTTTGATGAAGGTTTATTTTATGAGGGTGTTAAGATAACTCCTTATTGTCCTAGGTGTGGAACTAGTTTAGCTTCTCATGAAGTTGCACAAGGTTATAAAGAGGTTTCGGTTGATACAGTAATTGTTCCAATGAAGAAAAAGGATGAAGATTGTTATTTCTTGGTATGGACAACAACCCCATGGACCCTTTTATCTAACGTGGCACTATGCGTTAACCCAGATGAAACATACGTTAAGGTAGAGTCGATGGGCTACAAATTCATATTAGCTAAGGCTCTAATGAATAAAGTTTTAGGCGATGACGTTAAGGTGCTTGAAGAATACAAGGGAAAAGATTTGGAATATACCGAGTATGAGCAATTGTTACCATTCTTAACGGTAAATAAAAAAGCGTTTTTTGTAACTTGTGATAATTACGTTACCATGGAAGATGGTACTGGTGTTGTTCATATAGCACCAGCTTTTGGTGAAGATGATGCTAACGTAGGTAAAAAATATAATTTACCATATTTAAACCCAGTTGGTGAAGATGGTTGTTACACCGAAGGCCCATGGAAGGGCATGAGGGTTTTTGATGCTGATTTAGAAGTTATTAAGTGGTTAAAGGCTAATGATAAATTATTTAAAAAGCAAAGAATCGTTCATAACTATCCGCACTGCTGGAGATGCAAAAGCCCACTTTTGTATTATTCTAAACCAAGTTATTATTTAGAAGTAACTAAGATAAAAGATAAGATTATAGAAGAAAATAAAAAGGTTAACTGGTATCCATCATACGTTGGTGAAAAACGTTTTGGTAACTGGTTAGAAGAATTAAAAGACTGGGCAATATCACGTCAAAGATATTGGGGAACACCACTTCCTTTGTGGACGTGTTCTTGTGGACATCAAGAAATGATTGGTTCAAGAAAGGAATTAGTAGAAAAAGCCATTGAAAACATTGATGAAACAATTGATTTACATAGACCATACGTTGATGATGTTCATTTAAGGTGCCCTAAGTGTGGAAAAGAAATGACAAGAACAACCGACGTAATAGATTGTTGGTTTGATTCAGGTTCTATGCCGTTTGCACAGTATCATTATCCGTTTGAAAACAAAGAATTATGGGAAGAACAATTTCCAGCGGATTTTATCGCGGAAGGAATTGATCAAACAAGAGGTTGGTTTTATTCACTTTTAGTTATTTCAACTTTTGTTACTGGAAAAAGTCCTTATAAGAACGTGTTAGTAAATGATTTATTACTTGATAAAAACGGTCAAAAGATGCATAAATCAAGGGGTAACGCAATTGAACCGTTTAGTTTAATAGAAAAAAACGGGGTTGATTCCATAAGATGGTATTTACCATATGTTTCACCAGTATGGACCCCAATAAAATTCGACGAAGAAGGTTTAAAGGAAGTATATTCAAAATTCTTTAATACCTTTAAAAACACGTATTCGTTTTTCGCGTTATACGCTAACACCGATAACGTTGATCCAAGAACGTTTGAGGTTAAATATGAAGACATGGAAGAAATTGATAAATGGTTATTATCAAAATATAATAAATTATTAGACTATGTTACTAAAGCCTATGATGAATATGACTTAACAAGGGTTGTAAGAAGTGTAACTGATTTTGTTAGTGAAGATTTATCTAATTGGTACATAAGAAGAAACAGACGTAGGTTTTGGTCAAGTACCTTGGATAATAGTAAAAAAGCCGTTTATAAAACTACTTATGAAGTGTTAGTTGGTTTATGTAAGATAATTGCACCAATAGTGTCATTTACGGCGGAGGAAATATACACAAAACTAACTGGTGATACTTCCGTTCACTTACAAGATTTCCCTAAAGCTGATTTATCTTTAGTTAATGATAGAATAGAAAATAAAATGGATTTGGTAAGGGATTTGATTTCGTTAGGAAGAAACGCCCGTGAAGAAGTTAAAATAAAAGTTAGGCAACCAATTAGTGAAGTATTAATTGATGGAAAAAACAAAGAATTAATAAGTGATTTAGACGAACTTATAAAAGAAGAATTAAACGTTAAGAAAGTTACTTACATAAGTGACTTATCAGAGTACATGAATTTTGAAGTAAAACCAAACTTTAAGGTGGTTGGTAAAATATTTGGACCAAAAATTAAATTATATCAACAAGAACTTCAAAATTTAACCAATGAAGACGTTCAATTTATTCAAAAAGGTGAAGCAGTAACGATAAAAGTAGATGGTGAGTTATTTGACGTAACCGAAGATATGGTTGATATAAGGGTATCCGCTAAGGATGGTTATGACGTTGCTAAAGATACCAATAATTTCATTATATTAAATACTAACTTAACCGAAGACTTAATTAATGAGGGAATTGCAAGAGAATTAATTTCTAAGGTTCAAAACTTAAGAAAGCAAAAAGATTTTGATGTTGCGGATAGAATAAAACTATACTATGACGCAAACGAAGGCTTCGATAAAGTAATTAATGATTTTAAAGACATGATAAAAAAGGAAACTCTAAGTTTAGAATTAATTAAAAAAGAAGGATTAAAAGAAATATTTAACCTTAATGGTGTAGAAGTTAAATTAGATGTAGAAAAGGCTTAAAAATAAGCCTTTTTTTTGTTATAATTATGTTGGAGGTTAAATAATGAAGGGTAAATTAATAGTAATAGAAGGAGCGTGTGATGGTGTTGGTAAAACAACTCAGTTTAACTTGTTAAAAGAGTATTTAGAAAATAATGGTTATAAAGTTTATACCCACCATTTTCCAACTTATCATTCAAAGCAAGGAAAAACAACTGAATATTATTTAAACGGCGATTTTGGATCACCTGAAGAATTATCACCTTATTTAGTAAATTCGTTTTATGCTTTAGATAGAGCTATTACTTGGAAACAAGAATTAAAAGAAAAGTATGAACAAGGGTATGTAATATTATTAGACAGATACACAACTTCAAGTTTAATATATCAGTCATCTTTAATTGAAGACGAAAAAGAAAAACTAAAGTTTATGAATTTCGTTGAAGATTATGAATATATGAAATTAAACATAAAAAAACCAGATATGGTTATATTCTTAACCGCTGATTATGATGTAATATTAAACATGAGACAAAAAAGGGTAGATAATGATGGTGTATTAAATGACGTTTATGAGCGTAATGAAACGTTAATGAAAAAAATATATGATAATTCGAGTTTTGTAGCAAAGAACTCAGGATTTAGCGTGGTAAAATGTGATAAAAACGGTAAAATGAAAAGCATCGATGATATTCAATCCGAAATAAGGAGCTTAATAAAAAATATTTAAGTGTCAAAGATAAGTTAATCTAGAATTGACTTATCTTTTTTTTTATATTAAAATTATATTCAGAATAGAAGAGGTGTTTAACATGAGTACTATGAAAAAAATTTCTTGTTTTTTATGCTTTATATTTGTTGCTAGTATTGTTGGAATTTGTAATGTTAAAGCTATAAATATAACAATTGAAGGTGCTGATAAAGTTTCGTTAAATAAAACAATAGATATAAAATTTACGGTTTCTGATTATAATGATGTGCCTGGCAATATATATATTGATTATCCTTCTAATATATTACAATGCAATTCAAATTGCCCAAAAACTCAAAAAATCACTGGGAATACAACTTTTACTTATCAATTTAGAGGTATTTCAAATGGTGAAGCCTTAATAAGAGTTACTTCTAGTTATAATATTCCTGATGCCTCTCCCAAAAAAATAATTGTAGGGGCGGGTACTACCAGTACCACTAAACCAGCTCCATCAGCTCCTACGCCTAGTACTACGACGCAAGCGCTTAAATCAAATAACGCAAACCTTAAGACGTTAGAGATTGTTGGTAGTGATGATAGTGAAGTGGTTTTATCTCCTAGCTTTTCTAGTAACGTCTATGAGTATTCCGCAACCGTAGCGGGTGAAGTTAAAACGATTACCATTAATGCTACGATGGAAGATAGTAAAGCAAACATGGTTGTAAGCAATAATGCCACTGAAGAATTAGTGGCTGGGGAAAATAATAAAATAGTTATTACGGTAACCGCAGAAGATGGGACTAAAAAAGCTTATACGATTAACATTAAAAGGGAAGCTTTAACCGCTGATGCTACGTTAAAATCATTAACCATAAAAGAATGTAGTGATTTTAAACTTAAGGAAAATAAGTTTTCTTATAGCGTTAAAATAAAAGATTCCGTTAAAAAGTTAACCCTTGATTACGTTACGTCTGATGAAAATGCTGAGGTTAGTATAAGTGGGAACGAAAATTTAAAAAATGGTTCTAAAGTTAAAATTTTAGTAACTGCCCAAGACGGTACCAAAAAAGAATACGTTTTAAACATAGTTAAAGATACCGAAACAACTAAAAAAAGTTCAGTTGACGTAGAAGCCGAGAAAAATCCTCTTATTATAATGGCTTTATCAATGGTTGCGTTTGGATTAATTGGTGGAATTATATATGTAATTAAAAAATAAGGAGTAAAATCCTTATTTTTTATTGTTTCTAATAAATTCTCTTAGAATTTTAGTAAGTGCTCTTTTTTCAATTCTTGATACGTAGCTTCTTGAAATTTTGAATTCTTTTGCAATTTCTTTTTGCGTTTGTTCTTTTGTATTATATAAACCATACCTTTTAATGATTATTTCTTTTTCTCGTTTTGTTAAAACATCAATGAATTTGTATAGCAACTTTATGTTATCTTGGAGGTCTATATCATTTACGTAATCAGGGTTTGGGGTTTTTAATATGTCTAAAAACGATATTTCATTTCCATCTTTATCAAAGCCTACTGATTCGTTAATACTTATGTTTTTGTTATTTTTTTTATTTGCTCTGTAAAACATCAATATTTCATTTTCAACGCATCTTGCAGCATAAGTGGTTAACTTTGTACCATTTTTGTTTGAAAACGTATCTATGCCTTTAATAAGACCAATCGTTCCAATACTAATTAAATCATCTACATCGTCTTTTCCATTATCATATTTTTTTACTATGTGTGCTACTAAACGTAAATTGTGTTCAACCAATTTATTTCTAGCATTTTTATCACCATCTAACATTTTTTTTATTAATTCATCTTCTTGTTCTTTCGGTAGGGGATCGGGAAACGTTTTACTTCCATAGCTACCGGTACCGATTAATAAACCCTTTATAATTTCCGTTATAATACTTAAAAACAAATTTATCACTCCTGATAAATTATATGAAAAAATAATGTCTATTTATGTTATAATAAAAAAGATATTAAAGTTAAGTTTTGACTAGTAATTGTTTGTAAGTTTTGTTTAAAGAGGGAAAATATGATAAATTTAAGTTTCGATTTTAATCTATTTAATAATTATTATTATTTTTATGAACGTTTATTGGTACTTATTTTTTCTCTTGTACCAACTTTACTTTTAGTAGCGTTCGTATTATATACGGATAGAAAAAGTAGGGAACCGGTAAAAAACGTGGTTTTATGTTTATTATCCGGAATATTAACCATTTCCGTAGCTGGTTACTTTGAAAATCTGGTTATGCCATATTTTTCAAATAATACTATATTAACATTTATTTGGGCGTTCATTGAGGAACTTTCTAAGATTGCTATTTTCTTTTTATTTATTTTTGATAATAAACACTATGATGATATATATGATGGTATTGTTTATATGATGCTTATCGCGCTTTCCTTTGCGGGACTAGAAAACATTATGTATGCTTTTTCAGAAAGTACCATAAATGATAGTATTAGTTTAGCGTTAATGAGGGATTTTACAACCGTTCCACTTCATGTAATATGCGGTATAGTTATTGGATACTTTATGTCACTTGGAAGTTTTTCTAAGAGTAAAGATAAAAAGATCATTAATTTTTCTTTAGCGATAGTAGTTCCTTCATTAATTCATGGAAGTTTTAACTTCTTAATGAATTTTTTAGGCAATTTAAAAATTGATTATAATAATTCTATTCAGGTTCTATTGTTTGAAATTTTACCATTATTAGTTATTATGATATCATTGTTTTATCTTGCTGCAAAGGTTTCAAAAAAGGCTCTTAGCCTTAATAAAACGTTTATTAATAATGAACAGTATGATAAAAAACATAACTATTTAATGACTAATGAGGAATATTTATATAGTTCTATTAGAACAAGAAGAATAAAAATGTATCAAAAAACCAGTTTATCAAGAAATAAAGAAGAGGATGATGTTTATGATAAAGAGATTTCTTCCTGATATGTATCAGGAAAGCATATTTACCATTAATTATAAAAAACTTAAGAAAAATGGTATAAAGTGTATTTTGTTTGACGTTGATAACACGATAACTCCTGCTAGGGAAGAAAAGTTTTATGAACAAACAAAAAAATTAATTAATAAATTAAAAAAAGATTTTAAAATAATTTTATTTTCTAATAACTTTCCTAAAAGAATTAAGAAGTTTGGTGATTACTATTCGGTTGATATTGCTTGTGTGTCCTTAAAACCATTTTCTTTTAAATATCGATATATTTTAAATAAATATGGGTATAAAAATACTGAGGTAGCCGCTATCGGAGATCAGTTATTAACGGATATACAGGGAGGAAATAAGGTAAAAATAACAACCATATTGGTAAACCCTATAAGCGAAAAAGACGAAAGAGAAACTTGGTTAAACAGACAGATTGAAAAGAAAATATTTAAAGTTTTTGATAAGAGAAAATTATTACAAAAAGGAAAGTACTATGACTAAAAAATGTATTGGTTGCGGCGCTTTATTTCAAAGTGATGACCCAAACAAAGAAGGTTACGTAGATAGTTGTATGTTAAAAAAGGCTTTAATATGTCGAAGGTGTTTTAGAATTAAAAATTACGGTGATTACCAGATTATAAATAAAAGTGAAAGCGATTATAGAAAAATTTTTGATGAAGTAAAAAAAGAAAAAAAACTTGTTTTATATTTATGTGATATCCTTAACATAGATAATGATATAAGTGAGTTAAAGGGTTTTAACGGATCAGTTATTTTAGTTATTACCAAGGTTGATTTGTTACCAAAATCGGTTAAAGAAAAAAAATTATGTGATTATATTAAAAAAAATTATGATTTAAACGTACTTAACGTTATTTTTATAAGTAGTAATAAAAATTACAATATTGATTTATTAATGAAAACGATTTTAAAAAACAAAGTCGGTAACGAAATTTACTTAGTTGGTAACACTAACGCCGGTAAAAGCTCCTTGATAAATTGTTTAATAAAGTCGTATTCTGATGGCGAGTCTTTCGTTACCACAAGCATTATTCCAGCTACCACGATTGACGTTATAAAAATAAAGTTAAATGATGATATAACCCTTATAGATACTCCTGGTATTATAAGAAAAGATAATTTTTTGTATAACGAAAAAGTTAACGTTATTAAGGAAATTTCCCCAAAAGCAGAAATAAAACCCAGAACTTATCAAATGAAACCTAATCAATCAATAATCATTGGAAATTACGCAAGAATTGATTACTTAAGCGATCAAAAAAATAGCTTTACCATTTATTTGTCTAATGCTATTAAAGTTAGGAGAATAAACGTTAATACTAGTGATTATTTAAAGAATTTAAAGGTTAGTAATTTTAATACAAAACCAAGAAATGATATTGTAATATCTGGTCTTTGTTTTTGTAAGATAACTTGTGCCGCCAAACTAAAGGTATATACCGAAGAAAAAGTTAGTGTTTACAAAAGAGATAATTTAATATAAAATATTCGTAATTATTTTCTAAATGAGGGGGAAAAGAAATTAATGAAAATGGTAGAAAGTAAATTAATCGAATTTGCTAACATAAAAACTTTAGAAAAATTTACAAGATCAAGTAATATTTTATTTTCAGATGGGCATGTTGCTTATAATTGGTTTGTTGCGAATAAAAAAGAAATACTAAGTTCTAATAATAAATATTGCAAATTGGTTCAAAGTCAGTATGAAAACCACCTTAAGTCCGTCAAAGAGGCAAAACTAATGGAAACCACACAAAGCATTCATAATACTTTCGTTAACGCTAACATTACAAATGAATTTAAAAACATAAAAGACATAAGGAAGTTTGATAAGGATTCAAACATATATTTATCTAATGGTATGACAACTTATGATTGGTTTATAGCAAATTCACGCAGTATTTTAGTTGATGGTTGTGGCATGTACAAGGAAATAAGGGAGCAATACTTTAACGCTAAAAAAACCCAAAAAATAATTGAAAGAAGTAGGGATAAATATTCTTTTTATAAGGATGATAGGCTTTATAAGTTTAACGAGTTTTCAGGTATTGAATTACCATCATCTAAATTAATGAGTGGTGTATGGTTTTTACAAAACAAAGAAAGTATATTAAATAGTGATAACCCAGTTGACGTAGAAATTGCTAAGCAGTATAAAAAATACGAGATGTATTATGCTTTGGTTCTTGAATTTTATTACGAGAAAGATTTATTAAAATTTGATGAACATTCAAACGTAAGGTTTAAAACTGGTTCGTTGATGCCCTTGTGGTGGGAGGTAAACAAAGAATCCATTTTATCTTCTGAGTTTTTGCCAGATAAATTAATAAAAAAACAATATGAGGAGTATTTAACCAACGTTTTAGGATCTAGCTTTAAAAATAAGTGATTACACTTCTTTTTTTTCGACATTAATTTTAAATTTATTGGCTTATTATGTTTATGGTGATATTTATGAAAAAAACTGTTTTGTGGGTTTTAGCGGCCTTAATATCAGGAGCTATCTTAGGAAAGGTTACCTTTGATAAATATGAAAAAATAGATGTACAAAGCGTTATTAGTTTTAACAATAAGGTTTATATGCTAAGGTACGGAAATTATTCTAACTTGGACGAAATGTATGAAAAGGTAACTAACGTTGACAGGTATATTTATATCGAGAAAGAAGATGGTGTTAGTGCTTATGTTGGGGTGTCAACTACTAAGAAAAACGCGAACAAGATAAAGGATGTATACCTTGATAAAAAAATAGAATTAACGGTTGAAGAAGTGACCATTAATAATGATGAATTCATCCAAAATTTAAATGAATACGAAAAACTACTAGATGCTACTGAAGACGAAAAATCACTTTTAATAATTGAAAATCAAATCTTATCTTGTTATGAGGAAACGGTAGTAAATAATGAATAACGTACTTATAAGACAAATTCCCATAGAAGAACGTCCAAGGGAAAGATTGGTTAAATACGGTGCTAAAAGTTTATCAACCGAAGATTTAATAGCAATTATTATGAAAACTGGTACAAAGGATTATTCATCAAAATATTTAGCATCACAGATATTAAGAAAAGTAAAAAACATACCTGATTTAAAAAACATTACCTTAAATAGCTTAATAAAAATTAATGGCATAGGAGCGGTAAAGGCAATAGAGTTTTTAGCAGCTTTAGAGCTAGGAAGAAGGGTGTATGAAAGTAAACCACTTGAAAACAATTTAAAATTTAATGGTGCAAAAAAAATTTATGATTATTTTAGTTCCGAGTTAAACGGACTTACTCAAGAACATTTTATTTGCTTATACCTAGATCAATCAAAAAAGTTAATAGAAAAAAAGCTTTTATTTAAGGGTACTTTAAATAAAAGTTTGATACACCCAAGAGAAATATTTAAATGGGCATACCTATCTTCTGCTGCTTACATTATATGCGTTCATAACCATCCTTCTGGTAATGTAATCCCATCTAATGAGGATATAAACGTAACCAACATGTTAGTTAAAATAGGCCACTTGCAGGGAATACCAGTAATTGATCACGTTATAATAGGAAATAATAATTATTATAGTTTTTATGAAAATGATGCGTTAGAAAGGTGATAAAAATGAAATTAAATGCTAAACCAAATAAAAAAAAGAAAAAAATGATTACCATTGTAGTAATTATTATATTTGTAATTTTTGCTTGTAGTACGTTAACCTTGATAAATAGAAAATATTTTTTTATAGAAAAAGCTTTTAAAAATGTTTCTAGTTTAGTTAATTCGTATATTATTTCAAACGCGTATTCAACTAATTCTTTTAGTGAAAACGTAGTATCTTCAAAAATAAGTTATTTACAAAAAGAAAATAATGAATTAAGAAAAAATTTGGAATTACAAGAAAAAAGTGATGATTATGTAATAGGAGAAATAACTAATCATACTGCAAAAAACTGGTTTAATATAGTAGAAATTTCAAAAGGTTATAACGATGGCATAAAAAAAGATGATGCGGTAATAAATAGTGAGGGTTTAGTAGGATTTGTTAGTAAGGTATCTGGAAAGATGAGTGAAGTAAAATTACTTACCAGTGTTTCACAAAACAACATGTTATCAGTAACCATTGAAACTAATGATGGTTATGTGGCAGGGGTTTTAAGCGATTATGATGTTAATAAAGGGTTATTTAAAGTCGATGGGGTAATGAGTAAGAGCAACATTTTAGCTGGAGATAAAGTTACCTTATCAGGATATGATAACGAGTCTTACAAAGGAATATACGTTGGAATGGTTGTTAAAGAAGAATCTAGTAACTATGGACTTAATAAAACAATATGGGTTGAATCAAGTGTTAATTTTGATGATTTAATGTTTGTGGCGGTAGTAAAGGAGAAAAAATGATAACTACGATTATATTATTTATGTTGTCCGTTTTATTAGAGGGAATTATTCCTAACGTTTTAAGAAACGTTACTCCTTTTTTTGTTATTGCGGTTATTGTAATTTGGGGTATGAATTTTAAACACCAAAAGTTATTTTATTATATATCTTTTATTTTTGGTGTTTTATACGATGTTATTTATAACAATACTTTGTTTTTGACTGGTTTTATATACGTGTTAATAGCATTTTTATGTTTTAATATAAATGGTAAAAACAAGTATTTTATTAAAGCCTTTTTTACTTATTTATTAATGTGTTTATTATATATTATTATAATGGTATTATTTACTTTTTCTTATAACCAGTATAACTTTAAAAAAGTAAGTGATATTTTATGTGATGGTTTGATTATTAACGTTATTTATTTTTTGTTTATTTATTTGATATATATTGTTATAAATTGTATATTTGGTCATAGATTAAAAAAAAGTTCATATTAATGAAATAGGTGAACAATATGATAACTAAAGAATCTTTTAATAAACTTAATAAAAAAAATGAAGATACTAAAAAAAATTATTTATATAAGTTTTTATTTACAACGGCAGTTAAGATTTTAATAGTTACCATACTTTTTTTATCATCGCTTATATATATAAAACAAAGTGATAAAAATAAAGAAAAATATAAAAACTTTGTTT
Organism: uncultured Bacilli bacterium; assembly: GCA_944329425.1. Classification (GTDB taxonomy): domain Bacteria; phylum Bacillota_I; class Bacilli_A; order RF39; family UBA660; genus Aphodocola. The sequence continues at coordinate 151,261 of CALVIG010000002.1, forward strand.
ATAATAACTCATTATCTTTTGCAAAAATATATAGCATTTATAATCAGTACTTAGGTGATGTCGTACCATTTAAAAATATTTTTAAAGATAATACAAAGCAAGTATCAACCGAAAAAATTACGTATGAAAAAATAGAAAAAGAAGGAGATGGATACCTACTTACGGTTTCAAGTGAGTATCCCGTAAGTTCAGTTCAAAGCGGTATAATAATTAAAAGTGTTAGCTCTGATAAATATAATAACCTAATAACCATTCAGGACAAAAATGGTCTTAACATAACGTATGGCTATTTAGACAATTTAAATGTTAAATTATATGATTATGTGGAAAAAGGAGAAATCTTAGGAACGGCAAACAAAAAATTATACATGGTTTTTCAAAAGGATAATGAGTTTTTATCTTATGAAAAATATTTATAAAAAAATCGATGTCTCACCATACCTTTTAGTTGTTTTTTTTATTGCGTTTACGGCTGGGCTATTTAAAGATATGTTAACTTTTTTTTCCATAATTGTGGTTCACGAAATGGGACACGTTATTACTTCTTCATTATACAAGTGGAAAATAAAAAAAATAAGCTTTGGAATATGCGGTGGTTTTATTACTTACGATGAAATGATAGATAAACCCCTTAAAGAAGAATTTTTAATTTCGATATCAGGGTTGTTAATGCAGACGTTATTTTATCTTATTTGCTTCTTTCTATATAAAAAGAATATCTTAGATGAAGGCGTTATGGTTTTAATCCAAAAATATCATTTTTCTGTTTTTTTGTTTAATTTACTTCCCATAATACCTTTAGATGGTTCTAAGATAATTAGCGTTTTTCTTAACGTGTTTATACCATATAAAAAAGCATCAAAAATATTGTGCTACGTTTCTTTTTTTATGGTTTTGATTGTTACTTTGAGTTGTTTTATTTATGATTTTAAAATTGAATATAGTTACGTCATGATTTTTGCTTTCTTAATAAAAAAACTAATTGCGTACTGGAAGGATATACCGCATTTATTTAATCGTTTTTTATTTGAAAGGTACGCTTGTCCCGTTAAAAGTAAAAAAACCAAAATCATAAACGGAAATAATTTAGAAAAGATTAAAAGACGAGTAAGGCATGTGTTTTTAATAAAGGGTAAATACTATAATGAATCTTATTTGCTTTCGAAAAAGTTTGACTAATTACTATATATATGATAAAATTAATTCGTTTGTAGAACTTCTTGTTCTTCAACCACACAGAAAAGGTTATAAACATATTTATGTGCCTTAATGGTGAGTCTAAGTTTAAAAAAAGGAGGAAATACTAATGAAAGCTGTTATCGAAACTGGTGGAAAACAATACCGTGTTGAAGAAGGTTCAGTAATTTACGTTGAAAAACTAGACGTAGAGCCTGGTAAAAAATACACTTTTGAAAAAGTAATTATGGCGGATAACAAGGTTGGTACTCCATATATTAATGGTGCAACCGTTGAAGCCAAAGTAGAAAAACATGGTAAGCAAAAGAAAATAGTAATTTTTAAATATGTGCCAAAAAACAGTTCACATAAAAAACAAGGTCATCGTCAACCATATACTAAGCTTACAATTACTAAAATTAACGCTTAATTTTGGGTGATTATTGATGATAAAAATAAAAATACAAAAAAATGATAATTGTATAAAAAAAATAATAATAACCGGACATGCTAATTATGACGAGCATGGTAAAGATATAGTTTGTGCATCCGTTTCTTCAATAGCCATAACAAGCGTTAACCTTATTTTAAGAATGGATGATAAAGCCATTAACGTAAAGCAAAGTGATGGTTTATTGGAAATAGACGTACTAAAGCATGACACAAACATAGAAGTAGTATTGAAAAACATGCTGGACATGTTAGAAGAATTATCAAAAGATTATGAAAAAAACGTTAAAATTATATAGAGGAGGTGCTTTTGATGTTAAAGTTAAACATTCAGTTATTTGCACACGTTAAAGCGCAAGGTTCTACTCATAACGGACGTGATAGTGAAGGTAGAAGGTTAGGCGCAAAAGCTGCTGATGGTGAATTGATTCCAGCTGGTTCAATTATTTACCGTCAAAGAGGAACTAAGATATATCCTGGAGTTAACGTAGGTATGGGAAAAGATCATACTTTGTATGCATTAATTACAGGTTACGTTAAGTTTGAACGTAAGGGAAGAGATAAAAAGCAAGTAAGTGTTTACATCGAAAAATAATTCTACTTTTGTAGAATTTTTTTAATTCAATTAAAATTACTAGTTTTAATTTATATGAATTTTAAGAAAAGTATGGTAAAATTTTTGTGAGGTGATATTATGCGTTATAACGTTATAAAAGATGCGGATAAAATAATTAGTGGTAGTGATTATCTTGTTAAGGAACCTAAAAATTATAAGGGTAAGTGGGCAACTTTATTTGGTAATAACAAGCCTATATGTTTAGAACTTGGTATGGGAAGGGGTAGTTTTATTATAAACATGGCAAAAGCACACCCAAACGTTAATTACATTGGTTTAGAGTTAGATAAATCCCAAACTGCTACCGCCATTAAAAGTATAGGAAATCAAAAAATAAATAATTTAAAAATTATTTGTGCGGATGCTAGTTGTATTACCGATTTTTTTGGAAAAGAAATTGATACAATATATTTAACTTTTTCTGAGCCATGGCCAAAGAAAAAAGATGAAAAAAAGAGGTTTACTAACATTGGTTATTTAAAGTTATATGATAGGATATTTAGAAAGAATAAACACATAATTTTAAAGACGGATAACAAAATATTATTTGCTTCTGCGATTGAAAGTTTAAGTAGTTATTGGTACGTATTTGATAAAGTTAGCATGGATTTGCACAATGATGAAAGAAACATACCAAATATCATGACTGATTTTGAAAAACAATACTTTAAAGAACATCGTAATATATACTATTTAGATGCATCATTTAAGAATTAAAAGTAAATTATATTAAAGAGGTGACTTTTATGTTTGTAGATGAGGTTATAATTAAGGTAAAAGCCGGTAACGGTGGTGATGGTTGCACCGCGTTTAGAAGGGAAAAATATATACCTGATGGTGGACCTTTTGGCGGTAATGGAGGAAAAGGTGCAAACATTATTTTTAAAACTGATTTAGGCCTTAGAACGCTTTTAGATTTAAGGTATAATAAGTTAATTAAGGCTCCTAAAGGTGCTAACGGTCAAGGAAAGAATAAAAATGGTCGTGGAGCTGAGGATGTTATAATAAAAGTTCCGGTTGGAACAACGATAAAAGACATGGATACGGGTTTTATAATAGCTGATTTAACTAAAGAAAACGATGAGGTTATCGTTGCACATGGTGGCCGAGGGGGAAGGGGTAATACCGCTTTTGCTACCGCTTCTAATCCAGCGCCAAATTTTTCTGAACATGGAGAGCCTGGTGAAGAAAAGACTTTAAAAGTAGAGTTAAGACTTTTAGCGGACGTAGGATTTGTAGGTATGCCTTCCGTAGGTAAATCAACCATATTATCTAAAATTTCTGCTTCTAAGCCAAAAATAGCAGCGTACCATTTTACAACCTTAAATCCTAATTTAGGGGTTGTAAGAACGATTGACAATAGAACTTTTGTGGCAGCAGATTTACCTGGATTAATTAAGGGTGCATCACTAGGAGAAGGTCTTGGAGACAAATTTTTAAAACATATTGAAAGAACAAGGGTTATTGCACACGTGCTTGATATGTCTGGCTCCGAAGGCAGAGATCCTCTAGAAGACTATGAAACGATTAATAAAGAATTAAAAGATTTTGATGATAAATTAATAAAAAAACCACAAATTGTTATAGCAAATAAAATGGATTTAGAAGGCGCTAAAGAAAATTTAGTAAGATTTAAACAAAAATATAATGTTCCCGTTTATGAAACAAGCGCTATAAATTCTACTGGTTTGGATAAAGCTTTAATAGCAATTGCCGATGAATTAGACAAGATAAAACAAGAACCTTTGTTTGAAGAAGATTCATTTGAATCACACGTACTTTATAAATTTAAGAAAGAGCAACCATTTACCATAACAAGAGATAATGATATTTACGTAGTCAAAGGAAAAGAAGTAGAAAAGTTATTTAAAATGACTAAGTTTACGGATGAAGGAGCTCTTCGTTTTGCAAGAAAATTAAGAAAGATGGGAATAGACGAAAAATTACTAGAAATGGGTGCAAAATATGGTGACCGTGTACAAATAATGGATTTGATTTTCGAATTTAAAGAATGATAAATTACTTAATTGATAATCGTTATTTGATGTGTTATACTATTATTAGTATAATATGTCGGAGGAGTTAGTATGAGTAAGAATAAAAAGATTTTTATAAGTGTTTTAATAATTGTGTTATTAATAATATTACTTGTGATTTTTTCGCCTAAGTTAGTAAAAAGATTAACTGGTAGTGTTGCGGGCGCTCAAAAAGAAGTTAAAAATGAGCAAGTTAACGAGGTTTGTAATAAAGATATCACTAGTAATTATTTTATTACTTTAAGTGGAAAAATAATACAGGACTTTGGTGAAGAAGGAATGGCTACCATAACCATAAAAAATGATAACTTGGTATTTACGAAAGAAATTGAAGTAAATTCAAATAAATTTAATAAATTTAATTATGTTTTACCAAGGGGTAATTATGATTTAACCGTTACGAAGGATGGCTATAAAACTTTTGAATCCGAGATTTCTGATACTAAGGATCTAGAAATTGTTTTAAATAGTAATAGTATGAGTGAAATCATAGCATCAAGTAGAACGTATTATAATACTTACTATGATTATTATAGTGATGGTACCCTTCATATAAAAGCAGTAGGAAATTTTGCTTCTTCTACCATATCTAATGATGATTTTATATATTCGGTTTTAGCGGACGCCTTATATAAATACTTAAGGAATAACGGAATTTATGTTAAATCTTCAGGTGATTATGAACCTGGTATGGGCACTATAGAAAGTTTGTTAGCAGCAGCTGCATCGGTTACCGTAGCTGATGTAGAAGTAAACGGTACCCGTGGTAGGGATACGTTCAGAAAAGCATATGCTAAGATAGAAAGCGGTGAATGTACCGCAAGTAACATTAACGATAGCAATTGTGATGACGTAAGGTCACTTTATGAAAATTTTGGCGTTAAAGATTTTCAAAATGGTAAAAAAACGTTGGAGTTAATTATAAACATGCCTGTTCCAACTAACCTTATAATTGATGAAAACGTATCTTATATTCCTAATTTAGCGGGTGTTGTGGAAGATGAAGTAGAAATTGGTAGTAGAGTGTTTTTTGTTGAGCCAGCTATTTTTATGTATTCTAGAATTGGTACTTTAAAAATAAATTCGTCAATCTTTAATAGTACACCATATTTTGCTGCGGTTTCAAAAATAAATAATTTAATGATTGGAGATAAGGTATCCATTATTCCAGAAGGAGCTTTTGTTCAAAGCCAAATAGATAATATATCAATATCAAATTCAGTTGTTAACATAAAAAAATCAGCTTTTGAAGATGCAAAATTTAACGGATTTATTTTACCTAATAATTTAGAAACGATAGAAGAGAGTGCTTTTAAAAATACTGGTTTAGAAACAATTTCTTTCCCAGAATCACTTACATCAATCGGTGACTACGCTTTTCGTGATAATAATTTATCTAGTGTTACAATACCAACAAACGTTAATAAGATTGGGTTTAATTCGTTTTATAATAATCCTATTGAGCAAGTAACGATTTTAGGAGATGCAACAAGGTTCAATGACTCGTGGACTAACATAGGATTTCCAGAATCCTTAAAACCAAGCAACTAATGCTTGGTTTTTATTATAATTTTACATTTACATGGCATCTAACTTGTATTTTGTATCTTTTTATTATAAAATTATTTTAGATACTGTAAAGGAGGGGTTAGTGATGAAAAATCAAGATGAAGAAATTGAAACACTTGATTTTGAAGCCGATGAAAAAGTTTCTAATCAAATAGATGAAATGCTTGATTTCATTGACCTATCCGAGGATACTGCAGATTCTAAAAATGATGTGCAATTAGAAAAATTACTTGAAACTTCTTATGAAACAAGTAATAATGTTGAGATAGATGGTTCAAAGGAAAAGCTTGATGAATATAAGCCTTCGATAAAAGATTTTAATATAAAAAATGCTAAGATTAGAAAAATAGTAAAAAAATCGATGTTATACGTTATTATCGTTATGCTTCTTGGATTTGAGTTTTTTATTAATAAAACTGGGGATGTTTTAAATAGTTTAAGGGTATATGCTAGTGATAATCAACCAATTAGGATAATACAAAACAATAAGTATGGATACATTGATTATACTGGAAATAAATTAGTTAATCCAAAATATACTTATGGGGAAAACTTCGTAAAAGGTTATGCCATCGTTAAGGATTCTTCTAATTTACCACTTATAATTGATAAGGGTGGTAAGGTTGTCGTACCAACAGGAACTTATTTTTCGGTATATCGAGCAGGTACTGATATAATAGCTTCAAAGGTTACTAAATCAGGCTTAAAGTATGGTGTGTTAGATGCTAATTTAAAAGAAAAAACCGAGTTTAAGTATGATATGATTACGTATTCCGGGGACGTTTATACGTTTACTAACAAAAATACGGTTGGACTTATAAATAGAGAAGGAAAGGAAATTTTTGAATACAAATTAAACGATGGAGATGACAAAATTATTGAAGTTACGGCAAGTTCTGTTACTGATTCATCATATCAAAGGTATGCGGTTGTAACGGTTAATTCTTCATCTTTAATAGTTAATATAAATGATGGTACCACCGTTTCTAGCGCTACGTTAAATGAAATAACACCTGAGGAAAATAACGTGTTTTATGAGAGTTATGGTGATACTAAACGCTATATGTACGTTCAAGATAATAAGGTTTTATTAGAATCAGATGATTATTTAAGTTTAAAAATTGATTCAATTGAAACTGGTGTTTTAAAAGCGTTAACTAAGTCACATACCTATGAATTTATTAGTACAAAAACTTTAGAACAAATAAAAAAGAATTTAAAAGAAAATGAAACTTATTATGGAGATAACGTTTTCATGTACTTAAATCATAATTATAAGAAAAACGAAGACTTAATAGTTATGGTTAAAAACGGAGAAGCTTTTAAAACCATAAATGCTGATTTTACCGTTGAAAAACCATTTAAAAATGGAATTGCAATAATTAAATACGACGATGGAACTTATGGTTACTTAAACGAAGAAGGTAACATAATTACCAATGAAAGATTCATAGAAGCAGGGGAGTTTGATTCTTATGGGGAAGCAATCGCCAAGAATTCAAATGGTTATGGAGTTATAAATAAAGATGGTAAAATAATAATAGAGTTTGAAAATGCTGAAATTAAAATGGCTAGTGGAGAAGTAAAGAAAAAAACATCAGCGGATGATAATGTGTTTTATGCGGTTAGAAAAGATAATAGGTATGCTATTTATAAATCAAATGGTAAAAGGGCGAATAAAACGTATTATAACGATATAGAGTTCAATGATAAATATCCGTTATTTAAAGCTTCTACGGATGCTAATGATTTATTAATTACTTCCTCTAGTTTAAGTGAAATAAATCTTACATCTTTTAATTCTGAGTATGAAGCTTATGATAATTATATAATACTAAAAAATGAGTATTATAATTATAAAGGGAAATTAATATATGTTGATAATCGTGATGATGCTGGAAAGGAAAGCGGTGATTAATCATGGATGATAAAATGGAGCTAGTTGATGTATCTGATGAAAAAACAGTAAAAAAGAAAGATCGTTTTATGCTATTTGTATACATATCACTTATTTTATTAATTGTTCTTGGTCTTATAACTTATTTCTTTGGTTATGATCTTTTGAAACCAATAATTAAAGTATAGGAGGGCATATGAAAAGTTTAATAAATAAAATAAATAAAGAAAAATTATTCAACGTTATCATCGTTTTAATCGTTATTTTTCTTTATGTTTTTGTAGCACTTTTTATATATAGTGATTTTAGGGAAAGAAAAAGACAAGAAATAGCAGACGGTATAATTGAAAAAGTGGATGAACAAATAGAAGAAAATAAAGAACAAGAAAATCCCGTAACCGAAATAGTTACTTCGTATGGAGGAATTAAATATACGGTACTTGGTAAAATAAGAATAAAAAAAATCAATATATATCAACCAATTTTAAAAGAAAATACCAAAAGTGCTTATGATGCTTCCGTAGTTAAAATATCTGGTCCTGATTTAAATACCAATGGTAATGTTGTAATTGGTGGTCATAATTTTATGCGTGGTAATTTCTTTATTAAGATAAACCGATTAGTTAAAAATGACGTTGTAACCATTACTGATTTAATGGGACAGAGTGTTGATTATTATGTTTATGAATATGGGGTTACAACGATTGATGATGCAAGTTATTTAGCACAGCCTAGTAATGATAATGATAAAATCGTTACTTTAGTAACTTGTACTAAGGGTGGTAAAGAAAGATATTACGTAAAAGCAAAAGCAAAATAGGCGTTTTAGGTGAAAAATGGTTGGAATTAAATTTCAAATAAGAAACGAGCATGACGTGGTTTTAGATAAAATATTTAAAAATATTGATTTAAAAAATTATTTTTTTAAGATTACAAATGAAGAAGTTTTTGACGAAAAAGGAAATAATTTTTTTGAGCAACAAATTTATACGAGTTTAGGATTTAGAAACTTAATTAAATTAAGAAAACATTATCCTGTATTTTTAACTTTACAATTATATAAGGATAACAAAAACATGGTAGAAATACAAAACTATGATAATTATTTAAATAGTGATTGTGAATTGTTTTTGTATATTATTGATAATATATTCGTTGAAATATATTCTAAAAACGAAAATTACTTAAAAGTAATAAAACATAACGCTTTAAAAAATAAATACGTTAACGTACAAGACATTAATGATTTTAGTAAATTTTCTTTATATTATTAAAATTAAAAGGCACTATTTTAAAGTGCCTTTTGGTAATTCATATATGTTTTTGGTTGGCTTAGGAGCTATTAGAATTCTGCATGGTTTAACGTTTTTATATTTTTTTATTATGTTGTCTTTTCGGTCAGTTGCAACAACATCTATTTTATCAAACATAAAAAAAGTATGAATTGCTCTGCAGTTACGGAACATAAGGCCGTAATTGATATTTTTTTTAAACATTAATCCCCAAAAACGACTTAAGAACGTATTTGCAGGTTTTATTGTAACGTTTTTAAATGATAACATATTGTTCACCTCAATTTATAATATCATATATGTTATAATAATACAAATCTTATATTTACATTATTGTAATATATTTTGTTTTCTCGTTGACAAACTAAGATATAAAATGTTAAACTATTATTAGTAAAATATGAGGTGTATGAATATGAAATTGAATAAAAAAGGTCAAGCTTTAGTGGAATATGTTTTAATAATAGCATTAGTAACGGTTATTGCGGTAAGTTTAATTAAAGTCTTTGGAGGCTATCTAAAAGATTCGATAACTAAAACTTCTTGTGAGTTAGTTGGTGAGACGTATCAAAAAGGTGATAATCCTGGGGAAGGAACTTGTAAATAAGGCCGTTTTGGTCTTTTTTTGTATAGAAAGGAAAGTCATATGGCAAATATATTAAAATCAAATAATAAAGGAAGTTTAATTGTTTTATCAGGGCCCTCAGGTTCTGGTAAAGATTCTATATGTGAAAGATTAAAGGAATACAATGATAATTTTTGGGTTTCTATATCTTGTACGACTAGAAAGCCTAGAAAAGGTGAGGAAGATGGGGTTAATTATTATTTTAAAACAAAGGATGAGTTTGAAAAACTAATCAAAGAGGATGATTTTTTAGAATATGCAAAATATAATGATGATTATTACGGAACTCCTAGAAGTAAGGTTAATGATTATCTAAATAAAGGATTCGACGTTATTTTAGTTATTGAAGTACAAGGTGCATTAAAAATCAAACACATTATGCCAGAAGCAACCTTTATTTTTATAATGCCTCCTACGATGAAGGATTTGGTGCTTAGGTTAAAAAAACGAGGTACTGAAACGGATGATAAAATATTAATGAGGTTTAAGAAAGCGTATCAGGAAATAAATGAATTAACAAAGTATAATTACGTTGTTGTTAATGATGAATTAGATAAGGCTACCAAAAAGGTTAATTCAATAATTGAGGCACAAAAATGCATGGTAGATAAAATAGAAGAGGTTTATTTAAATAATCCGGAAGAAGAAATCCATGAACTTTTAATCGATAATAAGATTTTTATAAATAAGGACGTTAATTTATAAAAATGTATTGTAAAAAAATGTCGTTTATGGTATTATATTTATGTCAGTTGCGTAACTGACATGAAGTAAAAGAAAGTACTTTCATAGTAGTACAGCAGTAAGGTAGTAAGCCAGTTATGCTGTTTGTAATTGGTGTTGTAGTAGAACAATCCTGAAGTTTGGGATTGTTTTTTTTTAATAATTTTTAATTTTAACTGAGCGTTTATAATGTTATAATGAAATTAGTGAAGGTGATATAAATGGAAAAAATTCTTATTGTTGATGATGAAAATGATATTGCAGAATTAATTTCTGATATATTAGAGGATGAAGGCTATTCAACAACCATTAAAAATAGTGGTAATGATGCCATTGCGGAAATAAAAGAAAATGATTACGATTTAATATTATTGGATGTTATGATGCCTGATATATCTGGTACCGAAGTTTGTGCTAATATTAGAAATCATACTTCCAGTCCAATAATTTTTGTTACCGCTAAAACGGCATTGTCATCAAAGTTAGTTGGGTTTGAAGTTGGAGCGGATGATTATATAACAAAGCCTTTTGTAAATGAAGAGTTGGTGGCTAGGGTTAAAGCTCATTTAAGAAGAGAAGAAAGAATAGAAAAAAAGAATAATAATAACGTAATTGAGATTGGAGAAATAAAACTTAATAAAGAAAGTTTTGAAGTTTATAAAAATGGTAACCTAATAACTTTGTCTACGAAAGAATTTGAATTATTATCATACTTAATGGAAAACGCTGGAATAGTATTATCTAAGGAACAAATATACCAAAGTGTTTGGAAAAACAACTACGGAGATATCGGAACGGTAGCGGTTAATATAAAAAGTCTTAGAAATAAGTTAGATACAGAAGAAAAGTATATAAAAACAATTTGGGGAATGGGTTATAAGTTTGTAAGGGCGTAATTATGAAAAAGATGAAGTCAAAAACCGTTGCGTTGTTAATAATAATTGTTTTGCTAGCAGTTAATTCTGGGCTTTTGTTTTCTTATTATAGTTTTTATTTATCTGATAGAATGATAACCGATTTAACTGAAGCTAAAAACCAAAATTATAATAGTTTATATGCCATTGCAAAAACAATAGATGGTAAGAATTTAGATGATTCTATAAAAGTAATTAAGTCATACACAAAGGAAAACGGTGGATACGTTACCCTTAAAGATAGTAAAAAAAATGTTATATATACTAATAAAAAAGAATCTGATAAGCTTTTTTCTTCTACGATAATAATTTACATTAACGATAATGAATACGAATTAACGTATTCTAGGATATCAATGTTACCTGGTATGAAATTAATTAGAAATTTTATTGTTTATGAAATAATTTTGGTATCTACTTCCGTAATAATTGCGTTTTTTGTTAGTTCTAAAAAACTTATTGATCCAATTGAAACAATAACAAAAGATATAAATGATTATAAGTATGGTAAGCGCCCTTATAAAAGAAAGATGCCTAAGAAAATGCAAAGGATACAAAATACCTTTGTTGATATGGTTGATTCGTTAGAAATTGAAAAAGATTATCAAAACCAAATAATTGCGTCTATATCTCATGATATTAAAACGCCGTTAACGTCTGTTATTGGGTATGCTGATAGGCTTAAGAATAAAAATTTAACAGAAGATAAAAAGATTAAGTACATTGATAAAATATATAATAAAGCGTTTTTAATAAAGGAAATACTTGAAGAATTTGATGATTATCAAAGCTGTAACTTAAAAGAAACTTTAAAATTTGATAACATAAGTATCAAAGAGTTATGTAATAACATAAAAAAAGATTTTGAAGAAGAATTAAATGATAAAAAAATAGCTTTAAAAATAACTAGTAATTGTGATGATAAGGTTATTTCGGTAGACGTGGTTAAGTTACGAAGGGTATTTAGTAACATAATAACTAACAGTGTTACGCACTTTAAAGGCAAACAAGGTGTTATTAACGTAGTTATTTCTTATAAAAGAAACTTTTTTAAGTTTGAGGTTGCTGATAATGGTGGAGGAATTGCTAACGCTAGGGATATTAAAAAAATATTTGAACCACTATATACGACTGATCCTTCAAGGAAAATACCTGGTTTAGGTCTTTCAATATGTAAACAAATAGTTAGTGCCCATGATGGACGAATTTATGCTGAAAATAATGATATTGGAGGATTAAGCATCATATTTATATTACCTGGTAGTTTTAATAAAATTTAATAATTTTGACATAGAAATTTAATATTTATTATATATAATTAAATTGTAGTTAGAAATAGTGGTACTTCTAACTACTACTTATACACTCAAAAAACACTACTTACTCCTTTATACCACTAAAAAAAGAACCTATTTTATAGGTTCTTTTTGCTTTTCATATAACGTTTCTATTAGATTTATGCAAGTATCACGTCTTTCTTTTATAAACTTATAACCATTATTGACTTTACTTACAATTCCTTTTGACATCATTAATACGTTTTTTATTAATTTTTTTTCTTCTTCGTTAAACGTATCAAAATTATTGTTAAAATAATTTAGTAGTATTTCTAAATCATCAAGTTTTCCTGAAGATGCTCCTTTTTTCTTAAATAAACTTACTAAGTTATTATATTTTTGATATACTTCTAAACTTATGTCACTATCTTTATACATGCCAAACCACTCCAATTACATTATAACTTTTGAGACCTTTACTGTCAATTACATCATTTTTCTTTTAATGTTTTCAATTCCGCCTTTTTCAAGACGTGATACTTGGGCCTGACTAATACCGATTTCTTCAGCAATTTCCATTTGGGTTTTACCAATTAAGTATCTTTCGGTTATTATCATTTTTTCTTTTTCTTTTAAATCTTTTATTGCATCATTTAGCGATATTACTAGATCCCAGTTTGTGCATTTATCCTTTTTAGATTCTATTTGATCTTCTAAATAAATGGTGTCTCCACCATCATTGTATATTGGTTCAAACATGCTTACTGGATCTTTCATTGCATCTAGAGCAATGATAACATCTATTTCTTCTACGCCAAGTTTTTTTGCAACGGCTTCGTTTGTTAACTCGTAGCCAGAAGTCATAAAGTGTTCTTCTTTTAGTTTTAATATTTTATATGCTAGGTCTTTTATGCTTCTTGATACCCTAAGGTTACTATTATCTCTTAAATATCTTCTTATTTCTCCTAAAATTAAAGGTACTGCGTACGTAGAAAACTTAACGTCATGTGATAAATCAAAATTATCTATTGCTTTCATTAGCCCAACGCAACCAATTTGAAATAAATCATCCATGTTATCAGTTCGGTTTTGGTACCTTTTAAGAATTGATAAAACTAATTTTAGGTTTCCTTCTGCTAATTTATTTCTGGCTTGTTTATCCCCATTTTTTAATTTTTTAAATAATTCTTTTTTTTCTTCGTTATTTAAAACGTTAATTTCACTAGTATTAATTCCCGTGATCTCTACTTTGTTTTTTGCTATGATAATCATTCCTTTCTATAGTTTGTAATGCTACGAAAGGTTTTTTTTTATTCAACAAAAACATATAATTAATTGGTGATTAGTGTGCGTTTATCTGAATTACAAAATAAAGATGTGGTTGATATTATGACTGGAGAAAAAATTGGAAATATTTCTGACGTTGAGATTTCTAATGACACTGGGAACGTATTAAAGATGATTGTATATGAAAAAAAAGGTTTAATTAACATGTTAAGAGGTGGAGAAGAAGTTACCATAACTTGGTCACAAATAAAAAAAATAGGCACGGATGTTATTTTGGTTAGTAGAAATTTATAAACTATGGTATACTAAAATAAAGGAGGGAAACATGGGTGATTAATGAAAGTGGATTATTAGCTTTAATCTTAGGTATTTTTGCGGGTTTTTGGCTTATATGGGTAGCAATTATCGTATTGTTAATAATTGCCAATTGGAAAATGTTTGAAAAAGCTGGTAAGCCAGGATGGGCTTCTATAGTGCCAATATATAACGTTATCGTTCTTTTTGAAATTATCGGTTATAAATGGTATTATATTTTCGTATCGGCGTTAGCTCTAATACCAGTAGTAGGAAGTATTGCATTGGTGCTTTTTGCCATATCTTATAGTATTAAGCTTGCTAAATCATTTGGTCAAAGTACGGCTTTTGGTATTGGTTTATGGCTATTAAGCCCGATATTTATTCCTATAATAGCTTTCAGTAGCGATATAAAATACGTTGGTCCAAGCGTTAACGGTGACATTGATTTTAACGATTTATTTTAAGAAAAAGCCTTTAAAGGCTTTTTAAATATGGAGGTTATATGAAAGATAAAAGAATTTTATTAAAGTTGGGAGCTTTATTAGAAACGGTTTATATAATTTTAAATTTTATTTATTATTTTTCTTTGAATAAAATTAATGATGAAGTTATTGCAAACATATTTTTATTAGCTATATGTGCATTTTTTGCGGTAACTTTATATAAAGAATCAAAACGTGATATTAATGAGTTAAAGAAAAGTAAAGCAAAGATTATAATAAGTAGTATTTGGCTTTTTTTAACCAACGTAATACCGGGTTTATTTGGTTTTGCTTTTTTACTATTAATATCTGATAAAAAGGATTCTAAACTACCATTAATTAAGGAATCCCCAACAACTATGATGACATACGTAAAATCAATTTCGTTATTAGTAATCTTTATACTTGTAATGTTTGTACTTCCAAAGTTTTCATTTTTTAGCAAAATACCTTCTTACGTTATTTATGTTTTAATGTTTATTATTACTTTAGTTTTTAATTATAAAGATTTAAAAAAAGATTTAAAATATTTAGCTCAAAACTTTAAAATTTATTTTCCGTTTATAATAAAAAGATATTTTTCGATGTTAGTTATCATGATTATCGTTGCAATTCCGGTTGTATTGATAAATAACGGTGCAACGTCTACTAATCAAGAAATGATAAACAGCATGTTTGAAAAGTTGCCCTTAGCAACCTTAATTTTATCCACTTTATACGCACCATTTGTAGAAGAAAGTATATTTAGATTATCTTTATCTAAATTATTTAAAAATAAAACCTTATTTATTATTGTAAGTGGTGTTTTATTCGGAACTTTACACGTTATTGATAAATTTACTTCTATTTATGATTTTTTATACATTTTCCAGTACGCAACTTTAGGTATATGTTTAGCTAAAGCATATAAAGATTCAAACAATATTTTCGTGTCAATGTCAATGCATTTCATTCAAAACTTCCTAGCGGCAATTTTAGTTCTATTATTATATTAAAAAGACTTTTAGTCTTTTTTATTTTTGTAAACAAATGTAAATATCAATATGTAGTTATGAATAATGATAAAGGTATGTGTTAAAATACATAATAGGAGGAAGTAAAAAGATGAAAAAGAAAAACATGATAATAATAGGAGTAATAGCACTAATATTAGTAGTAACGGTAGGATATGCATTGTTTTCTGATACGTTAAACATAACAGGAAGTGCAACCGCAAAAGGAAATTTTGAACTTTCGTATTTTTGTAAAAAGGATTTAAGTGGATTAGCAAGCTCTGGTGAAGGGGAATGTAGCGTTAACGGAAGTACGGTAACAACAACAAGTACGTTTTCTAAACCACGTGATGGAATGGTATACGTTGTAACGGTAACAAATACCGGAACGATTCCGGCAGTGTTAAAAAACGTTACGTCGCCAAATAATTATAAGGAAGATATGAGCGGCACGGGTGATGAAATATACTTTGATGCATCTTCAGGGCTAACTGCTCTTTATATGGTATGTGATGATGATGCACTTAGAGAGTGTAATTATGGCATCGGTAATGCAGTAACAAACTCTGCAAAAATAACCATAAATCCTGGAGAGAGTAAATATGTAGCAGTTATGCATTCATGGGGTGATTTAGGAGAAGAACAGCCAAAGCTTCCAGAAAAAGGAGCTTCAATTAATTATAATTTGAAGTTTAATTTCGAACAAGCAACCAATTAATTTAATTAATTGGTTTATTTTTTTTTATATGATATAATTGTTATCGGTGATAAAATTGAAAAAGAAAATATTAATAATAGTTTTAGTAACTTTTTTTATTGATCAATTTATAAAATTTTTAGCAATAAAATATTTAACTAATGTTACTATAATACCAGGATTTTTATCTTTAGTATTTGCTAAAAACAAAGGTGTTGCTTTTAGTTTGCTTTGGGGTAATAGATGGGCTATCATAGCTTTATCCATTTTACTTTTATCTTTTTTAATACATGTTTTAAGTAAAGAATATTTATCAAAAAAAGAAAATGATAACTTTAAGAACGTAACCTTTGGACTTTTAATTGGTGGTATAATTGGAAACTTGTTCGATAGAATATTTAGAGGATACGTTATTGATTATGTTTCTTTAAATATCTTTGGTTATGCGTTTCCTATTTTTAATTTAGCGGATGTATGCATAAGCGTTTCGGTAATTCTTCTTTTAATATCTAGTATAAAAGAAGAAAAGGAAAACAAAAATAAAAAAGTTAACGTATGTTTATGATTGTGTTCATAAACATATTTTATTTTTTAAATTGTAGCATCATCCTAAATATGATATAATTAAACTCGTGAGGAATTATTATGAAATATAAAATAAGTGATGAAAAAGATCTTATAAGATTAGATAAATATTTAATTAAAAAAACTGATATATCAAGAAGTAAAATTCAGCAGATGATAAAAGAAAAATTAATTTTATTAAATGGTAAACAAGCAAAAAATAGTTATGTTTTAAAATTAAATGATGAAATTGAAGTGGTGGGTGAATTAAAGCAAGAAACCGAAGCTAAACCGGAAAAAATGGATTTAGACATAATATATGAAGATAACGACGTAATGGTTATTAATAAACCTAGTGGGTTAGTTGTTCATCCAGCTGCTGGGCATTTTACCGGGACTTTGGTTAATGGTCTTTTATCTCATACTTCAAACTTAAGTGATTCAAATGGTGTTTTAAGACCTGGAATAGTTCATAGAATAGATAAAGATACTTCAGGTCTTATTATAGTAGCTAAAAATGATAAAGCTCATGAAAAATTAGCAGCACAGCTAAAGGATAAGACGTTATCTAGAATATATGTAGCTTTAGTGCATGGTAGGATAAACCATGACACCGGAACAATTGATGCACCAATTGGTAGGGATCCTTTAGATAGAAAAAAAATGTGTGTTACTGACGTAAATTCAAAGGATGCCATCACTCATTTTAGGGTGTTAGAAAGATATAAAAACGCCACTTTAATAGAGCTTAAGTTAACTACGGGAAGAACCCATCAAATAAGGGTTCATATGAATTATATCAATCATCCGGTGATAAATGATCCGGTGTATGGTTTTTCAAAGAAAACTACTTCTTTTGGTCAAATGTTGCACGCTAAAGAAATAAGCTTTATTCATCCTTCTACTAATGAAAAGATGACTTTTAAGTGTGATGTACCAAAAGAATTTGAGGAGATACTTAATAAGTATAAAAACGAATAGGAGGTTTCTTATGTCTACATCTAGGGAAAAAAGAGATTTATTAGTAATGAAGCTTCTTCATTATTTCATAACAGAAAAAAACTATAATCCAGTTGTGGTTCATGGTATTCAAAACGAGATTTGGTTAGAAAACATGGATAGTGATATTAGAATTGTAAGAATAGTAATGGGTTATATTCATAATAAAGAACAATTAGATTTTGATGATTTTAAAGTTACGAGGTTAGTAAAACAAATAAAGATGAAAACCTTCACTTTTAAAATGAAAACGTTAAGTATATATTTAGACTTAAATAGTGATGTAAAGGTTATTGATTCAAAAAATAATTATAAGATAAACATTAAAACTGAAAATTCAATAAAGAAAAATGACACCATAAAAAAATATTTTGGTGATATGCCTGAAAAACTAAAGTTTACTGAAGAAGGGGCTTTGCTTTACGAAAAGATAAATAATGATATATTAAAAAAGAACTTGGATCAAAGTGAGAAAATAAATGATTTATTTAGCCCCAAAAAGCCGATTGTTACCAATATTTTAATTGGTGTTATTACCTTATTGATGCTTTTGATGTATTTAATTGGTAATGGCTCAACAAACATTAAGACGTTGTATGATTTTGGAGCTTTGGTTAAAGATAATAATCCAATTCGTTTAATAAGTAGTATATTTTTACATATTGGAATTATTCATTACTTAATGAACGTTTGGGCTCTTAAATTATTAGGTGAACAAACAGAAAGGTTTTTTGGTCACTTTAAGACATTAATTATCTTCATATATAGTGGTGTTGTTGGAAATTTATTATCCCTTATTTTAATGGGTGATAACGTTATTTCCGCGGGAGCTTCAGGTGCAATTTTTGGACTAATGGGTTCTATCTTATATTTTTCTTTAAACCAAAGAACTTATATGGGGGAGGCTTTGAAAAAAGAAATTTTACCAGTAATATTAATAAACCTTGTTTTAGGTTTAATGTTAGTTGGGGTAAATATGTATGCTCATATAGGTGGCTTAATTGGTGGAATGATAATTACTACTGCTTTAGGTATAAAGTATAAGACATCTAAATTTGAAAAAATAAATGGTTGGATATGCGGTGTTTTATTGGTTTTAATTTTAGGATATGTTGCATATTTTATGTAAAGGAAATTAAATATGATAGTATTTAGGATAATTAGTTTAACTTTTATTTTCATTGGTGGAATAATGGCTATTGTAGTAAGCTTTTTCTCTAAGAAAAACAATAATAAACCAAAAAGGAAGAATGATAATCATAATTTTTGTATTCTTATTCCAGCTAGATACGAATCTAGGGTTATAGAGGATTTACTTGTTAGTATAAAAAACCAAACTCATAAAATAAACATGAAAGACGTATACGTAATCGTAGAGTCTAAAGAAGATGAAACGGTAAACATTTGTAAAAAGTACGGTACCTCCGTTGTTATAAGAAAACATTTAGAACTTAAACGTAAAGGTTATGCTTTAGACGAAGCGGTTAAGTATATATTGGGTAAAAAATTACGTTATGATGCTTATTTTATCTTTGACGCAGACAACATCTTGGATAAAAATTACATCAAAAACATGATTCCTGTTTTTGATAAAGGTTATGATTTATCATGTGGGTACCGTAACTGTAAAAACGGAAATGATAGCGTTGTTGCGGCTTCTTCTGCACTTACGTTTTCATTAGTAAATACCGTGTTTAACGAAAAGAAAAACAAAGAAACCAGAAACATTACTTTTTCTGGTACCGGGTTTTATATAAGAGGGTATTTAATAGATAAATGGAAAGGCTATCCGTTTCATACCTTAACGGAAGATTATGAGATAAGTTCATATGCTACCCTTAATAATTTAACCACTTTTTATAACACTAAGTCAGTCTTTTATGATGAACAACCCGTTAGGTTTAAAGATACGATAAACCAAAGAATAAGGTGGATAAGAGGGTATTTTGACGTAAGGAAAATATATACTAAAAAAATGTTTAAGGCACTTGATAAAGCGGATGCTAATAATGGCTCAAAAATAGATGAAACCGTTGGTATATTACCATATATTTTTATGGTTTTAGGATTAGTTACCTGGTTTTTATCCTTGATTTTCTTTTTAGTTTATAATTTTCTTTTAAAGAATGAAGTATGGAAAAGTCATTTAACTGAATTTATTATATATATGCTAATCGTTTATTTATCACTTTTTGTAATGACACTTGTAATAATTATTTTAGAAGGGAACAAAATAGATTTAAGTTTTAAAACAAAAATAAAAGTACTATTTTATAACCCTATATTTATGGCTACTTATATTCCGTGTGCAATAAGGGCTTTAACCGCGAAGGAAGTTTCATGGAAGAAAGTAGAGCATGGAAAAAAATAAAAAAAGAACTATTTTTTAGTTCTTTTTTATTTTATCAGTGTTTTTAAAGTTTAGTTTGGCTATTTTTTTAAGAATGTCCGTTCCATGTGTTTTTATTACTTCTTTACCAAATTCATCTACCGTAACGCCAGCTCCTTTAGGAACTTTCTTACCAATTAGTTTTGATATCTTATCCATTTCTTTGATAAAAACGTACCTACTTATTAATGATGAACAAGCAACTGATAAACATTTATCTTCTGCTTTTGTGGTAAAACTTATTTTTCTAAAAACGTTATTTGCGTCTTTTAGGTAAGAAAAATAGTTTTTAGGATAACAAAACTGGTCAATTACAACCTTATCATAGTTATAATTATCTTTTTTCATTAAGTTTAACAAAGCTTTATTATGAAGGATTGCTTTTGTTTTGTTCATGTTGTACTCTGGGTTGCTATTATATTCTTCGTTAGTATATATAATTGTTTCGTATGGTATTTTTTTAATTATTTTAGGAACTACTTCAATGATTTTAGAATCAGTTAATTTTTTAGAATCTCTTACTCCTAATTCTTCTAAAAATGGTATGTTTTCTTTTGAAACATAACTTGCGGTTACAACGATAGGCCCGAAGTAATCTCCAGTTCCTACCTCATCAGAACCAACTGAACTAATGTAATAGTATTTTTTTCTTTCTTCATATAGTTCTTTTTCGTCTTTTTTTTCTTTTTCTTTCTTCTTTTCTTCTTCCGGCATTTTTCCGTTATTTAAATGTGCTTCCGTTTCCTTCCATATGTTTGCATCTATGTCCGCACTAATGCCTTGAAACATAACTTTTCCGGACTCATATAAAGTAATTATAGTACCATCTTCTTCAGCTTGAAAAACGGCGTATGGTGGAGTTTTTTCCCTTCTTTTGTATTTGTAATACTCAATCATCTTTTCTTTTGTATTATCACTTATTTTAAATACTATTACCATAAAATCACTTCCTAAAGTTATTTTAACATAAAAA
Organism: uncultured Bacilli bacterium; assembly: GCA_944329425.1. GTDB lineage: Bacteria > Bacillota_I > Bacilli_A > RF39 > UBA660 > Aphodocola. The sequence continues at coordinate 172,516 of CALVIG010000002.1, forward strand.
CGAATCATTTAAAACCAACTATACGTTTTAATGTAAATAGGCGTTATTGACTATGTATTTTTTAATTAAAATGCTATATAATATAATTGATAATGATATCTATGGAGGAATTATGATTAAACACGTAACTGAAGAAAACTTTGAAAAAGAAATATCTAAAAAAAGAATATTAGTTGATTTTTACGCAACGTGGTGTGGACCTTGTAAAATGCTTGGTATGGTTATGGAAAAATTTGATAAAAAGGGCATCATTGATATCGTAAAAGTTGATGTGGATGGGGCACCTAGCTTATCAAGTAAATATAAAATATTTTCCGTTCCGACGCTTATAATTTTTGAAAACGGAGCGGAAGTAAAAAGAATTTCTGGCTTCATGAGCGAAGATGATTTAGAAAAGTGGGTTGGTTAAAATGAAAAATAAAGGGTTTACTTTAATAGAGCTATTAGCGGTAATAGTTATTTTGGGTATTTTACTATCAATTACTACCGTTTCGGTTAACTCATTAAAAAAGAAACAAGATGAGAAGAATTTACAAAACGTTATAAGTAGTATTTTAACGGGTGCTAAGGAGTATAACGCTAAAAACAGGATTCAAGTTGGTGGTTCGGTAAATGTAGAAGAACTAAAATCTGGCGATTATGTTGATTTTGATGAAGATAAATATTTTAATTTGTTAAAAGAAGACGTTAAAGTTACAAAAAATCAATGTGAAAAGAACCGATTAAAGGTTAAGTACTCAATAGAAGTTGATGGAACTACCTATAATGATTGTGGCTGTGAAGAGCAAATAGATGGCAAAGAATCAAAAGAAATATGTACGGAATAAAAAAACTAATCATTAAAGATTAGTTTTATTTATTATGTAGTTATTTAATTGTTCAGGGAACTTGTTTTCTTCATATTCAAACTCGTATATAACGTTATCATCATATTCCTTATAAGTTATTTTATTATCTTTTAATAAGTAATTAACGTTATTAACGTTATTATAATCAAAGGTTATCCTGACTTTTTTTATTTCTTTTATTGGTGTTATTTCGGCTTTTATAAGAGCGTTTTTCGTAGCGCTAGTATAAGCTCTAACAAGCCCTCCAGCTCCTAGTTTTATCCCGCCAAAATACCTTACTACAACAACTAAAACGTTATCTAGTTTTTTATTTTCGATAACGTTTAAAATAGGTAAGCCGGCGGTGTGTAAAGGCTCTCCATCATCTGATGCTTTTTTTATGTTTTTTAATGAGTAAGCGTAACAATAATGGTTTGCATCTTTATGTATTTTTTTTAAGTTGTTTAAGTTATCCATAACACATTCAACGCTATTTATTTTATATACGTACGTTAAAAACTTAGATTTATTAATTATTAATTCATCTTGTATGTTTTCTTTTATTGTAAACATTTTCAATCACCAAAAACATTATAAATGATTATTGATGGTTTTTCAAATATATTATATAATATACTAAGTAATAGATTGGAATGATGTTTTTATGATTAATATTAAAACTGACTCAAGGAAGGTATCTCCTGGGGATATATTCGTTGCACTTCGTGGTATCGTTGGTGATGGCCATGATTTTATCCCTATGGCGATTAAAAATGGTGCATCAAAAATTATCGCTGAAGAAGGATCATATGATGTTCCTTACGAAATAGTACCTGATACTAGGGAATACCTTAATAATTATTTGTTAAATAACTACAATAAATATTTAGAACAGATGCATATTATTGGGCTTACCGGTACAAACGGTAAAACAACCGCCGCATACCTTATTTATGATGCGTTAAAAAAGTTTGATAAAAAGTGTTGTTACATAGGAACAATTGGTTTTTATATGGATGAAAAGGTTTGTAATCTTCCTAATACCACTCCTGAAGTAACGGAAGTATATGATATGTTAATTAAAGCATATGATGAAGGTTATAGGTATGCTATAGTTGAAGCTTCAAGTGAAGGATTACTTCATCGAAGGCTTGAAAACATTCCTTTTGAATATGCCGTATTTACAAACCTAACTCAAGATCATTTAAACATTCATAAAACCATGGAAAATTATGCTAAGTGCAAGCAAAAACTATTTAATCAAATAAGACCAGGCGGAAAGGCTATCGTTAATTTTGATGATCCTAATAAAGATAAGTTTTTACTTGATTACAACGTTAACGTTACTTATGGCTTTACTGGTGGAGACTATAAAATTACCGACTATCAAATGAGCATATTAGGAAGCAATTTTACCTTTATAAATGATGGAGTAAAACAAAACATTAAAGTGCCTTTAATAGGTAAATATAACATTTATAACGTTTTAGTTACCATAATCGTACTAAGAGAATTAGGATTTAATTATGGTGATATTTCTGATGTTTTATTATACATACAATCTCCTCCAGGAAGAATGGACATGGTAGAATACAAAAATAATCGTATTATAATAGATTATGCTCATACTCCAGATGCAATTCAAAACGTAATTAGCACGGTAAAAGAAGTGTGCGATGGTCATGTTTACACCGTTTTTGGCTGTACTGGAGATAGGGACAGAACCAAAAGACCTATCATGACTAAGCTTGTAACCGAAGCTTGTGACCACGTTATCATAACAAGTGATGACGTTCATAACGAGGATCCAAATCAAATAGTTAGTGACATGCTTGAAGGAATAGTAAAAGATAATTATGAAATTGAACTAGATAGAAAAAAAGCTATTATAAAGGGAATAAAATTATTAACAACCAATGATGTTTTACTTATTTTAGGTAAGGGGCATGAAGAAGTAATGATAGTAAAGGATAATAAAAGGATTCCGTTTAATGATAAAAAAACCGTCTTAGAATACTTAGAAAGTAATAAAGTAATTAGAATTGAGAAAATAGATGATTAGGTGTTAGTATGAAAATAGGAAGTGTTGTTAATATAAAAAATATTTGTTTTAGAAATGGAGAAGTTGATCATTCTTTTAATAGAGAAAACCTTGCATTTATTTGGGGGAGTTAGAAGATAAGATGTGTTTTATGCCCCTTAGTAATGTTAGCTCTTTAAAACATCATGTTAAAACAATAATAAAACCAACATATGAAAATGGTTTAAAAAAAACATCACATCCCAATTTGAGGGAATTAATAGAAAAACCAATTGCGTATTATGAAGAAATTGGAATAATATCAGATGATGATGTTATTAAACTTTTTAAGGGAATTACAAGTTATTATACGGAAGTAAGAGTTCCAAAAGATAAAAAACTTTTAGAGCTTGCTAATAACTATTTAAAATACTCACCTCTAAGATACGTAGACGATAATACACAAAAAAACAAGACTTCAAGATTGTAGTCTTGTTTTTAAGTTTTAATCAAATTTGGTTTTGTTTGTTTATTAATATGATATAATGTTTTTAGGTGATTTTCATGGATAAAATTAGCGAAAAACTTAAGTTATTAACTACTGAACCAGGATGTTACTTAATGAAGGATGTAACCGGAAAAATAATATACGTTGGTAAAGCTAAAAATTTAAAAAGAAGGGTATCATCATATTTTAATAGGGAACATACGGGAAAGACAAAGGCGTTAGTTCAAAACATTGATGATTTTGAGTACATAGTTACATCAACAGAAGTTGAATCATTATTATTAGAAATAAATCTAATAAAAAAATATTCTCCTAAGTATAACATAATGCTTAAAGATAATAAATCATATCCGTACATTGAAATTACTAATGAAAAATATCCAAGGCTTATAATTTCCAGGCCAAGAAAGATAAAAAATCATAAGGGTAAGTTATTTGGACCTTATCCAAACGCAAATGCTGCAAGAAAAACGGTTGAGTTGTTAAACAGGATATACCCGTTTAGAAAGTGCCATACCATGGGTAAAAAAACTTGTTTGTATTATCATATTGGACAGTGTTTAGGTTACTGTGAAAATAAAGTTTCAAAAGATCAATTGGATCAAATGATAAATGAGGTTAGTAGCTTTTTAAAGGGTAATTATGATTACTTAACAAAGAAAATTAAACAGCTTATGCTAGATGCATCAGAAAAACTAAATTATGAAAAGGCCATTGAATACAAAGAAATGCTTGAATACATAAATAAAGTACTTGAAAAGCAAAAAATAACTTTAAATGATGGTGTTAATAGGGATGTAATTAATTATTACGTGAAAAACGATTATATATCATTTCAAGTATTACACATAAGAGATGGTAGAATTAACATGAGAGATCAAGAAATTTTTCCTTTGGTTGATGAAATAGAAAACGCAACGTCATCTTTTGTTATAAGTTTTTATGATAAAAATGAGCTTCCAAAGGAAATTTTAGTAGGTGAAGATTTTAATATTGATTTGTTATCCAATGCTTTGAACGTAAAATTTATTATTCCTCAAAAAGGTTTAAAGAAAAAATTAATTTTAATGGCTAAAGAAAACGCTAAAGTGGTATTAGAAGAGAAGTTTGAACTTATTATAAGAGATGAAAAAAGAACTTTTGAAGCTAATGAAACACTTGGTAAATTAATTGGAATACCAAACTTAAACAGGATAGAAATCTTTGATAATGCGCATCTTTTTGGGACGTTTACGGTGTCTGGTATGGTTGTTTTTACAAACGGAAGACCTGATAAAAAAGAATATAGAAAATATAAAATAAATTCAGGAAGTAAAGATGATTACCACACCATGCAAGAAGTAATTTATCGAAGGTATTACAGGGTACTTCATGACAAGTTACAAAAGCCTGATTTAATAATCGTTGATGGTGGTATTATTCAAATAAACGCTACCAAGGAAATATTAAACAGCTTATATTTAGATATACCTGTTTTGGGGCTTAAGAAAAATGAAAAACATAGCACAACTTCTTTGATAAGCCAAGATAAAGAGTATTTTATTGATAAAACATCAGATGTTTTTCATTATTTAACAAGAATGCAAGATGAGGTTCACAGGTATACCATTTCGTATCATAAAGATATAAGAAGTAAGGGATCCTTATCAAGTGTGTTAGATAACGTCCCAGGAATAGGTGATAAAAGAAAAAAAATGTTATTAAAAAAATACAAAACCATTTCTGAACTAAAAACTTTGAAACTAGAAGAACTTGAAGGAATTTTGCCAAGTAACGTTGCAAAAGAACTATATGATTTCTTAAAGAGTTATGAAAAAAATTAGGTTATTCCTAATTTTTTTTATTATAGAGTATTTTTTCGTTTTTTGTCTAATAAGTAAGTTGAAAGGAGAAAAAATGAAAAAAATAGCGGTTTTAATTATTATTACTTTTGCCTTAGTAGGTTTTAATGAAGGTAAAACAGAAGATAAAGTAATTAATGTTAATAATGAAGCAAAATCAAAAAAAGAGTATTACGTAAGTGTCGTACCATACGTAGATCATGATGATTATTATAAAAATAAGTATATGTCTTATGGTAGCGTAAACGTTACCCCGACAAAAAATGAAGTAAAAGAAGATTCTAAAAAAGAAGTTGCTATTGAAGAAAATATTGCTATTAGTGATTATGAATTTGTTTTAGAAGATAAAAATAAAACAGATGAAATAAGTGTAGAGGATCAAGAAGAAAACCAAAATGAAGCTAATTTTGAAGATGAGCAAGTAATCATTAAAGATGAAGTTTCTCAAATTGAAGAAGAAAATGATGAAACCATTGAACAAGATAATGATACTGGTTTAAAAGAACCTGTAATTGAAGAACCTAAAGATGAAGTTAATGAAGAAATAAAACCCTTGGGATATTATAGTCCAAATGGTAAGTATCTAGGTGATACTAAAGTTAAGGTTATAGACGTAAGTTATTACCAAGGAGATATAAACTGGGATACTTTCGTACAAGAAAGTGATTGTTATGGGGTAATATTAAGGCTTGGTTACTGGAATGCATTGGATAAAAAATTTGAAAGAAACATAAATGAAATTAAAAGATTAAACATACCGTATGGTATATATTTATTTAGTTATTCAACCACCTTAAATGGTGCGTTAACGGAAGCTAGGTTTACTAACGAAATGATTGATAAATATAATTTAAATCCTACCTTAGGAATTTATTATGACATTGAATCTTGGTCTTCATCAAATGGTTCATCTTCTAATACAATATCAAAGGAACAATATGACAAAATAATTAGCACATATGTAACCAACGTAAGTAATCATGTTGGTAATAGATTTAAGGTTCGGGTTTATTCTGGTAGGTGGTATGCTATGAATCGTTTGGGAACTATTTCAAAAGCATACGTAGATTGGGTTGCAGAATATAATTCTACTTGTAAGTATGATGGCAAGTATTCAATGTGGCAATATACTTCAAAAGGAAGCGTTCCGGGTATAAGTGGTAACGTTGATATAAGCTACTTATACTAAAAAAAGAGAAGTTTCTCTTTTTTTAATACCATCTTCTTGGTGGATATGGATATGGGTATGGTGGGTAGTAATATGGTGGTCTATTATATCCATAACCATTATTCCAAAACGCTGGAGCAAGCGCTGCACCAGTAACTCCTCCTAGTAAAAAAGGAAATATTAAACCTCCAGCTAATCTCTCATCATTTTTTCCGTTACTATAGTTATATGGCATATAATAACCATACATGGTACTATTTGTAGGCATTTTTACTTGATTTTGATATCCTTGATTCACATTGTTCACCTTCCTCTAAAATAGTATATGAAATATTAATTGAAGTGACATATGTTCAATAAAAATGTTATAATAAGAAAGAAAAAAGTTATTAGTTAATATAAGGTAGTGATGTAATGAACAAGATAAAGATAATGAACGATGATTTAGCTAATAAAATAGCAGCAGGTGAGGTAGTTGAAAAGTGCGTTTCTGTTGTAAAGGAATTAGTTGAAAATAGCGTTGATGCTGGAGCTTCAGAAATAAAAATAATCGTTGAAGAAGCCGGAACAAAAATGATAAAGGTAATAGATAACGGAGCTGGGATGAGCCATGATGATGCGATATTAGCGTTTGAAAGGCATGCCACTAGTAAGCTTTATGATGAAACGGGATTGTTTAGGATTTCTTCGTTAGGTTTTAGGGGTGAAGCACTTCCTTCAATTGCGGCTGTTTCTTTAGTTGAACTTAAAACCTCTACCGGGGACGTTGGCACGAGGATAATAATAAATGGAGGGAAGTTAGAAAAAGACGAAAAAGCAGATGCTAGAAAGGGTACCGAAATAACGGTAAGTAATTTATTTTTTAATACCCCTGCCAGACTTAAATACCTAAATAGTTTATATAGTGAGCTTGCAAATATTTGTGAGTATGTTAATAAAATGGCTTTTTCTTACCCGAACATAAAATTCGTTTTTATAAGTGATGATAAAGTTTTATTAAATACCGATGGTAGCGGTAATTTGCTTAAGGTTATAAAAGATGTTTATGGTGCTGAAGTCGCTAGAAAAATGAAGAATATATCAGTTTTCAATGACGATTATGACGTTGATGGATTTATATCATTACCTGAGGTTACTAGATCTAGCAGAAATCACATGGTTACTTTAGTTAATCAAAGGGTAGTTAGAAACGTAGAACTTAACAGGGCTATAAATGATGCATACCATACGTATAAACCAGAAACAAGGTATCCAATAGTTGTTTTAAACATTAATTGTGATCCATCTTTAGTTGACGTTAACGTTCATCCTTCTAAATTAGATATTAAATTCAGTAATTTTGACGACTTAAAAGAATTAATAAAAAAAGGCATAAAAGATGTTTTAGATAAAAGTTTATTAATTCCTAAGATAGAAATGAAAACTGAACAAACAGAAAAACCAGTAGTAAAAGAGCAAGTACTTAACATAGAAAGACAAAACGTAATTGAAGATAGCGTAATAGATTATTCGTTATTTGATGAACCGGTATTAACGGTAAACGAAGACATTGAAAGTTATGATCAAACTAATGAAACAGAAGATAAAAAAGTTATCATGCCAGAAATGTATCCGGTTGGTCTTGCTAAAGGTACGTATATAATTTGCCATAATGAACTTGGGTTATACATGATAGATCAGCATGCTGCTAAAGAAAGAATAAATTATGAATATTATAAAAAAATGCTTGGAAATCCTAATAATAATAGTATTAGGATGTTAATTCCGTTAACGGTTGAATTTCCAAGTAACGAATTTATAATAATAAAACAAAATTTAGAAGTTTTAAGAAATATGAAGTTTGACATAGAAGAAAGTGGAATAAATTCTTTTATAATTAAAGAACACCCAACTTGGTTAAAACAAGGCTATGAAGAAGAGTCTATAAAAAAAATTCTTGAAGTGTTAATTGATCAAGAACGGAATTTTTCAATTGAAAAATTTAATGAGAAAACCGCCATAACACTTAGCTGTAAAATGGCGATTAAAGCTAATACCAACATAAGTATTTTGGAAATGGAAAGTTTAATTAATGATTTAAGAAAATGTGAAAATCCATACACGTGTCCACATGGAAGACCAACAACGATTTTTTATAGTAATTATGAATTAGAAAAAATGTTTAAAAGGGCGATGTAATATGATAATAGCGGTAGTAGGGCCTACTGGAGTAGGTAAAACAAAAATGTCGGTAGCGTTAGCAAAGAAATATAACGCTGAAATAATAAGCTGTGATAGTATGCAAATTTATAAGAAGATGGATATTGGAACGGCAAAGGTAACTGAAGAAGAAAAAGAAGGAATAAAACATCATTTAATTGATATAAGGGATGTTAATGATGATTATTCGGTTTATGATTACCAAAAAGACGCAAGAAAAATACTAGATGATTTATTAAATAAAAATAAGAACGTAGTTATTGTTGGAGGTACCGGGTTATATTTAAAAGCTTTATTGTATAACTATGAGTTTAAAGAAAATAACATAAAAAAAGATTTTTCTTCTTATACGAATAAAGAATTATATGATATGGTTTTAAAAATAGATAAAAATACAAAAATTCATATAAATAACAGGCAAAGATTAGAAAGCTTTTTGAATAATCATGATACAAATGATAAGGTTATTTCAAATAAAATGGTTTATGATGCATTAATTATTGGGCTTACCAGACCAAGAAAAGAACTTTATGATGTCATTAACAAAAGGGTAGATAAAATGTTTGAAGACGGCTTAGAAAAAGAAGCTAGGTATTTTTACGATAAAAAAATTCATAGTAAAGCAATAAATACTGCTATTGCATATAAGGAATTATACCTTTATTTTGATGGTAAAATAAGTTTAGAAGAGGCAAAAGAATTAATTAAGAAAAGAAGTCGTAACTACGCAAAAAGGCAGTATACTTGGTTTAATAATCAGTTAAACGTGGATTGGTTTATGATAGACGCAAGTAATTTTGAAAAGACAATAAAGCAAGTTATTGATTACGTTAATGATAAAACAAAATAAAAAGGAAATATAAGTTTCCTTTTTATTTTGCCTCTATATAAATATTATCATCAAAATTATGTTCAGAGTCTAAGTTATCTTTTAACTGATTAGTAGTTATTAAAAAGTATTTATCACTTAACATGTTTGATCCATCTGCCGTAATTGGGTCATCCCAAGTAAGATCTAGGTGTAACCAAGCACCATCAACGTATACCAAGTTCCATACATGCGTATCCGATGATATTCTGTAATTTTTAACGTTCATTTTGTCCAAAAACAAACTCATAGAATCAGCATATCCACTACAAATCCCAACTCCATCAAATAATACTCCGTATGCGGTACTTGAGTTTATGTCTGAAAGTCCAGTCGTGTTATTAGTATCATATTTAGTATTGTTTATTATGTAATCATGGAACGTTTTTATGTTTTCTCTAATACTTTTATTAGCATCATAATTTTTATCGTATATTTCATTAATTTTTTTATTTATTTTATTTATTTGTTCTTCGGTATAGCGGTTATCCTTTTTAAGTGTTATTTTACCAGTTTCGGTAAAAGTTGTATTTACTTTATTAAAGGTATTAAAAGGGTGAACAAAGTTACTTAAATCAGTTAAATACGTGTTATTTTCAACCATACTTTTAAAGTCATCGATACAATTTAAATAATCAGGGTCACAGCTTACCGTATATTCGTTCCATCCAGCATCTAAAAAAGTGTATATGGCATTTTTAGCATCTTCCTTATTTTTTATCAACGTATCTTCATTTATTTTAACGTATTCATAATTTTCTTTTTTTCGATAATCGTTATCAACTAACGTTTGCCTTATGTTCCGCTGAAAGTATTTTACGTAAAAATATTCTATTTTGTTTGTTAAAACATAATAATTATCATAAATTAGGAACCCTATAATTACTACTATTATTACCGAAAAAGTTAATTTTAATATTTTTTTTATGTTCATTTTATCACCAAGTTTATTATATCAATAAAGTAAAAAAAAAAGAAGTAAAATTACTTCGTTTCATTTACTTTTTTAGCTAATCTTGATTTTAAACGAGATGCTTTGTTGCTAGTTATGATTCCTTTGTTGCATGCTTTGTCAATTCTTTTGTTAGCAGTTTTTAGGTTTTCTACACTTGCATCTTTCTCTACTTTTTTTACGGCTGTTTTCATAGCTCCCTTAGGACCAATATTAGCTTCGTGTTTAGAAGCAATAACCTTAACCCTTTTTTTAGCGCTTTTAATATTTGGCATTTTTTCACCTCCTGGCGTTTTCATAACTTCTTATAGTTTATCAAAAAAAAATTAAAAAATCAATAATAATTACTATTTTTGGTAAAAATATAACTAGGTGATGAAATAATGCATAAAATAGATTTAAAAAAATATGAAATAAGAACCGATATGGCAATAGATTTAACAGAAAAAAGTAAAGATAAATTTGAAACTGAAACTTATAATAAAAAGGGAGTTAAGGTATCGTGGCTTAACCTTGATAAAGATAATGAGATAGGTAAAAAACCAGGGTGTTACTTAACTTTGGAATTTGATGATATAACTGATGATGACATGAAAAAAACGGTTGCACAAGTATTTACCGAGGAATTTTTATTAATGTTAGAAAAAATTGGTTTTAATAAAAAAACTAAAACTTTAATTATTGGCTTAGGAAATATTAAGTCAACACCAGATGCACTAGGACCTCTTACATCAGAGAAAATAATTGTTACAAAACATCTATTTGATATGAAAGTAAAGGTTGAAGATAAATTTACTTGCGTATCATCTTTTTATCCTGGTGTTACCGGCTCTACTGGTATAGAAACTAGCGATTTAATTAAGGGAGTGTGTGAGGAAACTAAGCCAGATTTGATAATCGTCGTGGATGCTTTAGCTTCAACTTCTATTTCAAGGGTTAATAAGAGTATTCAAGTATCAGATACTGGAATATCTCCTGGAAGTGGAATTGGAAACAGAAGAAAGGAAATATCAAAAGATACACTAGGTGTCCCCGTTATTGCAATAGGAGTACCTACCGTTACTTCTGCGGCGGTAATCGTATCAGATACCATTAATTACATGTTAAAAAATTATGCTTATAATAAAAAATTTTCAAATAGTAAATCATCAAAGTTAACCGTAAAACCAGTTAATTATTTAAAAAACGAAGTGGATGCTACCATGGAGGATAAAAAAACGTTACTTGGATTAGTAGGTTTATTAAGTGAAAAAGAATTATCAAGTTTAACGTATGAAGTATTAACACCAATAGGATATAATCTTATGGTAACCCCTAAAGAAGTTGATTTTGTTATGGAAAAGTTAAGTGAAATAATAAGTTATGGAATAAATCATACCATTCATAAAATATAGTACGTTTTATTTACTTCGACAATAATAATGAAATGTTTATGTTATTTTAAATTCAGGGTGATAACATGAAACGTTTTAAATCAAGAAAACCAAAAAAAAGAAAAAAGTTATGGTTAATAATATTTGCTTTCTTTTTCGTTTTTTCGTATGTCTTTATGATTCAATATTTATCTAAAAACAAACTTAAAAATAACGTTTTACATAGCGACGTTAATTATGTTCGTTTTAATCTCATAAAGTTATTATCCAAACAAACAAGTAGCATTGTTAATGAACCGGTAAGATTATTAAATAGTAACGTGAAAAACGTATCTTTATCAAAGGTTAAAAACACCGTATCAAACGTTGAGAATAAAAAAGTAGAAAGCGTGGTTAAAGAAGAAGAGTTTAAACCTTTAATATACGTTTATAATACTCATCAAAGTGAAGCATATATGGATTATACCATATATGATGCTACCGGGGTGTTAGCAAGTAATTTAAATAAAAATAACTTAGATACATATCATGAAGAAAACAGCGTCACCGCTTTTTTACAAACTAACGGAATGAAGTATTATGAATCTTATAAAGTGTCTAGAAAATACATTGATGAAGTAAAAATAAAGTATCCAAGTATAAATTATTTTTTTGATATCCATAGGGATGCTTTAAGCAAGGATAAAAGCACCTTAACCGTAGGCAAAAAAAATTATGCAAAAGTGATGTTTATCGTTGGAACGGATAATCAAAATTACGAAAGTAATTATAATAATGCTATTAAGTTAAACGAAATAATAAACAATAAGGTACCTGGTATTAGTAGGGGAGTAATAAAAAAAGGAGGAAAAGGTGTAAATGGGGTGTATAACCAAGACGTATCCGCTAATTTATTTTTAATTGAAGTTGGAGGAAATAACAATAATAAAGAAGAAGTAATAAACACGATAAACGTAATAAGTGATTCTATTACCGAATACGTAAGAGGTATGGTATGATAAGCTATAAGAAAATATTTAATGGACTTATATGGTTCTTGTTTTTAAGCTTTCTGGTTTTATATTTTGCGCAAGCTAATGGCTATTATGAGGATTTAAACAATAAGAAATCTTCACTTACCGAAGAAAAGATAAAGCAATTTGAAAAAGACGTAAAAAATGGTAAAGAAATAAAGGTAGAAAATTACGTGGTAGACATAAAAAAAGATTATGATAATAAAATTTCTAGTTTTGGTCTTTTTACGTCAAAAGGTTTAGCACAAGGCTTCAAATGGACGATGAACAAGGTGTTTGGAGAAATTGAAAACGTTATGAAAGAATAAGTAGTTTGACAAATATAATTAATTTATATATAATTTAAATATATTTAAATTGTTGATCAAGAAGAGTAATTAATATTGATATTAAAGAGAGTAGTTGTTTGGTGTAAAACTATATAAAGATATTAATGAATGGGCTTGTGAGAGGATGCTGAAATTTTAAGTAGGTTATCACGGATTTGTTATCCGTTATCAAATAACATATGTATGATAGTACGTATAGGTGGCATTAAAAGTAAGAATATAACTCTTATCCTAAATTGGATAAGAGTTTTTTTATTAAAAGGAAGTGGTTTAAATGTTATATAAGCGATGGTGTATTTATATTCGAATTAAAAAATAAATAATATATAAAAAGGAAGGAAGATAATAATGAAAAGAATGCTAACAGGTTTACAACCAACAGGGGTTATTACTTTAGGAAATTATATAGGAGCAATTAAGCAAATGGTCAAGTACCAAGATGAATATGAATCATTTTTGTTTGTTGCAGATTTACATGCTATAACGGTTCCTAATAGTAATATTAATTTAAAAGAAAACACAAGAAGCTTAATTGCTCTTTACTTAGCTTGTGGAATTGATCCAAAGAAGAACACTATTTTTGTTCAATCTCAAAATGAATATCACGCGAATTTATCTTGGATTTTAGAATGTAATACATACTTTGGCGAATTATCAAGAATGCATCAATTTAAAGAAAAAAGCAAAGGTAAAGAAAACTTTACAGCGGGTTTATTTACATATCCAGTACTTATGGCGTCTGATATCATAATTTATGATGCAGATTATGTTCCGGTTGGAATTGATCAAAAACAACATGTTGAAATAGCAAGAGATATTGCCATTAGATTTAATAAAAAATATGGAGATACATTCATTATTCCAGAACCTATTATAAGTGAAACGGGAACCAAGATAATGGATTTAATTGACCCAACAAAAAAAATGAGTAAGTCTAGTGAGAATCAAAACGGGGTTATAAGATTGCTAGATGAACCAGAAACTATCAGAAAGAAAATAATGAGAGCTACCACTGATTCTGAAATGCTTGTTAAGTTTGATGAAGAAAATAAACCAGGTATTTCTAACTTGATAAATATTTATTCATCATTTACTGGTAAAACTGTTAGTGAAGTAGAAGAACAATTTAAAGATAGTAATTATGGAACTTTTAAGAAAGCAGTTGCAGATGTAGTTGTAAGCGAGCTAGAAAAAATACAAATTAAATATAATGAATACATTAATGGTACTGAAATAGATCAAATTCTTAAAGAAGGAAGGGAAAAAACTAGAATGTATGCTAAAGCTAAGTATGATGCAGTAAAACGAAAAATTGGTTTTTATGAATAATTTTCTTTTTGTTTGCTTTACTCAATTTTAGTTCAGTTGTTATAATTTTTTATATAAAATGTATTAATTGATGATATATATTTGATATAAAAAAATATAAAAAAATTAAACAAAAATAAATTTTATTATATTACAAGTAACATAGATAAATATTTAGAAAAAAGGGAAGCAAAAAAGTCTTGAACTAAATAAGATTTTTTTAAATACTATCAGTTGACTTTGTGTATGATTTATATATAATAATACTGTTTTTATTCGAATTAAAGGAGAAAATATGAAAAATAAAATAGAAACAAAAGGTATGGGAGACATTTATCTTTTTACCCGGTATGTTAATAACTTAAGTAACGAGAACATAGATGAACTAACAAAAGAAATAGTTAAAACAAAAAATGCTTGGTATATTTATCTTTTTGCTCGTTACGTTAAAAACTTAAGTAATGAAAACTTAGATATATTAACAGAAGCAATAATAGAAACAAAAGATACGGAAGATATTTATCTTTTTGCACGTCATGTTAAAAATTTAAGTAATATAAACATAGATGCATTAACAAAATCTATAGTTGAAACAAAAAAAGCAGAGTATATTTATGATTTTGCAAGAGATGTTAAAAACTTAAGTAATGAAAACTTAGATATATTAACAAAAGAAATAGTTAAAACAAAAAATGCTTGGCATATTTATCTTTTTGCCCGTTATGTTAAAAACTTAAGTAATGAAAACATTGATGAGTTAACGAAAGGAATAATAGAAACAAACAGAATCCATTATATTTGTGATTTCTTTTTAGGGATAAATGGTTTGGGTGAGAAAAATAGAAAAGATTTAATAAAAACAGTCTATAATTTTGATAATTGTGAAGAATATTTATTAAAAATAATTAGAAAGCAAAAAGAAAAATTAAGTGAAAAAGAAATTTATAATATACTTAGTAAAATAATAAAAACCAAAAATAAAATATATATAGCAATAGCACTATACTACATAAATGATATTAGCTTAATAAGTCAAATATTTGGTTCTCTAAAAAGTTATATTATATTTTTGGATTTGAATATGGAAAAAGTTGAACGTTTGGGTTTTAAAATTTCTACGTTTAATTTAAAAGAGCAATCAGTTGATGACTTGAGTTATAGCTACGTAGATGATAACATTGATACATATTTTGAAAGAGAAACTGGTCAAAAAGTCTTAAGTTAAATAAGACTTTTTTTTATTTATTTGTTATAATACTTATTAGGTGATTTCATGAAAAAAGAAAACATTAGAAATTTTTGTATAATTGCTCACATTGATCACGGAAAAAGTACTTTAGCGGATAGAATTTTAGAAAAAACGGGGGCTATTACTAAAAGAGAATCTAGGGACCAAATGCTTGATTCTATGGATTTAGAGCGTGAACGGGGTATAACAATAAAGTTAAATACGGTTGAGCTAACTTATAAAAAAGGTAATGAAGAATATTTGTTAAACCTTATTGATACTCCGGGACACGTAGATTTTTCATACGAAGTATCAAGAAGCTTAGCGGCTTGTGAAGGTGCTATATTAGTCGTTGATGCTGCTCAAGGAATAGAAGCTCAAACCCTTGCAAACATGTATCTTGCCATTGAAAATAACTTAACGATTATACCGATAATAAACAAGATAGATTTACCTAACGCTAACGTAGATAAGGTAAAAAAGGAAATCATTGACAGCTTTGGGTTTGAAGAAGAAGACATTATCTTAACTAGTGCCAAAACGGGTTATGGAATAGATGAATTACTGGATGCCATAATAGAAAAAATCCCAAGCCCAAATGGTAATGATAATGATAGATTACAAGCTTTAATATTTGATAGTATTTATGAATCTTATCGCGGCGCTATCATATGGATAAGGGTTGTAAATGGAACGGTTAATGTTGGTGATAAAATAAAAATGATATCATCAAATAACGAATATGAAATCGTTGAATTAGGTAAGCATAATCCTTGGGAAACAAAGGTAAAAACGCTGCGTTCAGGAGAAGTTGGGTATTTGTGTGCGTCAATTAAAAGCGTAAGTGACGTTAAGGTTGGAGACACAATAACCATATCAGGTAAAGAATCTTTACCGCTTCCTGGATATAATGAAATAAAACCCATGGTTTTTTGCGGGTTTTATCCAATTGAATCTAATAGGTATACGGACTTAAGAGAAGCATTAGAAAAATTAAAATTAAATGATGCATCACTTAGTTTTGAACCAGAAACATCAACAGCTTTAGGATTTGGTTTTAGATGCGGATTTTTGGGTATGCTTCACATGGACGTAACCCAAGAAAGAATAGAACGTGAATTTGGTATAAACATAATCGCAACCAGTCCTTCGGTTATTTATGAGGTTATTTTAACCAATAACGAAAGAATAATGGTTGATAATCCAAACAAGATGCCAGATAAATCTAAAATATCACAAATACTAGAGCCATACATAAAAACTAACATATTTGTTCCAAGCAAGTACGTTGGTTCAATAATGGAATTGTGTCAAGAAAAAAGAGGAACGTACATTAACATGGATTACGTTAACAGCACTAGGGTAAACATACATTATGAAATACCATTATCTGAAATAGTTTATGACTTTTTTGATAAGTTAAAGTCTTTTACCAAGGGATACGCATCTTTGGATTATGAATTAATAGGTTATAAACCAAGTAATTTAGTTAAAATGGATATTTTAATAAATGGTGATGAAGTAGATGCTTTATCATGTATTATTCATAAGGATTTTGCGTATAAAAAAGGAAAACAAATCGTTGAAAATTTAAAAAAACTTATTCCTAGCCAACTATTTGAAGTTCCAGTTCAAGCGGTTATTGGAACGAAGGTTATTGCTAGAACTGATATTAAAGCGATGAGAAAAAATGTACTTGCAAAATGTTATGGTGGCGACATCACCCGTAAAAGAAAACTTTTAGAAAAGCAAAAAGAAGGTAAAAAAAGAATGAAGAGAGTAGGCAACGTAGAAATACCACAAGAAGCGTTTTTATCGGTTTTAAGTGTTGATGAATAATTAAAAGGGAGGTTTTGGTATCATGGATAAAGTTAAGCCAAAGAAAACAAAGATGGTTAGAAAAATATACG
Organism: uncultured Bacilli bacterium; assembly: GCA_944329425.1. Classification (GTDB taxonomy): domain Bacteria; phylum Bacillota_I; class Bacilli_A; order RF39; family UBA660; genus Aphodocola. The sequence continues at coordinate 190,060 of CALVIG010000002.1, forward strand.
TTGATGATTATGAATTAGAACTTCACCTAGATCGCTTAACATGCGTTAATGGCTATATCCCCATAAAAATAATGAGTGACGTTGATGAATCATACGCTTACGTTATAACGGGAGTGTTAGACAAAAACATGAACATTGTTGTTCCGTTTAGAAAAAAACTTGTTTCAAAAACTGATATATCTAACGGCGAAATCGGAATAAATGTAAATATATTTGAAAATGATAGAGCGATTTATGAGTTTGATAACCAATTTTATGTTATTGATTTAAAAACAACTGGTTTTAAAAAGATGGAAAATGATTTTGTACCATCAGGATATTATTTTAAGTTTGATTATTTTTTTAATAATGGCGACGGGAAAATCGTTGGTTATTACGGGGATAGAGCGTTTATTTATGACGTTATAAATAATAAATTTGAGAGCAAGATATATAATTACATAAAGCCAACGAAAAATACTAAATATTTTGTAGCGTATTTAAAAGGAAAGAACGATAACATAGAACCATTTTACATAAACTTTGTTATTGGTGATGATTTTTACCGAAGTGATGTAGCAATGATAAGTGGCGGAAACATAGTATATTTACCTAAGAGTCTAAAAAGTAATTTAGAAATAAAAAAGTATTGTGATGACTGTTATAACACCATATATAAATTAATTAAGGATGATGAACCATGCAAGACTTTAATTCAGTAAAATCCGTATACATTCATGTTCCATTTTGTAAATGTATCTGTAATTATTGTGATTTTTGTAAAAATTTTTATGATTCAAGCGTAGTAAATTTATATTTAAAAGCATTAAAAAAAGAAGTTGTAGAAACTTACTTGGGTGATCAAATAAGCACCATATACGTTGGTGGTGGAACGCCAAGTTCTCTTTCTAATCTTCAGTTAGATGAACTGTTTTCAGTTATTAAACTGTTTAATTTAAGTGAAGGGTATGAATTTACCTTTGAATGTAACTATGAAGATATAAACGTTAATTTACTAAAAAAACTAAAAGAAAATAAGGTTAATAGGTTGAGTATAGGATTACAAACCTTTAACAGTAAGTTTGAAAAAACGTTAGGCAGAAAAATTAACAAGCAAGAAATGATTGAAAAAGTGTTACTAGCTAAAAAGTATTTTAATAACATAAACGTAGATTTAATGTATGCGTTGCCAAAAGAAAACATAAATGACGTAAAAAGTGATATTGATGATTTTATTAATTTAGGAGTACCTCATATAAGTACCTACGCTTTAATTGTAGAAAAGCATACTAAATTAGATATTAGTGGTGTTGAAGAAATCGATGATGATACCCAACTAAAAATGTATAAGTTAATAAGTAGTACATTATCTAACCAAGGATATAGTCATTATGAAATTAGTAATTTTTCCATTCCTGGGTTTGAATCAAAACATAACCTTACTTACTGGAATAATCTTTCTTATTACGGCTTTGGGGCGGGTGCTTCCGGTTTTATTAATAATATTAGGTATGATAATACTAAGAGTGTTTTAAATTACATAAAAGGAAAAAGACGTATCTTTGAAGAAATGTTAAGTAAAACGCAGCGGATGAAAGACGAAGTCATGCTTAATTTAAGGAAAACAAAGGGTGTTTCTAAAAATGATTTTTACTTAAAATATGGTATTTGTATAAACGAAGCATTTAATTACAAAACTTTGGTAGATAAAGGCTTCTTAATAGAAGATGATAGTAATTTGTATATTTCCGAGAAACATTTATTTATATCAAACGAAATAATATTACAAATTCTTGAAAACTGTAACTTGAACAATAGTGAAAAATAAGGTATAATGGTACCATAATATGGAGGTATGGTTATGGATACTAACGAGAACAAAGAAGAAGTTTTAGAAGATATAAGTGAAAAAGAAAACAATGAAACCATAGAAGAAGAAATAAAGCCAGATAAAAAAATAGATGAAGAAATAGTTATGGATGAAGGTACAACCGAAAAAGAAGAAACAAATAAAGAAGATTTAAAAACTGAATCAGAAGAAACAAATAAAGAAGATTTAAAAACTGAATCAGAAGATAAAACCGTTATATTAAGCACGGATGAATTAAATCATGATGAAAATAGTGATTCTAATGAAGAAAAAAATTATGAAACCGTTCAAGAATCAATTGAAGAAAAGCCAAAGAAAAATAAAGCGCCAATAATTATTTTACTTGTAATTTTATTAATAATTGACGTTGCCTTGTTGGTGCTATACATAATTGGTTTTGATAAGGTTTTAAGTTTTATAAAATAGTAATGTAAGTAGCATTACTTTTTTTATTGCTATTTTTAAATTATGTG
>CALVIG010000003.1 GCA_944329425.1 uncultured Bacilli bacterium
GGCCTGGTGGGCTCTTTTATTGTATCAAAAAAACCACACCTTGTGGTGCGGTTGAAATTTTAATTTAGGAAAAGAAGAATTTAATCTTCTTTTTTTCATTATTTGACAATTTTCTTAAAAATACTGTGGATAATAGACGCTGATGTTTTTAAAGGAGGGTTTTGAATGAAAAATTATGAAATTAATAGAGAAACATTAGCAATTATACCTTGTGGAAAAGGTAAATCTAAGATAATTGAAGAAAATAATGAATTTTATGTTAATTACTCAACAACTAAAATAATTGATTATAGTTGTAAATTTTTTGGTAGCTCATATGAGGGGAGGTTTAATGGTACTAAAAGTATATTAGGAGTTTCCCACAAGTCACCAATTATAATAGAAGAGAGTAATAAAATTATTTTTTTTCCTACGACCTCACCAAGATTAGAATGTTGTGCATGGATTGCATTAAATAACATAAGTAAATATTATAAAAGTGGTATCGATACTATAATAGAGTTTAACTGTGGAAAAATAATTAAATTAGAATTATCATATGGTATTGTTGATAATCAAGTTTTAAGAGCAACAAGGTTAAGTGCATTAATAAATAAAAGAATGAATGAATTAATAAAAAGTATATAAAAATATACTTTTTTTTTGAAATAAAGGGTAAATAAGCCTTATTTTGTGATATAATCATATTGTACGTAGTAGTATATTAAAAAGTATGTAGGTGGTTTAAATGGGCGTTAAAATAGCAAATAATGTTTTTAAAGAGTTTAGAGTTTAGTAATTTTAGAAATATTTCTAAATTATCCCTTAATTTTGAAAAAAATATAAATATTTTTGTTGGAAATAACGCCCAGGGAAAAACCAACATTCTTGAAAGTATTTATTTTCTAGCGATAACCAAATCACATAGAACCCATAATGAACTTCATTTAATAAAAAATGGAGAATTATATACTAAAGTATCGGGTTTATTTATTGATGATCTAAAAAATAATAGATTATTATCAATATTATTAAACGAACGAGGTAAAAAAGTATCAGTAGATAATATTACTCAAAAAAAAATTAGTAATTATCTTTCAAGGTTTAACGTTATTATGTTTTGTCCAGATGATTTAGAAATTATAAAAGGTTCACCTAACGTTAGAAGAAAATTTTTAAATATAGAGCTTTCTCAATATAATAAAAATTATGTTTCTTTATTAAAAGAATATAATCAAATATTAAAGCAAAGAAACGAATATTTAAAACAAAAAAACAATGCGAGGTTTGATAAAACATATTTTGATATAATAACTGAAAAACTTATTGATAAAAACGTTGAAATTATAACGTTGAGGTATGATTTTATTGATAAAATAAACCAGTTTTTGCACGTTGTATTTAATGACATTACCAATTTTGGTAAATTAACGATTTTATATAAAAGTTTTATTAATCAAGAAAATCTAAAAAAAACAAATATAAAAGAAATTTTAATGTCTAGATATAATTCTTTGTTTACGAATGAATTACTACAAAAAACGACACTTTTAGGTTGTCATAAAGATGATTTTAAAATGTATTTAAATGATTTGGATGTAACTGAATTTTGTTCACAAGGGCAGCAAAGATTAGCTATATTATGTTTAAAATTAGCTGAAATAGAAGTATTTATTAAGGAAAAGCATACTAAACCCGTAATTTTACTTGATGATATTTTTAGTGAACTTGATGAGGTTAAGAAAAATAACATAATAAAATATTTCAAAGATGATGTTCAAATATTTATTACTACTACAGATATAAAAGAAATAAAAAAAGAATTAAAAGAAAAAGCTGATATTTATATTGTCAATAATGGAATTATAACGAAGGAGGAATAATTATGAAAGAAAATCAAGAACATTATGATGCCTCTGATATACAAGTATTAGAAGGATTAGAAGCAGTAAGAAAAAGACCTGGTATGTATATTGGTACTACTGATGTAAAAGGATTACATCATTTAGTATGGGAAATAGTTGATAATTCAATAGATGAAGCTTTAGCAGGTTATTGTAATAACATAGAAATAGTTATTAATAAAGACAATTCTATTACCGTTAAGGATGATGGTCGTGGTATTCCGGTTGATATTCATCCAAAAACAAAGATTTCTACCGTTGAAACCGTTTATACGGTATTACATGCTGGTGGTAAATTTGGAGGAGGAGGATACAAGGTATCTGGTGGCCTTCATGGTGTTGGAGCATCAGTTGTTAATGCATTATCTAAGTGGGTTGAAGTAACTGTTTATAAAAATGGAAACATATACAAAATTAGGTTTGAAAATGGAGGACATACTATTAGGCCACTTGAAATAATAGGAAAATGTGAAGAAAAAAGGACAGGTACATGGGTAACTTTTAAACCAGATCCTGATATTTTTGATACTGATATTTATGATTACGAAACTTTAAAAGTTAGGGTAAGAGAACTTGCGTTTTTAAATAAAGGATTGCGTATTACTTTAAGAGATGATAGGGACGAAGAAGATACTACTGGTGAAACTTTTCTTTATGAAGGTGGAATTAGAGAATACGTAAAATTTATTAATCAAGGAAAAACTCCTATTCATGATGATATTATTCATTTAGAAGGTATCGAAGATAACGTATTTTTTGAAGTTGCGTTACAATACAATACTGGTTATAATGACAATATATATTCTTTTGTTAATAATATTAATACCCATGATGGTGGAACACATGAAGAGGGTGTTAGAAGAGCATTAACGAGGGTTATTAATAGTTATGCAAGAAAAACTAATATTTTAAAAGAAAAAGATGAATCTTTAACGGGTGATGATGTTAAAGAAGGTTTAACGATGATTATATCTTGCAAGCATCCTAATCCTCAGTTTGAAGGGCAAACAAAAGGAAGACTAGGAAATTCAGAAGTAAGAAAGCTAGCTGATAAAGTCTTTTCTGAAGGTTTTGAAAAATTCTTACTTGAAAACCCAGAAGAAGCTAAAATAATAGTTAATAAAGCAATGCTTGCATCAAGAGCTCGTAATGCCGCAAAAAAAGCAAGGGAAATAACTCGTAAAAGTGATTTAGCAACAACCAATTTCTTTGGGAAATTATCAGATTGTAAGAGTAAAGACCCAAAAGTGTCTGAAATCTTTATAGTCGAGGGTGATTCAGCAGGTGGAAGTGCTAAAAAAGGTAGAGATTCAATGACTCAAGCTATTTTACCTTTAAGAGGTAAGATATTAAACGTAGAAAAAGCAAGGTTAGATAAGGCTTTAGGAAATGAAGAAATAAGAACCATTATTACTGCTTTTGGAACTGGTATAGGAGAAGAATTCAATCTTAGTAAGCTAAGGTATGATAAAATAATAATAATGACCGATGCCGATGTTGATGGTTCTCACATAAGGGTATTATTATTAACTTTATTTTATAGGTTCTTTAAACCTATCGTAGAAGCAGGACACGTTTATGCAGCACAGCCTCCACTATTTAGGATAATGCATGGTAAAACCCGTAAATACGTGCTAAATGACGAAGAAAAAGAAGCTTATTTGGCGTCTTTACCAGAAAATGTTCGTCAAAGAGCAGAAATAGCGCGTATGAAAGGTCTTGGTGAAATGGATGCCGAGGAGTTAAATGAAACAACAATGGACATTGAAAAAAGAACGTTAAGAAAAATAACCGTAGAAGATTGCGTGGTAGCGGATGCTATGTTTAACAAACTTATGGGTGAAGAAGTAGAACCTAGAAGAGAGTTTATTGAAAAAAATGCACAATATGTTAAGAATTTGGATATTTAGGAGGTGAAAAAAGTGGAAAATAATAATGAGAAAAAAGAAAATATGGAAGAAATTAATGATAAATTTGGTGGAACCTTTCACGAAAGAGATTCACACGCAGAAAACGACATAGTAAAAGAAATCTCAGAATCCTTCCTTGATTATTCAATGAGTGTTATTACGTCTCGTGCAATACCAGACTTAAGAGATGGTTTAAAACCAGTTCACAGAAGAATATTATGGTCTATGTTTGAAGAAGGAAACACACCTGATAAACCACATAAAAAATCAGCAACAACGGTTGGTTATGTAATGGGTCATTATCATCCACATGGTGATTCTTCAATTTATGAAGCAATGGTAAGGCTTGCTCAAGATTTTAACCAAAGATATATGTTAGTAGATGGGCATGGAAACTTTGGTAACATTGAAGGTGATGGAGCAGCAGCATATCGTTATACTGAGGCTAGATTATCAAAAATATCATTAGAAATGTTAAGGGATATAAGAAAAAATACCGTTGACATGATGCTTAACTTTGATGAAACTAGTCAAGAGCCAGTTGTTTTACCATCAAGAATTCCAAACGTATTAATTAATGGTTCAATGGGAATTGCGGTAGGTATGGCTACAAATATTCCTCCTCATAATTTATCAGAAGTCATTGATGGTTGTGTAGCATATATTGATAATCCTGAAATAGATACTTTAGGTTTAATGAATTATATTAAAGGCCCTGATTTTCCAACAGGTGGCATAATACTAGGAAATTCAGGTATAAAAAGGGCTTACGAAACAGGTCGTGGAAGTATTACGGTGCGTAGTAAGGCTTATATTGAGGAAGTTGGAAATCATAGTCAAATAGTTATAACTGAAGTTCCATATGGCACAAATACTTTAGATTTAAAAAATAAGGTAGCAGAGTTAGTTCATAATAAAATCATTGAAGGTATATCAGATTATCACACCGATTTAAAAAATGGCGTTAAAATAACAATAACATTAAAAAAAGATGCTAATCCACAAGTAGTATTAAATAATTTATATAAACATACTAATTTTCAGATTAATTATGGAATAATTTTCTTAGTAATAGATAATGGAACACCAAAAACTTTAGGTTTAAAGGATATTATTTCAAAATATATAGATCATCAAAAAGAAGTAATAATAAGAAGAACAAGGTTTGAATTAAATGAAGATGAAAAAAGGGTTCATATATTAGAAGGCTTAAAAATAGCTTTGGATAATATAGATGAAGTGGTTAAAATTATTAGGGGAGCTTCTGACGATCAAGATGCTAAAGAAAAACTAATAAATAAGTTTGGTCTTTCTGAAATTCAAAGTAATAGTATTCTTGAAATGAGGTTAAGAAGATTAACTGGTTTGGAAAGAGATAAAATTGAAACCGAATTAACCGAATTATTAAAAGAAATTGAAGAATTAAAATCAATTTTAGCTTCTGAACAAAAAGTTTTAAACATAATAAAGGAAGAAATGTTAGAAATAAAGAAGAAGTATGGAGATGAAAGAAGAACTTCTATAGATATGACCGCTATTGATTACATAGAAGATGAATCTTTAATTCCAGAAGAAGATATAGTTATAGCTTTAACTCATAATGGTTATATAAAGAGAATGAGAACAGATACTTATAAAATTCAAAATAAAGGTGGAGTAGGAATAAAGGGTATGGCAACAAATGAAGAAGATTTTGTTGATATATTAAAGTCTGGAACCACCCATAATCACGTATTATTCTTTACTAATAAAGGAAAAGTTTATAGAATAAAAGGATATGAAATTCCAGAGTTTTCAAGACAATCTAAGGGATTACCAATAATTAATTTGCTTCCAATTGAAAAGGATGAAATAGTTAATAATATTTTATTAGATGATGGTGGCGATGAAAATAAATATTTGGTTGTTGCAACAAAGAATGGTTTAGTAAAACGTACAAATGTTTGCGAGTTTGAAAACATAAGAAAAAATGGTAAGATTGCAATTACTTTAAAAGAAAACGATGAAGTTTTATCTGTTTATTTTACAACCGGAAATGATGATATTGTTATTGCATCTAATAATGGTCGAATGGTTAGGTTTAACGAAAATGAGATAAGAGTAATGGGTAGAACAGCAAGCGGAGTTAAAGGCATCGAATTATCAGAAGGGTGTTATTGTGTTGGCTCTGAAATAGTTAAAGAAAACCAAGATGTTTTAGTTGTAACAGAAAAAGGTTATGGTAAGCGTACAAGCATTAATGAATATCGCTTAACTCATAGAGGAAGTAAAGGTGTTAAGACCTTAAACATAACAGAAAAGAACGGAACTATAGTTGCATTTAAAGCGGTAGATTTAAATAAAGATTTAATGATAGTAACTAATCAAGGAATAATAATAAGAATTTCATTATCAAACGTTTCTAAGATGAGTCGTGTTACTCAAGGGGTTAAGTTGATGAATTTAAGAGAAGGTCAAAGTGTTTCTACGGTATCATTGGTTGAAAAAGACGAGGAAGAACAAGTAAAAGAAGATTAAATACAAAAAAGTCGTATAAAACTTGATTATTATTTGAATATATAATAAAATAACATTGCACAACGAAAATGTTAGAACCAGGTCAGGGTTGAAAAACAGCAGCCTTAATAACCTCTTTTCGTGTGTGCTTTTATTTTATTTAATAAAGGTGTAACATGAACGAAAAATATATGGAAATAGCGTATTTAGAAGCAAAAAAAGCATATAAAAAAATGGAAGTTCCAGTAGGAGCAGTAATAGTAAAAGATAATAAAGTTATTTCTAAAGCGCATAATTTAACGGAAACAAAAAATGATTGTACTAAACATGCTGAAATTATAGCAATTAAAAAAGCATCGAAAAAATTAAAAAATTGGCGTTTAATAGATTGCGACTTATATGTTACGCTTGAACCTTGTGAAATGTGCAAAGGAGCAATAAGTTTATCAAGAATAAAAAACGTATATTTTTCTGTTAAAAAAGAAGATAAAAAAACAAAAGATACATGCAATTATATTTTTAAAAGTGATAATAATAAATGTTTGGAATTATTAAAAAGTTTTTTTAGCAAATTAAGGCACTGATGTTTCACGTGAAACATCAGTTTTGTATTTAAAAATAATTAATAAAATGTTATAATAAATGTAGGTGGTTATATGTTATATCAAACTTTATATAGAAAATACAGACCAAATTCATTTCAATTGGTATATGGCCAAGATTCAATTGTTAAAACGTTGAAAAATATTATTAAAATGAACAAATTAGGTCACGCTTATTTGTTTACCGGTCCAAGAGGCACTGGCAAAACAACGTGTGCGAAACTATTTGCAAAGGCCATAAATTGCCAAAATAACTGTGATGGGGATTCTTGTAATTGCTGTAAGAATTGTGAAACTTTTAATAAAAATTCAAACCCTGATGTTATAGAAATTGATGCAGCCTCAAACAATGGGGTTGATGAAATAAGAGAAATAAAAAGCAAGGTTAATTTAGTACCATCTATGTCAAAATATAAAGTATACATAATCGATGAGGTACATATGTTATCTATTGGTGCTTTTAATGCATTACTTAAGACTCTTGAAGAGCCTCCAAGCTATGTTGTTTTTATATTGGCTACTACTGAACCTCAAAAATTACCTGCGACCGTTATTTCAAGATGCCAACGATTTGATTTTAAGAGTATCTCTAAAGAAAATATGAAAAATTGTTTAAAAAACATAGTAAAAAGTGAAAATATAAAAATTAACGATGATGCTTTGATGGAAATAATAGATAATTCTAAAGGCGGCATGAGGGATGCTATTAGTATGTTAGATCAAGCGTCTGTTCTTAGTGACGATATAATAAGTTTAGAAGATATACAAGAATTATCTGGAACAATTTCTAACGCTGACACTTTAGAATTTATAAAGTATATAATTATTAGTGATTATGGAAATGTGATAGAAAAAATTAAAAATTGGAATGAACACGGAAAAGATTTTTCTTTAATAATTCAAAAAATAATTAATTTTATTCGCAGAGGAATATTATATAAAAAAGGAATTACTACAGATGATTTAATTTCAGAAATTATTCAAATATATGATGAGTGTTCTGAACGAAAAATATATAATATAATGGATAATTTAATTCAAATTCAGCAAAAATTACAATATAGTTATCAAAAAGAGTTGATATTTGAAGTTGAAATTATCAAACTTATTGATGATGTTAATGTTTCACGTGAAACATTAACAAATAATATTGAAACAAAAAAAATTATAAAAAATGATGTTCCACGTGAAACATCGACAAAAGAAGATGAAAAATTAAATATCAAAATTCAAAAATTAAAAAATATAAGAATAAATAATATTTTAAATGACTCGATGCGAGAAAAACTTAATGTAATTAAAGAACGTTGGAACAACATGAAAGAATATTTAACTGATGAAAAGTATAAGAAGTGTGTTGGAATTTTACTTAAAGCAACACCAGTTGCAGCGTCAGATGAGGGAATAATAATTACTATTCCTTCTGAATCACTGTTACTTAATATAGAAAAAAATTATGATATGAGCAAAAACATATTGATTAAAGTTTTGAATTGTAAATATAAGGTCGTCTATATTACAGAAGAATATTGGAAAGAAATAAGACCAAAATATGTTGAATTGGTAAAAAATAAGAAGCTAAAAAACGAAAGTGAAATTGAACTAATTAATGAAATTAACATGATTAAAAACAAAGATAATGTTAGCGAATTTAGTGAATTGATAGAAATGGAGGAATAAAAATGAATTTACAAAATTTAATGAAGCAAGCGCAAGCAATGCAAAAAAACTTGATGGCGTCTAAAAAAAACATTGAAGAAATGATTTTCGAAGGGAATTCTGAACTAGTAAATGTTAAAATTAATGGAAAAAGACAGGTGCTTTCTGTAAAAATAAAAGAAGATACTTCTTTTGAAAAAGATGATGTAGAAATATTAGAAGATATGATTACAATCGCTGTTAATGATGCTTTGAAAAAAGTAGATGACGAAATAAAAAATAAATTAGGTAATCAAGCTGGTGGACTAAGCGATTTTTTATAGGAGCTAAATAAACATGAATTATCCAAAAACGTTTCAACAACTTATTGATATGTTTAAATTGTTGCCTGGTGTTGGCACAAAAACTGCTGAAAGATATGCTTTTTCTATTCTTTCATTAAGCCAGGAAAAATTGGAAGAATTAAGTAAAGTAATAACGGATGTAGGTAATAATATTACTACATGTCCAATATGCGGTTGTATGTGTGAAACGAACAAATGTATGTTTTGTAATGACGAAACCAGGGACTCATCAATTATATGCGTTGTAGAAAACCAAAAAAATGCTTTTATTTTTGAAAAAATAGGAGCTTTTAAAACAAAATATCATGTATTGGGAGGACTTATTTCTCCAATTGATGGTATAAATCCTGATGATTTGTCAATTGAAAAATTAATTAATAGAATAAAAAAAGAAAACATAAAGGAAATAATTCTGGCGTTAAGACCTGGAATAGAAGGAAATACTACATCATTGTATATAAGAAAATTATTAGAAGATACTGAGGTAAAAATAACTCAAATGGCTCAAGGGGTACCAATAGGAGCGGATATTGAGTACTTAGATAAATTAACTTTGGAAATGGCTTTAGAAAACAGAAGCGAAATATCATAAATTGTTATTTTGAACATATTTTTTAATGAGGTGAAAACATGTTCAAAATAATGTTTAAAATACTAAAAAAAGTAGTTATAGGAATGGTTCTATTGTTTGGTTATAATACGTTTTTATCATCACTTAACTTAATTATACCAATAAACGTAATAACTATAATAATAGCAAGTTTTTTTGACGTGCCTGGAATAATAGGTTTAGTACTATTTCTTCTTTTTAATTACTAAAGAGGTGAGTTTATGAATGATATAGTTATAGAAAATCAACCAATTTTAAGTAAATTATTAAACAAAATAAATAATAGTTTAACTATGTCTCAAGCTTATATGTTAGTTGGTAATAATAAAGAAGAATTAATTAAAAATTCTATTACTTTTGCCAAGGTGTTGATTTGCCCTGAAAAATATGATCAAAAATGCTCTAAATGTAATATTTGTTCTAGAATTTCTTCGAATACTTTTGGTGAAATGAAGATAATAAATCCAATAAATGGTGTCATAAAAAAAGATGAAATATTAACTCTTAGAGATTCGTTTCAAATTAAATCAATTGAAGGTAGAAACTTGGTTTATATAATAAATAATGCCGAAACGTTAAACTCTTCAGCTGCAAATTCTTTATTGAAATTTTTGGAGGAACCTCAAAGTAATGTTGTAGCTATTTTTACCACAACTAACCTAAACAAGGTTTATAATACAATTTCTTCAAGGTGCCAAATTATAAAATTAAAGGATTGTAATAAATTACAAATTAATTTTGTTAAAACCGTCTCCGGGTTGGATGAAGAAAAAATAAATATAACGTTAGATTTTTTGTTTTTAATTGAAAATAATAGCCAAAAAGCGCTTACTTTATTTAAATCAATTTTTCTTAATCATTTTGATTCAAAAGAATTAATTAAATCTAGTTTAACGGTAATGCTTTTGGCGTACAAAGATGCATTAAATTATAAATTATTTAAAAAAATGGATTATTTCAAAAACGAAACAGGAATTAAGAATATTTCAAATTCATATTCAACTAAGGAATTGGCAAAAAAAGTTAAATTTATCTTAGAAAATATTTCTAAATTAGAGTACAATGTAAATGTATTATTATTTTTATGTAATTTTATTGTAGGAATAGGAGAAATAGCGGATGGTAAAGATAATAGGAGTTAAATTTTTAACTAGTGATAGAATATATTATTTTTCACCGGGGAAGAATGATATTCATTTAAATGACTTTGTTATTGTTGAAACGGAAAGAGGAATACAATTTGGCCAATCAGTTACGGAAATTGAGGAAGTAGAAAAAGAAAAAGTCTTTCTACCTCTTAAGGATGTACTAAGAATAGCAAATTCAGAAGATATAAAAACAAATCAAAAAAACTTAAGTGATTCTAAAAAAGCTTTAGAGTATGCAAAAAAATTGGTAATAAAAGAAAACTTAGAAATGAAGCTTTTTGAAGCATCATATACGTTTGATAGAAAAAAACTTATTTTTAAGTTTATTGCAGATGAAAGAGTTGATTTTAGAGAGTTGGCGAAATTATTAGCAGCAAAGTATAAAACTAGAATTGAATTAAGACAAATAGGTGTAAGGGATAAAGCAAAAGAAATAGGTGGACTAGGGCCTTGTGGTAGACCTTTATGTTGTAGTGAATTTTTAACAAATTTTGATAGTGTTTCAATAAATATGGCTAAAAATCAAGGAATTGCTTTAAATCCGTCAAAAATAAATGGATCTTGTGGCCGTTTACTTTGCTGTTTGGGATATGAAGATAGTACATACGTTGAATATAAAAAAGAATTGCCCAAAATAGGAGAACTAGTTACATATGATGATAAAACTGGGCGTGTTTTCGAACTTAATATTTTGAATAAAAGTTATAAATTCAAAACAGATGATGGAGAAGAAATAGAGGTATTGGTGAATAAAGATGAAGGTAATAAATGATCTTTTGAATTATAATGGCTTAAAAATTATTCAGAATCCTCAATGGTTTAGTTTTTCACTAGATTCTGTTTTATTAGCTAATTTTGTTAGAGTTAGTAATAAAATGAAGATAATTGATTTTTGTACTGGTAATGCACCTATACCACTTTTTTTAAGTACTAAAACAAACTCACCTATAATAGGTTTAGAACTTCAAAAAGAAGTGTATGATTTGGCTTTAGAAAGCGTTTTAATAAACGATTTACAAGACCAAATAAAAATATTAAATTTAGATGTAGATGATGTTGATAAAATATATGATACTGACACGTTTGACTTAATAACGTGTAATCCTCCTTATTTTAAAGTATGCGAGCATTCAAACATAAATGATAACAAAACTAAAGCAGTTGCAAGACATGAAATTAGAATTAACTTAGAAACAATTTTTAATAAAGCTAAAAAAATATTAAAGAATAATGGTAAAATAGCCATGGTGCACCGTACGGATAGATTAATTGATATAATTTATTTGATGAGAAATAATAACATTGAACCAAAAAGGTTAAGGTTCGTTTATCCTTTTAAAGATTCTGAGTCTAATTTAGTTTTAATAGAAGGCGCTAAAAATGGAAAACCAGGATTTAAAATAGAGCCAGGATTAGTTATCCATAATGGTGATGGGAAATATACGAAAGAAATAGAAAACATATTTAATGGAGGTAAGGATGAAAATTAAATTAGTAGTTGGTTTAGGAAATCCAGGTAAGAAATATCAAAATACAAGGCATAACGTTGGCTTTAAGGTTATGGATGAATTGGCCAAAAGATTAGAAGTTTTTAAGTGGAAAGAAAGAGATGGAGCTCTTTATTTTGATTGCCATTTAGATATGTGCAGGGTGGTTTTTTTAAAACCACAGGAATATATAAACTTATCTGGGGATGTTATGATAAAGTTTGTTAATTTTCTTGATATAAAATTGGAAGATATTTTAGTTGTAAGTGATGATTTAGATTTGCCATTAGGTGTTATAAAACTTAAAGAAAAAGGTAGTTCGGGAGGTCATAATGGACTAAAGAACATAGAAAGTCAACTTAAAACAAATGAATATAAGAGAATAAAAATCGGCATTTCAAATGATAAGACAATCGATACTAAGGATTATGTTTTAGGTAAGTTTAGTAACGAAGAGAAAAAGAAAATATCATTAGCGGTTCAAAAAGCTGCGGACGCGGTTTTAGATTCAATAGGTCATCCGTTTCAAGAAGTAATGAGTAAGTATAATGTTAAAGTAAAAGAATAGAAATAGGTGATATGATGTTTGAAAATGTTTTTAAACATAAAATATTAAATCAAAATGAGCCGGTTAAAGTAATCGGCGTAAATAAAGGAGTCCAAGCAAGTTATGTTTGGAATCTTTTTAGTGTTTCAAAGAAAAATATTTTAGTTATTACAGGTACCTTGTATGAGGCGAATAGTCTTTATAAATCTCTATGTTTTTATGATGAGAGTAGCATTTTATTTTATCCAATGGACGACTTTTTAGTTGGTGAAGCAATCGCGGTATCCCCTGATTTGATGTGTAAACGTTTAGAAACATTAAACGAGCTATTAAATAACACTAATAAAAAAATTGTAATTACTAATCTTATGGGGTATTTAAGATTTCTTCCAACAAAAGAGTTGTGGAAGAAATCTTCAATAAGCCTTAGTGTATCAACAAATGTTTCCAAAAACAGTATTGTAGAAAAATTAGATAAGATTGGTTATGAAAGAAATGATCTAGTCACAAAAACAGGAGAATATGCAAATAGAGGATATATATTAGATGTTTTCCCTTTTGGTTTTGAAAAACCAGTTAGAATAGAGTTTTTTGATGACGAAATAGAAGAAATCCGTTATTTTGAACCGGATACTCAGCTTTCACTAACAAATCTCTCTTCACTAGAAATTCTACCATTTACCGAATTTATTAACGAGAAAAATGTACCGGACATACCTAAAAGGCAAAGTTTGCTTCCGAGGGTTGTTAATAAAATATCTAAACTTTCCGATTATGTAGAAAATAATATTAGTGTTTTTATAGATTTAGAAAGTTTAAAAATAAGTTATAAAAAAACTATGGAAGAGGTTCTTGAATTTAAGCAAACAGATAAATTTAATATAAGTTTATACATGAATGAACTTGATAAAATAATTCCGGATAAATATGTTGACATACTGGGTACTGATAATTTATTAGTAAACGGAATTCAAGAAGTATATACAACGGCAGAAATACCATTATTTAATGGTAATTATGCCTTAATAAACGAATATTTATTATCATTGAAACGAAATAGAAAAAAAGTAGTAATTTGTTTAGATAACCAAAAGATGATAAATGATTTTATTGCTAATATAAAAGAAAGTTGCGTTATAACTAACATTACTGAATTATTTGATAATAGCATTAACGTTATTTGTAAAAAGTTAAAAAATGGATTTATTATAAATGATACGGCTTATATATCATCAAATGAAATATATAAAAGGAATGAATTTATTGGTTATAAAAGCAAACTAAAATATGGTTCTAAAATAAAGGATATCAATAAACTTAGTGTAGGTGATTACGTAGTTCATTCATCTTTCGGAGTAGGAAGATATTTGGGTATTGTCACATTGACTTCAAAGGGATTGAAAAAGGATTATATATATTTACAATATAAAAATAATGATAAACTTTATATTCCTGTAGAAAAGATTGAATACATTTCTAAATTTTCATCAAAAGAAGGTGTTGTTCCAAAATTAAATAAATTAGGTGGAACCGAATGGGTTAAACAAAAGGCTAAGGTAAAATCAAAGGTAAAGGATATTGCAAAAAAATTATTAGAAGTTTCTGCAAAAAGAAAGTTATTGCCAGGATTTTCCTTTTTAGCAGATGATAAGGATCAATATGAGTTTGAAGAAAAATTTGAGTTTAAGGAAACTCCAGATCAGTTAAAAGCAATTGAAGAAATAAAAAAAGATATGGAGTTACCACATCCTATGGATAGACTTTTATGTGGAGACGTTGGATATGGGAAGACAGAAGTGGCTTTTAGATCAATATTTAAAGCAATAAGATCAGGAAAACAAGTTAGTTTTTTATGCCCTACAACAATATTGTCGAAACAACACTATGAAAATGCAAAAGAACGTTTTTATGGATTTGGAGTAAATATAGAAGTATTAAATAGATTTGTTACTCAAAAAAAGAAAAATGAAATATTAAAGGATTTGAAGAATGGTAAAATAGATTTGATAATTGGTACACATAGACTGCTTAGTAAAGATATTGTGTATAAAGATTTAGGTTTGTTAGTAGTTGATGAAGAGCAAAGATTTGGAGTAACGCACAAAGAAAGGATAAAAGAACTTCAAAAATCGGTTGATGTTTTAACTCTTTCTGCAACACCAATACCCAGGACATTACAAATGTCTTTGTCAGGGATAAGGGGACTTTCTTTAATTCAAACGCCGCCTGCATTTAGATATCCAATTCAAACGTATGTTTTAAGAGAAAATGACCAAATAATAAAAGATGCAATATATAAAGAACTTTCTAGAGATGGACAAGTATTTATTTTATATAATAATGTTTCAAAAATAGATCAAATGGTTTCTCGTATTAAAAAGCTAATTCCGGAAGCAAAAATAAATTACATCCATGGTCAGATGGATAAAAAGAAAATAGAAACAACGATGGAACTTTTTGTTTCGGGAGAATATAATGTTTTAATATGTACCACGATAATAGAAACAGGCATTGATATTCAAAACGCTAATACATTAATCGTGTTAGATGCTGATTGTTTTGGCCTTAGCCAGTTATACCAAATAAGGGGTAGAATAGGAAGAGGAAAAAACATTGGTTATGCATATTTAATGTATAATAAAAATAAGGAGCTTAATGATGTTGCTAAAAAAAGACTAGATGCTATTAAAGAATTTACTGAACTAGGAAGTGGATATGCTTTAGCGGTTCGTGATTTATCCATTAGAGGTGCGGGAGACATATTAGGCTCTGAACAATCTGGTTTTATAGATACCGTTGGATATGATATGTACATAAAAATTTTAAATGAGGAAGTTGAAAGGTTACGCAGTAAAGAAATGCCAGAAGAAATGAATGAACTAGTTGATGAAAAACCATTTATTCAGGTATCTACGCATATCAGTTCTAAGTATACAAATAGCGAAGAGTTAAAAATTGAAATTCATAAAAAAATAAACACAATTGACTCATATGATAAATTTATAAAGGTTAAAAATGAATTAGAAGATAGGTTTGGAAAGCTGGATGAAACCATTACAATATACATGCTAGAGGAACTTTTCCAAGTTCTAGCTAAGAAAAAAGGTGTTACTAAGGTTGAACAAGGTTTAAAGCAAATAGTGGTTTATTTTTCTCCTTTCGTTTCATCAAAAGTAGATGGTTCTAGTTTGCTAGCAAGATTATTTAAAATTAGTTCTAATTTTTCTGTTGAATATACTAATCGAGTTTTAAAAATAACTTTGGATATTAAAAATTTGGATAAACATTTTATGTATTATTTAATAAAAATGATAGAAGTTATTGAATAAAAATTCCGGTTTTATGCATTCTAAAAAAGAAGGGAAGAAATGTATGAAAACAACCGGAATAACGCGAAGAATTGATGAGCTAGGTAGAATTGTTATACCAAAAGAAATAAGAAAGAATATGCATATTAAATCTGGAGAGTTGCTTGAAATATTTTTAAATGATTCTGATACTATTTTATTAAAAAAACATAATGTGATTAATAAAAATAACGAATTTATTGATACTTTTATAAATAATTTAGCAATAAAAATAAGTGCTAATATATTCATTACCAATACTGAAAAAATAATTTTTTCAACCATTCCAGAACAAAAATTCAAAAATATTTCTGGTTCTTTAGAAAATTATAACCTTAATAATAAAGGTAATAATATTTATTTGAGCAAAGAACGTCAATTAAAAAAACCATATGATATATTTTTGATTTCCCCAAATGGTGATTTTGTGGGTTATATGATTTTTGAATATATGAAAAACGTGGATAAAACTACTGAAGATTTAGTTAAATTCTCTTTTGATTTTATTCAAACGTATTTTGAAAACGAATAGATTTGTAAAATTTTGTCTAATTGTGAATTTAATTGTCATAAATGTTTACTTGGCCTTTCTTATGTGATATATTTTTATCGTTGTGCCTGCGGTAAAAATCCTATGAAAGGAAGAAAAAAATATGCACCATAACATGTTAACTGACAATAAAAAAAGTTTTATAGTTAAAGTTATTTTCTTTTTAGCACTACTTTCATGTGTAGCATTAATTTACTTTGAAAGTGGGCTTGTAAAGGATGCGGTTTATTTTATGCTAGTTTTAGCGTTTTTTATAAAATATTTAATAATAAAATTATACCATTAATGTGGTATAATTTTTTTGGTGATATATATGTTAATTGATTCTCATTGCCATGTTTTATCTAGTGAATATGATAATGTGGATGAAATAATAAAAGACAGTATTAATTCTGGGGTAGAAAAAATAATTGTAAATGGATATGATTTAAAAACTAGTAAAGAAGCGGTAGAATTAGCTAATAAATATGATCATGTGTATGCAGCGGTTGGTATAGGTCCTTCTAACGTAACTGATGTAAATGATGAAACGTATGATATTATTAGTAAGCTTGCAAAAGAATCCAAAGTTGTAGCAATTGGCGAAGTTGGACTTGATTATTATTGGACAACCGAAAACAAAGAAATGCAATTAAAAGTGTTTAAAACCATGCTTAAAATAGCTAAAACGAATAATTTGCCAGTTATTGTGCACTGCAGAAAATCTTTTTTAGATACGTATAATTTGTTAAAAGAATCTGATTTAACGGGTATAATACATTGCTATAGTGGTAGTGTTGATATGGCAAAAAGGTTCATTAAATTGGGTTTTTTATTAGGAATAGGGGGCGTTATTACTTTTAAAAACGCCAAAGCACTTAAAGACGTAGTAAAAGCAATTGATATTAATAATTTTTCTTTAGAAACTGACAGCCCTTACTTAGCTCCCGAACCATATAGAGGTAAGCCTAATACGCCAAAAAACGTTAAGCTTGTAGCAACTGAAATTGCCAATATTAAACAAGTAAATTTAGATGAAGTCATAAGGGTAACGGGGCGCTCAGTATGCTCAAAATTTGACTTATAGTTATATTTATGCTAATATTAAGTACGAACCCATTAATGGGTGTGAGGTGAAAAAGTGAAACATTTTAATAGAAAAATTAAAAATGCTTTACTCATTTTATTCATATGTTTAATAGCATTTATCGGTTTTTCAAAATCGGGAATATTGTTTTCTAGTAGTGGGAAAGATATTATAACTGTTTCTACCACGAAGAAGACGTTTGATCCGAATAATTATGTTGCGTCGGTTGCTGCAATAACAACAACTACAACCACCACAACAACTACGACCACGACTACGACAACTTCTACAGTTAAATCTGTTGTTTCGAATTATAGTTGGTCAGGAGAGGTTTTGACAAAAAGTAAAGGTGTTGTAACGGGGCCGTCGGGTAAAGAAACTTATTACAATTTGGATATGACCAAGGTAGTTAGAGCTATGAGAAATGCTGGATATACAGAAGCTGAATATCCATATTGGATTAGAGAAGATGGCGTTAAAATGCTTGGACAGTACGTCATAGTTGCCGCAAATTACGAAATAAGGCCTAAGGGTACTATAATAGAAAGTTCTTTAGGAATGGCGATAGTTTGTGATACGGGTGGTTTTGCAAAGAAAAATCCTACTCAAATAGATATAGCGGTTACTTGGTAATGATTTTAAAATTAAAATAAAAAACAAATAAATTTACTTTATTTGTTTTTTAATATAAAGAAAGGCTTTAAGTATGAATATTAAAGACGTTTTAAACAAAAATAACTTTGTTTTTAAAAAAAAATATGGGCAAAATTTTTTAACTGATAATAATATTTTAAATAATATAATCAACTTTGCTGATATAAAGGAAGATACTTTGGTAATAGAAATAGGTGTTGGTGGTGCCGCGTTAACACAAAAATTAAGTAAGAAAGCAAAAAACGTTTTGGGATATGAAATAGATGTTTCTTTAAAGGAACCGCTTTCTAAAATTTTGTGTAATGATAAGAACGTAACGATTATTTATGATGATTTTTTAAAAAGAAACATAAATGAAGATTTAAAAAAATTTAAGTATGGTAACTTAATGGTTGTTGCTAATTTACCTTATTATATAACAACTCCGATAATTACTAAGTTTATTGATGAAAACGTAAACGTAGATAAAATAATAGTAATGGTTCAAAACGAGGTTGCGGACAGGTTTTCTGCTTTGCCAGGATCAAAGTCTTATAATTCGTTAACCGTGTTTTTGAATTATTACTTTAATATAAAAAAGGTTTTTAATGTATCTAGGAACGTTTTTTATCCAAAACCAAACGTTGATTCTGCCGTTGTTATGTTGGAAAGAAAAAAGGAAAAAGTTAAAGTTGATGATGAACAATTATTTTTTAGCATTGTTAAGCAAGCTTTTTGTTTTAAAAGAAAGACGTTAAAGAACAACCTAAAAAATTACGATTTAGAAAAAATTGACAAAATAATGAAAACGTTTAATAAAAACATAAACTATCGTGCTGAGAATATAACGATAGAAGAATTTGCTATAATTTCTAATGAATTAACCAAATAATTGAATTTTTGGTTTTTTTTTTCATATATTTTATTGGGTGATGATATTGTTTAAATCTGGTGATTTGGTAACAAGGATTTCACATGGTAATGATGTTGTGTTTAAAATTGAAAAAATAACTGATGATGTTGCTTATCTTAAAGGGGTTAACGTTAGATTATGTGCGGATAGCAACATAAGTGATTTGGTTTTGGTAGAAACTAAAAATAACGAAGATGATAAACGGTTTTATGAAAAACTAGAAACGATTAGAAATTTCGAGAGAAGTGATTATTTTTACATTCCTGGTAAAATTTTGCACGTGGATGGAGACCGAGAATATCTTAACAGATGCTTAGAATTTTATAAAAAAGCTAACGTTTTAGCTTATGGTGTTTTTTCTCCGGAAAACCAAATGGCAGAAAACATCGTAAAATATTTAGAAGACATTAACCCGGACATAGTTGTAATAACCGGGCATGATTCTGAAATTAAAAAGAATTCTAAATATTTTTCAGACGCCGTTAAGGCTTGCAGAAAATACCAAAGGGATTATGATAAACTAATAGTGATAGCGGGTGCTTGTCAATCCGATTATGAGCAGCTAATAAAATCCGGGGCTAACTTTGCTTCAAGCCCCAAAAAAATAAACATACACGCTTTAGATCCTGCTATTATTGCACTATCGCTTAGTTTATCAGATAAAAACAAAAACGTTGATTTGCTAACTCTTTTGGAAAAAACAAGTAACGGAAAAGATGGTATAGGAGGGGTAAATACGAGGGGGGTTATGACTACCGGTTATCCAAGATAGGAGAATAAATGATTGAAGATATAAAACGAAAAATAGAAAGCCTTAAAGGAAAAAAAATAAAGCTTTACGTAGATATAGGAAGAAACAAAAGCGAAGTTTATGAAGGGCAAGTTCTTGAAACTTATAAAAACGTATGGACTTTTAAAACAAATACCGACGTAAAGAGCTTTGGCTATTCAGATATTTTAATTAATACTGTTATTATAAGTTCATGATATATGAACTTTTTTTATTGTGATTATTGCTTTTTGCTCGTATTTATGATTAAATTAAAGTGTATATTAAAATGGAGGAACTATACTATGAACATGACTAAAACGGATTTTAAAAAAAGACTAAAAGATTGGTTTATTATTCAGAGAATAAGATTACTTAATTTTATGAAAGAACATAAATACATTTCTGCGTTTATTGGTGTTTTTTTAATGTCATGCGTAGTTGCTCTTGTGGTTTATGCATCAAATAATGATGAATATAATGGAAAAGTCAATGTATCTGCAAGTGTTGTTCAAAAAAGTGTATCATCTAATGATGAAATAAAAAGCATAAAAAGTTTTAGTACGCTTGTTTATGATTTGTCTTATTCATTAAGCATCTCAGATTTACCGCAAGATGAAACCGAAGTAAGAGATGAGGTTATAATTGAAGCATCGTTTGATGCCAGTATAGATGCGGATTGGTTTGTTGCGGATCAAGAAGCTAACTATGATATATCGGAAAAAGATGGCAAAAAAATTCTAACCGTTACCATGTACCAAATAAGGGTAGGAGATACGATTAATAAACAATTATACCTAAAGGTTAAAAACATCCCTAACAATAAAGAGATTACAACTAATTTTAAAATAAAAGAAGGTACTAGTGATTCTTTTAAAGACCTTGGAACCAAAACCGTTACTATTGAAAGCCAAAAAGTAGATTTAACGGCTAAGATAGTGCCTGGATCAGCGTATAAATCAGACGATTATTCTGGGGGTAGGTATGCTCCTTTTGGAATAATAGTTGGTTTTGATAAATCTAGTTACCAAAGCATGGAAGGACTTTACTTTGATGAAAATTTGGAATTAGTTTTGGAACCAATTCAAGAAGTAAATGGTGTCGTTTCTCAAATAGAATTAGAAAACAGTAATTCAAAGTATTTTGGTTTGTACGATAGAAGTAGTAATCTATTAAATGCTATGCCACATTATAAACAAGATTTTAGTCAATACTCTGTTTATAATTCTGGTACGGTTGAATCTTTAAATAAGTCTTTAGCAGGTGTTTCTGGAGTTGTTTCAGAGAATAAAAATCCAGACTTATACTTAATTGGAGATAAGGAAATAAGTTTAGAAGTTGGTGATACTTATACCGAATACGGTGTGGCTACAAAAGAAAATGGTTCGGCAACGTGTAAGAATAGCGATAGTTCTTGCAAAAGGATTATAAAAGATGAATCTGGTTCTGAAATAAAAGAGACTGAAATTACTAGCAAAGAAGGAACGTATACTGTTAGTTATGAATATTTCACCCAAACAGGTTCTACTACTATTTTTAGGACCGTTAAAGTAAGCGCTAAAACGACAAAAGAAGTAAATGGTAATGTTTATGCTCTAAGAGGAAATAATAACATGACTATTTTAAAGGGCAGTGGGGTTTCTTATAAAGAATTAGGAATTAGTAAAAACGGGAAAATTTTACTAAATTATGATAGTGTAATTACTTATAATGATGAACCTGTTACTGACGTAGATGAAAGCAAGGTAGGAGAATATAAGATAACGTATACAATAACTGATGATTCTAAAGAAGAATTACCAGAAGGGGGAACTGAAGAGCCAACAGAAGATGAAAATTCTGATGAAACCGGTAATACGGATAACACATTTACTTTAATAAGGACAGTTAAGGTGGTAGATGCTAAATATACTAAAGCCCAAACCCTTAACGCAAAAACAATATACGCTCCGTCTGACGGTTCATTTAAAACTCCGATAGTATATTTAGATGATGAGGAAGTAGAATGCACAAGTAAAAATAATTGTTCAGTAAAATATTATAATCCTACTACTGAAGAGGAAACTAGTATAAACAATAATGTTGCTGGAACTTACGTTGCAAAATATGAAATAAAAGATAAAAATGGTTTTGTATTGAGGTCAACAAACACGGTTAATATTCAAACAAAATATAGTTTGGTGATAAAAGGAATAAAATCAGATGGTTCAATGACTCTGTATGGAGATAATTTTATTGCACTTGGGTCATACTTTGTTACTGCAAAATCAAATCGTGAAGAAGGAATAACTTCAGACATAATTGTTAAGTTAAAAATAGGTAATGTTATATCTGACAGTGTAATTAATGAAAATTATTCTAAGGGTATTAAAGAAAATAAACTAACGTTTAATACTGATACTGATGGCTCTCTTACCGAATTATCTAATTCTGACTTCTTGGCGTATGGTGAAGAAGCAATCTTAAGGTCAACGTTTAGTTATTCAAGTGATGGTGATGATAACATAAAAACGTTAACTACTACCGTTCCAATTGGTTTAGCTACAACGACAGCTTTCAATCCAACAGCACCATTTTATATGCTTGAGTATGGTGATGCTCAAAGTGCAGAGCCTTATTACATAAACGAAGAAGTTAAAGATAAATTAACTGAGGTTAAGTATTATGCGTGTGAAATGGACGAATCGAAAGCAGAATGTAATGAAGGAACAGAAAGGGTTTATGATTCTTTTGCTACTTTATCTGATGATTTAAATAAAAATACGAAATTAAAATTAGCATATTTAACTTATACTTTAGAGGATATAAAACCTGGTACTAAAGTTGATTTCAGGGTTAGAGTAGGAACGAACGTTGGAAATCACGCAGGAGAAGTTAAACTTACATCGACCTCAACTTTTGAAGAAAAACAGGAAAATGGTCAGTATGAGACAAAAACTATAACAAATACAAATAATGCTTCTGTTAATGTTACCGCGTTTAAAGCAAGAACAAAATTATTTGTTGATGGAAGTGAACAAGATATCATAATAAATGGTGCAAACACAAATAAATCAATTTGGTCTATATATCCTACGGTAACTTTACCAGCTGAAAAAGTTAACACTAATGTCGCTGGTATCCATGAACTTTCAGAAATTAGGATTACGGTAACTTTACCAGAGGGATTAAATTATGTATATAATGAAAACTATGATATTCCAACCGTAAACGGAAAAACTTTAACTTATGTTTTAAAAGGAAAGCAAATCAATGAATGGATTGATCCTACATACTTTGAAACAAGTTATGATATAAATATTCCTTCAGGAACGGAAAAAGAGGTAAGTGTTTTAATACAAGCAACATCAACAACTGAAATCCAGGATGCCTCAACGGCTAGCTTAAGAACCACAACTAGAAAAATAACGTATCAAAATAACGAAATAATATCACACGGTTTATACACTAAGAATACTGCGATTTCAAAAGAAACAAGCTTTGATGTAAATACCAAATTATATAATAATAGCAAAACCGATAAACAAAATCTAGAAATTGTTACATTACTTCCTTATAATGACGTAAGTAACGAAGATTCTTATACGGGTTCTTATACAATTTCTAATTTACCGGCGGGAGCTTTATGTAGTACCAATTTACCAACGTTAATTGCTGATAATGACAAATTAGTTTCTGACCAAGAGATTTCTTGGGAAGATTGTTCTAAGTATGAATCGGATGGTTATTTGGGAGTAACCGCAATAAAAGTAAACGGTATAAATTTAAAGAGTGGTCAAATTTATGATCAAAGTATTATTATTACGCCAACTGCTAACAAAACGGGAGACGTTTATAACGTTAATTCATACTTAATAATGCCAGTTACTACTGAAGGTGCGTCAAAAAAACAAGTTATTAATTCGAAAAAATTAAAAGTTGAAGTAATTAGTAAGCAGATAACTGGAACGGTTTGGGAAGACTTTGATTCAAATGGTATTATGGATAATAGCGAAAAGAAAGTGTCTGGTGTAACTTTAAAATTATATGATGCATCAACTGATGAACTTATAAAAACAACAACGTCTGATGAGAAAGGCAAGTACAGTTTAACTGATTTAGAACCAGGAACTTATTATGTAGTAGCTGAATATAACACCGCAAAGTATGGTATATCTCCTTATCAAGTTACTCTTGATAAGTCAGTTACTTCATCATTTACTACTTTTGATGATAAGACGGAAGAAGACGATAAAGAAACAAAAGAAGTTGATGAAACTGAAGAAAATGAAGAAGAAAACGCCGAGGAACCAATAAGCGTAATTAGGACCGAAAACATAGAAATAACCGACAATACTAGGACGGTTAGAAACATTAACTTAGGATTGGCACTAAGAAAAGTCTATACGGTAAAATTAAGAAAATATGTTACGCGAGCTATAACAACCAATAATTTAGGTGTTTCAACAATAAAAGAATATGGTAATGCAACTTTAGCTAAATTAGATGTAAAAGATATTAGTAATTTAAGTATAAAAGTTGTGTATACAATAGAATTAGAAAATACAGGATATTATCCAGGTTACATATATGCTGTTAAAGATTATGTTCCAGATGGTATGGAGTTTAATCCTGATTATGAAGAAAACGCCGGTTGGGTGATGACTGATTATGGTTATTTAGAAAACGATTCTTTATTTGATGAATTAGTACAAGCTGGTGAGAAAAAGTATCTTACGGTTGCGTTTGATATTGTAAGAAAAGAAGCAGGTTCTTTTGTAAATTATGCTGAAGTAGAAGATGATGATTTACAAATCTTAGTTGTAGGTGGAAGTAAGAGCGAAGAAGGTGATAATAATGAGTAATAAATTAATAAAAAATTTAAGCTTAATTTTCGTAATGTTAATAACCTTCTTTGGTTTTACTAATAATGTCTTAGGTGCTGAAAAAGTTAGAACTAGAGCAATTTATCCAAAACCTTACAACGAAATTTACTTTACCATGAATAAAATAAAAAATGGTTCAACAGGAACTCATACTTTGAATACCGGAATTTATACAATTAACGGAAGGCATGCTTATTGTATAGAACCAGGAGTTGAGATAAAAGGAACTAGTGGATATATATCAAGCAATGGTAAATCATTAAGTTCATATACCGGTGGTTACTTTACTAAAGACACTGGAAGTTGGCAGTTCGTGGCAAATGATACTGGTACTGATAACGATAGAAGAAAGTTAATATCATATATTTTAACATTTGCACAAAACGAGGGTAACATTGCTGAAGGTACTTATAATAATCCTAACTGGTCAAATATTGCAAAAGATATAGCAAAAAGATATCAAACAAGTAAATTAAGTAACACGTATAAAATATTTGCGGCTCAAGGGATGATTTGGGAAGTTGTTGTAGGAGAAAGAAAAAGTTTTAACCACGAATGGCCAGAGTATGGTCCTACTTGTAGCTTTTATAACGTTATAAATGGTAAAAATAATTGTAATAAAGCTAATACAACTGATATAAAAAACGAATATAATCGAATTGTAAGTGCAATACAAAATTCTTTTTATAAAGCGCCTGGAGAATCAAGTGGTGGAAAAATATTTAAACCAGGTGGTTCTGAAAACGTTGTACCTTTATCTTGGGATGCTACTAAGAAAAAATACACTCTAACAATTTATGATACTAATTTTAAATATTGGGAAGTTATTAAGTCAACAAATGCAACTTCTGCGGGATTAGAAGTTTCAATCGGCTCAAATTATATAACAATTTCAAGTAGTGACCCTATTAGTCAAGATGCTGCAAAACGTGTTGGAATTAAAATATATAATAAGAATAATAATGATTCAACGGTTTACATCGATAGTAATTTGCAAGACGTGGTTGTTCTTGGTGGCGCAACCAGGGAATTATACATAAAAGTATATACTCCTAAATATCAAATTAAGATAAATAAAAAAGCAGAATTAGATGGCAAAACATTAAGTGGCGCAAAGTTTAATGTGTGTACTAATAGTTCATGTACCAACGTATTAGGTACCATAACAACGGGTAGTGATGGTACGGCTGTATATAAAAATATTCCGTCACCTGGAACATATTATGTAAAAGAAATAGAAGCTCCGGACGGATATGAATTAGATCCTACTCCGCATGCAGTAACTGTTACTTCGTCAAATGTTGCTGGTTCAACTAGTTATGGTTCAATTAATATTAGTGATAAAAACAAAGAATTTAATTTGACAAAATTGTCTGTGGACGAAGATGGTAATTCCGTAATTTTGGATGATGGTTGTGGTACCGATAATTATACGGGCCCAGAATTTGAAATCAAAGAAAATGGTAATAGTTTGTATTTCAAGGAATTAAGTCCTGGTGTATATGATTATGCAAGTAAAGAAACTGAAGGTGCGGTAACAAAGTTAAAAACATGTAAAGGTAAACTTAAAGTTTATACTTTGCCAAATTGTAGTTATACAATTACCGAAACTAAAGCCCCAGAAGGTCTTACTTTACCTTCAAATCCAACTAAAACAATTAACGTATGTGGTTCCGACAAAAACGTTTCTTTTACCAATGGATTTGCTGGACTTGAATTTCAAAAGAAGGATGAAGATGGAAACTTCATATCTGGAGGTAAATTCTCTTTACAAAAGAAAGAAAATAACGTTTATAAAGACGTTTTATTGAAAGAAGTAGGAGAAGGTTCTTACGTTTATGACACAAATTTAAAAGAAACTGATGAAGGTGCAACATACATAATAACTACTACTGATGGTGAACCGGAAGGTGAGCAAAAAGGAATAGCTAGAATTACTAATCTTCCTCCTGGAGAATATAGAATTTCCGAAAAGGAAGCTCCAGAAGATTTTGAACTTATAGAAGATAAAGATTCTAAAGCTCTAGTAACCATAAAAGATAGTGATAAAGGTGATTATTATTTAGTTGAAATGATCGACCAAAAAATTAATAAAAATGGTAGTGAAGCATCAGCTGAATTAGTTGTAACCATCACTACTGGTAGAAACGTTCCAAACTACGTTTTGATTATTTCCGTATTATCAGTATTATTAATAATAGCGATAATATTAAGAAAAAGAATAAAAAAATAGCAATAAATTTGCTATTTTTTTATTTAATATGGTAAAATTAAGGTATATTTGTTAATTAAGGAGTGATCTTATGGAAATAACAAGCGTTTCTGTTCAAAAAGAACAAAAGGATAATTCAAGAATGATTGGTTATGCCGAAATAGTTTTTGATAATTGTTTAAAGGTAAATGGTATTAGAATTATAAAGGGTAATACGAGAATATTTGCAGCAATGCCAAATAAAAAGTTGCAAGATGGAAAATATAAAGATTATGTACATCCAATAAATTCAGAATTAAGAAGAAAAATCGATGATGCTGTAGAGGAAGCTTATAATAAAGCTGAATAACTACAATATAATCATATTTTTCTTTTTTTTTTATATACTTTAACAGGAGGACTTATGAATAAAGACACTGATAAAGTAGAATTAATGAATCATAACATAACCATTAACGAGAGACAAAACCTTTTAATAAGTGGTATAACAAAAATTGATAGTTTTGATAACGAGGAATTTCTTTTGGAAACAAGTGCAGGACCATTAGGAGTAAAGGGGAAAGATTTAGAAATAATAAAACTTGATACATATGAAGGAACCATAATGATTAAAGGAATTATTGATGGGCTTACCTACCTTGATTCTGGTAAAACAAAAAAAGAAAATTCAATGATAACAAGGTTGTTTAAATAATGGGATTAGAAAATCAGTTTAAAGTTATTTTTTATTCTTTTATATATGGGATGTTTTTTCTCGTGACTTTAAGGTTAATGAAATTGATTAAAATAAGAAAAAAGATTTTAAAAATAATAATTGAATTCTTTTTTTGCTTTATACATGTTATTATTTTTTATTTTTTATTATATAAAATTAATTATGGTAGTCTTAATTATTATATGATTATTTTTTTAATATTTGGTGGTTTATTTTGTCAATTGCTTTACTTTAAAGACAATAATCGCTTTTAAAATACAAAAAAAAGTTGTATAATACACATAATGGGGTGATAAGATGGGAAATAAATTAACTTATAAAGAACGTCGAAGGATCGTATTAATTTCAATTTTTTGCACGTTTATTATTTCTTTATCAATAATATCATCCGTTAGTAATATATTTAAAATAAGTGAAAAAAACAAAGAAAAAGAGATTTTAACGGAACAGTTAAAAAGTCTAGAGGAAGAAGAAAAAACATTATCAGATGATGTAGAAAAATTAAAAAATCCTGAATATGCTGCAAGGTATGCTAGAGAAAAATATTTATATTCAAAAAATGGAGAAAAAATTTTAAAAATAGATTAACAAGGTTTTTCCTTGTTTTTTGTGTTTTCTTGTGATTTAATACTAATGGATGTGAAGAAAGTGAATGTTAATGAGATTAATGCGGGAATTTTAGCATATTTAGGTGATGCTGTTTATGAATTACAGGTAAGAAACTATTTAATTACAAAAAATATTTCACACGTAAATAATTTGGATAAAGAGTCTGTAAACTACGTTAGTGCTGTTTCTCAAGCAAGGATTTTAGAGGAATTAATGAAAAAAAACGTATTTAATGATGTGGAGCTTTATACAATAAACAGAGCTAGAAATTATAAACCAAATTCCAAACCAAAGCATACGGATATAAAAACTTATAAAAAGGCAACGGCACTAGAGGCTTTGTTTGGCATGCTATATTTACAAAATAATTATGAAAGAATAAATTTAATTATGAAAGAAATTTTAGGTGATTAAAATGTATGTATATGGAAAAAACGTTGCAAAAGAACTAATAAAGAATCAAAGAAAAATAAAAAAAGCTTATTTATATAAAGGAATGGTAGACTCAGCTTTAGAAAGTGAACTATTATCTTTGGGGGTAAATATAAATTATTTGGATAAAAATGGTCTTAATAAAATTGCAACCGGAAATCATCAAGGAATTGTTTTAGAAATTTCCGACTTTAAATATTTGAGCGAAACAGAAATGTTTAATAACTTACCCTTAAAACCTTTTATCATAATACTTGATCACGTAGAAGATCCTCATAATTTTGGAGCAATAATACGAACGTCAGAAGCTGCGGGAGTTGATTATATTATAATTCCAAAAGATAGAAGTGTGAAAGTTAATTCTACGGTTATGAAAACCAGTGTTGGAGCTCTTGATAACGTAAAAATAGTAGAAGTTACTAATCTAAATAACACGATAAAAAAACTAAAGAAAAAAAACGTATGGATTGTTGGCACTGATATGGAAAATAGTGTTGCGTATGATAGCATAGATTACAAAGTTCCTATAGCTTTGGTGATTGGTAGTGAAGGTTTTGGAATGAGCAACCTTGTTAAAAAAAATTGTGATTTTATTGCACGTATTCCAATGTATGGAAAAATAAATAGTTTGAATGCTTCGGTTGCGGCAGGAATAATGATATATGAAGTGGTAAGACAACGCAAATAGGGGGGAAATTAATGCAAAAACAGTATGAAGATGATTATGAATTACTGTATATGATTTCAGAAAATAACGAAGAAGCTAGTGAGACAATATTTAAAAAATATGAATCAGTTGTTGATTATTATGCAAAAAAATATTCGCCATTAGTTGAAGGAAAAGGTTTGGACTACAACGATTTGTATCAAGAGGGTTTAATTGGACTTGATTCCGCAATTAAAGGTTATAAAGATCAAAAGGATATAAAGTTTTCTACTTTTGCTTTTATTTGCATAAAAAGAAAAATAATAACTGCTGTTAAGATGGCAAACAGAAAAAAGCATAGTATATTAAATGAATCATACTCAATTGATTATCATAATGAAGATGATAAGAATGGTTTTGATAACGTTGTTTATAATAATGGTGAAGGCATAGAAGATCTTTTGGTTAGCAAAGAAAACATGGAATATTTTAACAAAAGAACTAAAGAAGAGTTAACGGCGTTTGAAAAACAGGTATATGAACTTCGAATTTATGGATTTAATTATGAAGAAATATCAAAGAACCTGGGTAAGACAGTTAAATCCATTGAAAGTGCTTTATTTAGGATAAGAATTAAATTACGAAACATATTAAAAGAAATAAATTGACTAATTTAAATGTTTGTGCTACTATTTAATTAGTAAGCACGTAAGTGTTTTTTATTTTGAAATAATAAGAAGGAAAGGAACGTTGTAATGTCAAAGACAAAAAAGGTAAGAAAACCATTTGAGGTTATAAAGAATTTCTTTTTGGACGTAAAAAAAGAAGCTAAAAAAGTTATTTGGACATCAAAGAAAAACTTGTTTAAGTATTCGGTTGTAACATTGGTATTTATGATATTTATATGCTTATTT
The DNA here is from genome assembly GCA_944329425.1 of uncultured Bacilli bacterium. Lineage (GTDB taxonomy): Bacteria > Bacillota_I > Bacilli_A > RF39 > UBA660 > Aphodocola. Next base: position 30,358 of record CALVIG010000003.1, read on the forward strand.
TTTGTTGGAACCGATTTAATCATTGCACTATTATCATATGTAAAGGAGCTATTTAATTAATATGAAAGACAATATGGAAGAACAAAAAAAATGGTATGTCGTTAACACTTATTCAGGGCATGAAGCAAAGGTAAAAGAAAAACTAGACATGAAAATTAACTCCATGGATATGCAGGATAATATCTTTAGGGTAATTGTGCCTGAAAGAAAAGAAGTGGAAATAAAAGACGGAAAAAGGAAAGAAAAAATAAAAAAATTATTTCCTGGTTATGTATTAGTACAAATGATTATGTCAGATGAATCTTGGTATAACGTTCGTAATACTCCAGGTGTAACAGGTTTTTTAGGATCTTCAGGAAAGGGTGCAAAACCAGTACCATTATATGATGAAGAAGTTGAAAGAATATTTAAAGAAATAGGTTTAGACAAGGATAACGTTGTTGTTAACTACGAAGTTGGAGATAAAGTTAAGATAACTGATGGGCCATTTAAAATGTTGGCTGGTCAAATCACTGATATTGACTTAGATAATGGCAAAGCTAACGTTCTAATCGATTTATTTGGGCAGGAAACTAACGTAGAGTTAGAGCTTACCCAATTTACAAAGGAATAAAAGTAAAAAAGTATTGCTTTTATCATATGTGCTGTGATAAAATTATATGCGCAGCTATATTTTATATATAGATGATGAAAGAAAATTAGTGGAAGGCGCGGATTTGAAAAGCTATTTGACCACTCGCGAAAAAATTATTATAGGAGGTGTTTTTCGTGGCAAAGGAATTAGTAAGAAAATTAAAGTTACAATTACCAGCAGGTAAAGCTACACCTGCTCCACCAGTAGGTACAGCTCTTGGACCATTAGGAGTTAATTCTGGTGAATTTTGTGTAAAATATAATGATGCAACTAAAGATAAGATGGGGGACATTGTTCCAGTTGAGATATCAGTTTACGATGATAGAAGTTTTGAACTTAGGTTCTTAACTCCACCAACTGCATTTTTACTAAAGAAAGTTGCTAAGGTTAAGTCTGGATCAGCAAAAGGTTCAGCTGAAGTTGTCGGAAGTATTACTTCTGCACAATTAAAAGAGATTGCAGAAATTAAGTTACCTGATTTAAACGCATACACCGTAGAAGAAGCTATGAAAATAGTTGCTGGTACTGCTAAAAATATGGGTATCGAAATTAAAGATTAATATAAAATAGAGTCATATAGATTTATCTATGTGGGAGGAAAATCCGCTATATACCACAAGGAGGTAAGAAAATGAAGAAAAAAAGCAAGAAGTATGAAGAAGCGTTAAACAAGATAGAAAAAGGTAAACTTTATTCTCTTGAAGATGCTGTAAAATTAGTAAAAGAAACTTCAATTTCTAAATTTGATGGAACTGTTGAAATAGCAGTTAGATTAAATTTGGATACCAAGAAAAATGACCAACAATTAAGAGGCGCTATTGTATTACCTCACGGAACGGGTAAAACTAAAAAAGTTTTAGTTTTAGCTAAAGGTGATGCAGCTAAAGCGGCAACTGAAGCAGGAGCAGATTACGTTGGTGATGTTGATATGATCAACAAAATCGAAAAGGAAAACTGGTTTGATTTTGATGTTATTATAGCAACACCAGAAATGATGCCTTTATTAGGTAAATTAGGTAAAATTTTAGGACCTAAAGGTTTAATGCCTAATCCTAAAACCGGAACGGTTACCATGGATACAAAAAAGGCTGTTGAAGACGTAAAAAAAGGTCGTGTTGAGTATCGAACTGATTCTTATGCAAACGTTCATGCAGTTGTTGGAAAAGTTTCGTTTGATGATAATAAACTAGTAGATAATGTTAATGCGTTTATGGACGTAATAATCAAATCTAAGCCACAGGCTGCTAAAGGTATTTATTTGAAAAACGTATCGTTAGCATCAACTATGGGGCCTGGAGTTAAGGTTGATTTAAGTTCATTTGACAAATAATAAAAAATAATTTAAAATGTTTGTAATCACTGTTTTAAACAGGGTTATATAGTACCAAAGACAGTAGGAGCATATATGCGTAACTTATTCCTACCGAGGGCAATAAATTCATATTATGATTTTAGGGTCTTCATGTCTTGGTGAAGACCTTTTTAAGGTACTTATTACTAAAGAAGGAGGGACAAACATGGCAAATCAAGCAATCATTGCAAAAAAAGAAGAGATAGTTAATGAAATAGCAGAGCGTGTTAAAAACGCTAATAGTGTTGTTTTATTTGATTATCGTGGTTTAACCGATGAAGAAATAGTTAGTCTTCGTCGTAAGTTGCGTGAATCAGAATCTTCTTATAAAGTATATAAAAATACTTTAACAAAAAGAGCTTTTGATAAATTGTCTATAAAATTAGACGATTGTTTAGAAGGTCCATCTGCAATAGCAACATCTAGTGATGCTATTGCACCAATTAAAGTTTTAGCTGATTTCGCAAAAGATCACCCAGCCTTAGAGTTAAAGGGTGGATACATTGATGGTAAAGAAACATCATTGGAAGAATTAAAGAAATTAGCAACTATTCCATCAAGGGATGGATTGCTTACTATGTTTGCAGCAGGCTTAATGGAACATGTTAAGAACGTTGCAATATGTCTTGACTTACATAGTCAAAATCTAGAAGAAAAATAATTAAATAGGAGGAAAATAAAATGGCAAAATTAAGTACACAAGAAATTATTGATGCAATAAAGGAAATGAAAATTCTAGAAGTAAAAGAATTAGTAGATGCAATGAAAGAAGAGTTTGGTGTTGATCCAAGTGCTGTAGCAGTAGCAGCAGCTCCAGCAGCTGCAGCAGCAGCTGAAGAAAAAACTTCTGCAACAGTAGTATTAAAGGATGCAGGAGCAACAAAAATCCAAGTAATTAAGGTAATTAAAGAAATAGCTGGTTTAGGATTAATGGAAGCTAAAAAATTAGCAGATGAAGGTGGAAACGTTAAGGAAAACGTTCCAATGGAAGAAGCTAACGACATTAAGGCTAAGTTAGAAGAAGCTGGCGCAACAGTTGAACTTGTTTAGTTTAAATAAGTACTTAAAGAGCTACAAATAGTAGCTCTTTTTTGTTATAATAAACTTGGTGATGAAAATGGAACACTATTTTACTAATAATGAAAATTTGGTTTCTGAAATAAAAAGGGTTGATTGTAGTATTAATAACGTTGATTTTTTCTTTTATACTGATAATGGTGTATTTTCTAAAGGGAAATTGAATTTTGGAACTGAATTACTGTTGAAAACTTTTGAATATAAAAGTAATCCACAGGGGAAGAATGTTTTAGATATTGGTTGTGGTTGTGGACCTATTGGCATATATTCGGCTAAATTAGGCTTTTTAGTGGATATGACTGACGTTAATAAAAGAGCACTTCATTTAGCTAAAATGGCTTCAAAAGGACAAAATTTAAAATCAAATGTATTTGAGTCAGACGCTTATGAAAATATAGATAATAAGTATGATTATATAATTTCTAATCCACCTATTAGAGTAGGAAAAGAAAAATTATATGAAATAGTAATGAATGCCCATGATTATTTAAAAAAACAAGGTGAGTTATGGATAGTAGTAAGAAAAAAACAAGGCGCTGAATCATTAATTAAAGATATGATACAAATATATTCTGATGTAAAAGTAATAACTAAAAAAAAGGGTTATTACATAATAACTGCTAAAACAAACGCAAATAAATAAAATATTTGCGTTTTTTTGTAAAATGTATTGACAATACTGGCATTTTCTTGTAATATTTTAAATTGGTACTGTGTCTTTAATTTTAGACATGTTCTTTAAAAATTTTATAGTTTAGGGGTGGAATTGCGTGGCTTATAAAATAAAGAAAGTAAACGAATACCGTGAAAGAAGAGACTTTTCAAGAGTTAATAATTCATTAGAACTAAGTGATTTATTAGAAATTCAAACTAAGTCTTATAATTGGTTTATTCAAGAAGGAATAAAAGAAGTGTTGGAGGAAATAAGCCCAGTAGAAAATTTCTCTGGAACATTATCTTTAGAATTTGGTGAATATTCTTTTGATGAAACAAGACATACCATAAAGGAGTGCAAGGAGAAGAAAACAACATATGCTGCCCCTTTAAAGGTTCAGACTCGTTTGTTTAATAACGAAACAGGGGAAGTTAAAGAACAAGAAATATTCTTGGGCGATATGCCTTTAATGACTGACTCTGGTTCATTTATATTTAATGGTTCAGAACGTGTTATAGTATCTCAGTTAGTGCGTTCACCAAGCGTTTATTATGGTAGAGAAATCGACAAAAATGGACGTTCAATCATATCTTCCCAAATCATACCTACAAGAGGTACTTGGCTTGAATATAAGCTAAATAGCAAGGATGTTGTTGACGTAAGAATAGATAGAAATCGTAAAGTTGTTATTACTGCGTTCTTACGTGCTTTTGGTCTTTCAAGCGATGAGGATATATTAAAATTATTCGGTCAAGACGAATATTTAATAAATACACTAGCTAAGGATTCTACTAAAAATACTGATGAAGCCTTACTTGAAATGTATGAAAAATTAAAGCCTGGTGAACCAGCAACATTAGATAGTGCTAAAAACCAATTAATAACTAGATTTTTTGATAATTTCAGATATGATTTAGCAAAAGTTGGGCGTTATAAATTTAATAAAAAGCTTAATGTTTGTGATAGGCTATTAAACCAAACCATTGCACAAGATGTTATAGTTGATGATCAAGTAGTTATAAAATCTGGTACAAAGTTAACCAAAGATGTTATGGAGACCTTTAAGCCAATATTGGAAAATGGTTATGGTTTGGTTGATGCTACGATGGATAAAGAACTTGATGATCATACAATGGTTCAAATTGTAAGTATTTATTCACCGGTTGAACCTGATAAAATCATAAAGGTAGTAGGTAACGATCAGTCTATTGATGTAAAAACTCTTACTATATCTGATATTTATGCATCTGTTTCATACTATTTAAATCTTTTGCAAAACGTAGGATCAATTGATGAAATAGATCATTTGTCTAACAGACGTTTAAAACAAGTAGGAGAATTATTGCAAAATCAATTTAGAGTTGGTGTTGCAAGAATGGAAAGGGTTATTCGTGAAAGAATGACAACTTTAGATGTAGAAACTGCTACACCTAAGACTTTAATAAACATAAGGCCAATAACGGCTGTTATTAAGGAATTTTTTGGTTCAAGTCCATTATCACAATTTATGGATCAAATAAACCCATTATCAGAGTTAAACAATAAAAGACGTTTATCAGCTTTAGGTCCTGGTGGTTTATCAAGGGATAGAGCAGCTATGGAAGTGCGTGACGTTAACGTATCACACTATGGTAGGATTTGTCCTATTGAATCTCCAGAAGGCGCAAACATAGGTCTTATTACATCATTAGCAAATTACGCAAAAGTTAATGATTATGGATTTATAATGACACCTTATAGACGGGTTAAAGATGGTAAACTACTAGATCAAATTGATTATTTAACCGCAGATGAGGAAAACGGACACATAATATCTCAAGCTAAGGTTGAAATGGACGGTAATACAATTATCCAAGAACATTGCCCAGCACGTCAAAACGGTGAAAACATACTTGCAAAACCAAGTGAGATTGATTATATAGACGTTGCCCCACAACAAATAGTGTCTGTAACGACAAGTTGCATACCTTTCTTGGATCATGATGATGCTCACCGTGCACTTATGGGTTCAAACATGCAACGTCAAGCACTTCCACTTTTAAAACCAGAAGCACCACTTGTTGCTACTGGCGTTGAAGCTCAAGCTGCAAAAGATAGCGGAGTTGCAATAACCGCTAAGGCAGATGGTGTTGTGGAATACGTTGATGGAAAGAAAATAGTAGTTAAAACAACTAAAGCAAAAGATATTTATATTCTTAAAAATTTCGAGGGATCAAACGCAGGAACTTGTTATCATCAAAGACCAATTGTCCGTGTTGGTGATAAAGTAAGCCGTGGTCAGATAATAGCGGATGGACCTTCAACGGATAAAGGTGAAGTTGCGTTAGGTAAGAACTTAGTTGTAGCATTTATGACATATAATGGTTATAACTATGAGGATGCTGTTATACTAAACGAAAGAATGGTAAAAGATGACGTATTAACATCAATATACATTGAAGATTATGAAATACAATGCCGTGATACGAAGTTAGGGCCTGAAGAAATCACTCGTGACATTCCAAACGTAAGTGAAGAGGCGCGTAAGAATTTGGATGCTAATGGTATTATAAGAATTGGTACAGAAGTAAAAGAAGGGGATATTCTTGTAGGTAAAGTAACTCCAAAAGGCATGGTAGAGCTTACATCAGAAGAAAAATTATTACACGCGATTTTTGGTGAAAAAACTCGTGAAGTAAGGGATACTTCATTACGTGTTCCACATGGTGGTGCAGGAATCGTTCATGATATAAAAATATATACTAAGAAAGATTCAGATGAACTTCCTAGCGGAGTAAGTAAAGAAATTCGTGTATATATAGTTCAAAAACGTAAAATTCAAGTTGGTGACAAGATGGCTGGTCGTCACGGTAACAAGGGTGTTATTTCACTTGTTGCACCACAAGAGGACATGCCATATCTACCAGATGGTACTCCAGTAGATATTTTGCTTAACCCACTTGGTGTTCCTTCTCGTATGAACCCAGGTCAAATTCTTGAAATGCACTTAGGTATGGCTGCTAAAAAACTTGGCGTTTATACATCAACACCAGTATTTGATGGTGCAACTTGGGAAGATATTCAAGAGATGATGGCTGAAGCTGGAATGGATCCGGATGGAAAAACCATTTTATATAATGGTAAAACTGGTGAACCATTTGATAACCGAGTTGCGGTTGGTGTTATGTACATGATTAAACTTGACCACATGGTTGATGATAAGTTACATGCTCGTGCAACTGGACCATATTCATTGGTTACTCAGCAACCTTTGGGTGGTAAAGCTCAATTTGGTGGACAAAGGTTTGGTGAAATGGAAGTTTGGGCACTTTATGCGTATGGTGCTGCTCACGTACTTCAAGAAATATTAACCGTAAAATCTGATGACGTTGTAGGACGTGTAAAGGTATACGAATCAATAGTTAAAGGTAAACCAATTAATCAAGCTGGTGTTCCAGAAAGCTTCCGTGTTCTTGTTAAGGAATTCCAAGCATTGGGATTAAACATTGCAATGATTACTGAGGACGGAAAAGAAGTTGATGTAAAAACTTTAGAGGAAGAAGAAGAAAACGAAGTGTCACCTTTATCAATTGAAGAAATAGATAACGTATCAATGGTAAAACCAAAAGAAACAACAAGTGTTATCACAAAGGAAGAGGCACTAGAGGAATCAGATGAAATAAGTGAAGAAGAACAAGATGATTATGAAGCTGAAATTGAAGATGAATTAGATGAGCTCGATGATGCTTTAATGGAAGGGGATGAAAAATAATGTTAGATGCAAATAGATTTGATGGAATAAAGATATCTATAGCTTCCCCTGAACAAATTCGTGAGTGGTCTCATGGTGAGGTTAAAAAACCAGAAACCATAAATTATCGTACGTTAAAGCCTGAAAGAGATGGATTATTTTGTGAAAAAATCTTCGGACCAACCAAGGACTATGAATGTTCATGCGGTAAGTATAAAAGATTAAGATATAAAAACATAATTTGTGATAGATGTGGAGTAGAGGTAACTAAAGCTAAAGTTCGTCGTGAACGTATGGGTCACATTGAGCTTGCTACTCCAGTATCGCACATTTGGTTTTTTAAGGGTGTACCATCACGTATGGGACTGGTACTTGACATGTCTCCAAGGGATTTAGAAGAGGTATTGTATTTCGTATCATACGTTGTTATAAATCCAGGTAGTGCACCTTTAGAAAAGAAACAAACCTTATCAGATAAAGAATATCGTGCTTATTATGAAAAATATGGTAATACTTTTGAAGTTGGTATGGGTGCTGAAGCTATTTTAAAATTACTTAAGGAAATAGATGTAAAAGAAGAAATAAGAAAAATAGAAGAAGAGTTAGAGGGTGCTCAAGAGCAAAAAAGAACTCGTCTATTAAAAAGATTAGATATATTAGATTCTTTTGATAAATCTGGTAATAAACCAGAGTGGATGATTTTAACAGCACTTCCTGTTATTCCACCTGAATTAAGACCGATGATTCAGTTGGATGGAGGACGTTTTGCAACGAGTGATTTAAATGATTTATATAGACGTGTAATAAACCGTAATAACCGTTTAAAGAAATTACTTGAATTAAATGCTCCTTCGATAATCGTTCAAAATGAAAAAAGAATGCTTCAAGAAGCGGTTGATGCGTTGTTTGATAACGGAAGACGTGGTAGAAACGTAACTGGACCATCAAACAGACCATTAAAGTCAATTTCAAGCATGTTAAAGGGTAAACAAGGACGTTTCCGTCAAAATTTGCTTGGTAAACGTGTTGACTATTCAGGACGTAGTGTTATCGCTGTTGGACCAACTCTTAAAATGTATCAATGTGGTATACCAAAAGAAATGGCTTTGGAACTATTTAAACCACATGTTATTCATGGATTAGTAGAAAGAGATATAGTTCATAATATTAAGTCTGCAAAAAAATTAATAGATAATCAAGATGAAAGGGTATGGGATGTTGTTGAAGACGTAATAAAAGAACATCCAGTTATGTTAAACCGTGCTCCTACACTTCACAGACTAGGTATTCAAGCTTTTGAACCTAAGTTAGTTAGTGGTAAAGCAATTAGGTTACATCCATTAGTTTGTGCTGCGTTTAACGCTGACTTTGATGGTGACCAAATGGCGGTTCACGTACCTTTATCTGATGCAGCGCAAGCAGAAGCTAGAATATTAATGCTTGGTGCTAATAACATTTTATCTCCAAAAGATGGTAAACCTATTGTTACTCCATCACAAGATATGGTATTAGGTAATTACTATATCACAATGGAAAAAGCTGGTATTGAAGGTGAAGGAAGAATATTTAAAGATCCTAACGAAGCAATAGAGGCTTATGAAAGAAGAGAATTAACTCTTCATGCTAGAATAGCTTTACCAGCAAGATCTTTAAAATATAAGATGTTTACTGACGAACAAAAGGAAATGTATTTAGTTACTACCGTTGGTAAGTTAATCTTTAACGAAGTATTACCAGATGGTTTCCAATATATAAATGAACCAACTGATGATAATTTTGAAAATTTAACACCTATGAAATTCTTCTTAAAAAGAGGAACAAATATACCAGAAGCTATTAAGAGCATGGATTTAGTAAAGCCGTTCCCACAAGGAGCTTTAAAAAGTATCATTGCTCAAATATTTAAAAGGTATAAAACTACTGAAACTTCAATAATGCTAGATCGTTTAAAGGACTTAGGATTTAAATATTCTACTTTATCTGGAATTTCAATATCTATAGCTGACGTTGAAACAAGTGAGCATAAACATGAAATTGTTGAGGAATCACAAAAGGTAGTTGATACTATAAACAAACAATATAAGCGTGGTCTAATAACTGATAGAGAACGTTATGAAAAAGTATGTGCTGTTTGGAATGAAGCTACCAACAAAGTACAAGCCGAATTAAAGGCAAAGGTAGAAGCTCCATCTGATAATCCAATAATGATGATGATAAATTCAAAAGCACGTGGTAATATTTCTCAGTTTACCCAATTAGCTGGTATGCGTGGATTACTTGCTAAACCCAATGGTGAAGCGGTTGAAATCCCAGTTACATCTTCATTTATAGATGGTTTATCAGTTTCTGAATTCTTTATCTCTACGCATGGTGCTCGTAAAGGTAACGCTGATACCGCTCTTAAAACAGCAGATTCTGGTTATTTAACAAGACGTTTAGTAGACGTTGTACAAGATGTGATTGTAAAAGAAGAAGATTGTGGAACAATCCAAGGTGTAACCGTATCTGCATTCATAGATGAAAACGCAGGAACAGTTATAGAAACTTTACACGAACGTATCGTTGGACGTTATACTAACAAGAAAGTTATTAACCCTGAAACAAAAGAAGTAATCATTGATAAAAATCAATTAATTACTGAACCTATAGCTGATAAAATAGATAAAGCAGGTATTAAGGAAGTTGAAATAAGAACAACTTTAACTTGTAAAACTGAAAATGGTGTATGTAGGCATTGTTATGGTACTAACTTAGCTACTGGTAACGTTGTAGAAATTGGTGAAGCTGTTGGTATTATGGCAGCCCAATCAATCGGTGAACCAGGAACTCAGCTTACAATGCGTACGTTCCATACTGGTGGAATCGCTTCAGGTGAAGATATAACACAAGGTTTACCTCGTGTTCAAGAGTTGTTTGAAGCTAGAATTCCAAAAGCTAAATCAACAATTGCTGAAATAAATGGTAAGATTACTAAAATAGAAGACTTAAACGGAAAATATAAAATAGAAATTACAAATGACGTTGAGTCAAGGGAACATACAACTAATTACGGAGTTAAACTTTGTGTTGAACTTGGTCAAGAAGTTAAAGCAGGAGACAAACTTAACGTTGGTTCAATAAACCCTAAGGAGTTACTTGCTGTTACTGACCCTATTACTGCTCAAAATTATATTTTATCAGAAGTACAAAAAGTTTATAAATCTCAAGGTGTTGACGTTTCTGATAAACACATTGAAATACTTGCTCGTAGAATGATTGCTCGTATAAAAATCATTGATGGTGGTGAAACTGAATTAGTATCTGGTAAGTTAGTATCAATGCACGAATTTACTAGAATTAATAAGGAAGCTATTATTCAAGGTAAAAAACCAGCAACAGGTCGTCCTATTATGCTTGGTATTACTAAAGCATCACTTGAAACTGATTCATTCTTATCTGCAGCATCATTCCAGGAAACTACTAGAATATTAACTGATGCCGCTATAAAAGGTAAAGTTGACCATTTAACTGGTTTGAAAGAAAACGTTATAATTGGTAAATTAATACCAGCAGGAACGGGGTCTAAGTATTATTCAAACGTTAAATATTCGTTAGAAAGTGAACAAGTTGAGACAGATGCACTTGATGTATTAGAGGATCAATTAACTGATTAAAGAAGCCTATAAAGCTTCTTTTTTTGTTGACAAACTTTCTTTTTTGGTATACTATATTGAACATTAATTTGGGGTGGTAGTATGTATAAAAAAAGAAAGAGATATACTAAAAAAACGTATGATAATAAAATTGCTTTACTTTGTGATCAAATTATTGAACAAAACCCAGAAGTGTATTTTGCAGTTTCAAAAAAGTTTATAGAAAACGCAGACGGATCATTAGGTGATGAAATCGAAAAATTACCAATTATAATTTCTTCCGTTTCTTTAGATAAGCTTAAAATTCCAAGTTCGTTTAATTTGTTATACGGAAGTTATTTAACTAACTGGTGTGATAACGAACCATTAGCAAGATTGACTCAAGGCTCATTTAAGTTTGTTGATGGTGAGATCAAGGGTAAAAAAGTTGAACGTTTGTATTTAGACTTAAATTATGACATGAAATCAGGTGAAAAAAATCATGTTAAATAAATGTAAGTTGTGCATGAATGATATTTTAAAATGTATTTACAATTATGGCGTATCAGAAGATCAATTTTACTTTATTGTTAGATTAATAAAATACCTTTATTCTAAAACCAATTTTTTTAAATGTTTTGATACATATGAAAAAAATAAAGAAGAATTAAGTTTAAAATATAACGATGTTAAACCCAAGTTAGAAATATGTTATAAAAAAAAGTATTTTGATATTACGATATCAAGCAATAATTTCATTTGCAACATATCAAAACTTCATGCTGGTAATGAAGTCTTAATAAATTTATGCAGTATTTCAGATAAAGAAAATTTTTTTTATCAAATAGGGAAGAATGATGGTGTATTATATTACTATGATAAAGTTACTTTTAGTAAAGCGTATTTATTGTTAGGAAATTATTTTTTATTTAAGCCTAGAAAGCCAAAAGAAGTTGATCCTAAGACCACGTATTATTTTTCATTAAATGATACGTTTGATGATATATTAAAAGCTTCTAAATGCATTAAAAACTCTAGTTTAAAAATAGCTGTAACATATATTGATGATACAGGCGAAATGAAAGCATTATAATAGGTTAAAAATTATTAAAACACCATAATAATTATGGTGTTTTTTAAAATTTATGTTAAAATATACTTTAAGGTGATTTTATGGAATCAGTATATGAATTTTTAAAAAGTTTAAATATTATTAATTCTGATACTTTAGTTGTGGCGGTGTCGTATGGTCCGGACTCCATGACTTTGTTAAACGTAATAAAAAAAATATTTTTTAAAAATAAAATTGTCTGTGCACACGTTCATCATAACCATAGAAAAGAAAGTGATAATGAGTTTGTTCTTTTAAAAAAAACGTGTGAAGACAACAACATAGTTTTTGAGTATATGAAAATTGAAAATTATACTAATAATAAGTTTACTGAAGGCGAAGCTAGAAATAAAAGATACGTATTTTTTGATGAAGTTATGAAAAAGTACGATGCTAAGTATTTATTTACCGCCCATCATGGTGATGATCTTGTTGAAACCGTTTTAATGAGGCTTGTAAGGGGTTCTACAATGAGTGGCTATGCGGGAATTCCTTTAATCAGCGAACGATCAAATTATAAACTTATTAGACCGTTTCTTTATGTAACTAAGAATGATATTTTATGTTATTGTGAATTGAATAATATAAAATATGCTGTGGATAACTCTAATTTTAATGATGATTATACTAGAAATAGGTATAGAAAGTATATTTTACCACAGTTAAAAAAAGAAAATAAGAATGTTCATAAGAAGTTTTTGAAGTTTTCCACAGTATTATTAGAATATGAAAATTACATAAAAAGAATTATTGATAACGAATATAAAAACGTCGTAACTAAAAACATTATTGATTGCAAAGAAATAATGTTAAAAGATGATTTAATAAAAAAAAGAATAATAATGAAATATTTATTAAATTACTATGATTTACACGTAAGTGAAATAAATAACCATCATATTGAGGCAGTGCTTAGACTTATTAAAAGTAGTAAACCAAATGGTTTTATTTGCTTGCCAAATAAAAAAAAGCTAGTTAAGTCTTATAATAAGATATATTTCGATAATTCATACGTATATAATGATTATTGCGTTATTTTGGATAAACTCATTAATTTACCTAATAATTACGTAATTGAAACAATAGATAAATTAGAAAATACAACAAATTATGTTACGGCTTTTAACAAGAAAGATTTAGTCTTTCCTTTAGTCGTTAGAAACGTCCGTGATGGGGATAAAATAGAGGTTTTGGGTCTTAATGGTTCAAAAAAAATACATGATATTTTTATTAATGAAAAGGTGCCTAAAGAATTAAGAAATAGTTATCCTGTTTTGACGGATGGTAATGACAATATAATTTGGCTTCCAGGACTTAAGAAATCTAAATATGATAAGTCAAAAACCGGGAATTATGATATAATATTAAAGTATTACAAGGAGGAAAAAAATGACAATACAAAGTAATCAGAATATGAAAAAGGGAATGTTTCCTTATGTTTTATTACTAGTTATTGGTTTATCTATACTATTCTTTTATAGTATGACTAGTGGTACTAACAAGGAATTAACTTATAACGAATTTAATAAAGCTTTATCTAATAATAACGTTGAAGAAGTCGTTATTACTCCTTCTACTTCAGCATATACTTACCAAATTACCGGTAAGTTAAAAGATGCTAAGGAGGGGGAAACGTTTAGCGTAAAAACGCCATTATCTGATACCGTTATTAATAAGATAGTTGCAGCGAGTGAGGAAAAAGATTTTAAAATAGTTTCTAAATCTGATCCTTCTGCAAGTACGTGGTACGTATTTTTGTTAAACGTTGCTCCGTATTTATTATTAATTGGTGTTGCGTTTTGGTTTTTTACAAAACAACTTAATAGTCAAAAAGGATCAATGGATTTTGGGCGTAGTAAGGCAAAATTAAATCCTGATAACGGAAAAATAACGTTTAAGGACGTTGCCGGCTTGCCAGAAGAAAAAGAGGAATTACAAGAGTTAATAGACTTTTTAAAGTCGCCTAAAAAATTCCAAAAACTAGGAGCAAGAATTCCTAAAGGAGTACTTTTAGTAGGCCCTCCAGGAACAGGTAAAACTTTACTTGCAAAGGCGGTAGCGGGAGAAGCTAACGCACCATTTTATTTCATATCAGGTTCTGATTTCGTGGAATTATACGTTGGTGTTGGTGCATCAAGGGTAAGGGATATGTTCAAGCAAGCTAAGCAAAACGCTCCATGTTTAATTTTTATTGATGAAATAGACGCGGTTGGGCGTCAACGTGGAACTGGTATTGGTGGTGGTCATGACGAAAGAGAGCAAACCCTTAACCAGTTATTAACTGAAATGGATGGTTTTGGTGCAAATGAGGGAATAATAATTATTGCTGCAACTAATAGACCAGATGTTTTGGACCCTGCTTTATTAAGACCTGGTAGGTTTGATAGACAAGTTACGGTTGCTTTACCTGATGCAAAGGCAAGGGAAGACATATTAAAGGTTCACGCAAGAAATAAAGTTTTATCTAAAAACGTACACTTAGATAGCATTGCTAAAAGAACCGTTGGTTTTTCGGGGGCAGATTTAGAAAACTTGCTTAATGAAGCTGCTTTACTTGCGGTAAGAAGAGAAAAATCCGCTATTACGATGTCTGAAATAGATGAAGCAATAGATAGGGTTATCATGGGACCTGCTAAGGTAACTAAAAAGTATACCGCAAAGGAAAAGAAACTTGTTGCTTATCACGAAGCAGGACATGCGGTACTTGGCATTAAATTAGATGATGCTGATGACGTACAAAAGGTAACCATAATACCAAGAGGCCAAGCTGGTGGATATAACCTAATGCTTCCTAAAGAAGAAAAATATACCGCTACTAAAACCGAATTATTAGAAGAAATAATGGGATTATTAGGAGGTCGTGTTGCAGAAGAAGTAGTGTTTGGTGAAATAACTACTGGTGCACACAATGATTTTTCTAAGGCTACTAAAATAGCTCGTAGCATGGTAACGGAGTATGGTATGTCTTCTTTAGGACCGGTTCAATTAGAAACGCCAGAAGGAAGCTCTTTCTTGGGAAGAGATTATAATAAAAACAGAAACTTCTCTGATCAAGTTGCTTTAGAAATAGATAACGAAGTAAGAAAAATCATTAACGAATGTTATGATAAGGCTAAAAAAATAATAGAAAAAAATAGGGATTTACTTGACTTAATAGCTACTAACTTAATTGAACATGAAACTTTAACCAAGGAGCAGATTGATTATTTAGCTGAAAACGGCAAGATGCCAGATGAAGAAATGTTAGATGATGTTAGTTTGTCAAAACTTAAAGAAATGGCTAAAGAAAAGAAAATAAAAGGTTATAGTTCGATGAGTAAAGAAGAACTTAAAAAAGTTTTATCAGAAGAGGTAAAAGAAGAAAAACAAGAGAAAAACGACTAATTGTTAGTCGTTTTTTTGTAACCTGGTTCGGTTCCTTTGATGTAATACAAAATCTTTTTTATTTTTGAATCATTTGTTGCAACTTCTCCAGTATTAACATCAGTTAATACACCTACAACGTTATCAGGTTTTTCGTACCAGCTTTGTTTTTTATCTCTTAGGTAGTTTTCAATTGCATCAGCCCATATGTTTTTTGAATATTTGTATTCCTTACTTGATAATTTTCTATTATCATCATAACCAGTCCAAACACCTACTACGATATCTGGATTATATCCTACCGTCCATAAGTCATAATCGGTTGTACCACTTTTAACAGCGTATTTTTTGGTTATTTTAGTCGCTATGGAAGCACATGTTGGTGATGTGTAGCTAACCAAGGATGTATCGTAAGTATTAGAAAGAAGCTCACTTAGTATGTAAGTGTCTGATTTATTTAATATTCTGTCTTTTTTATCTTTATATTCGTAGATTGTTTCTCCTTTTCCATTTTCTATTTTTCTAATTAAGTGCCCTTGAACACTATACCCCGTGTTTGCAAGGGTTGCATAAGCTGTTACAAATTCTTTTATGGTAAGTTCATTAGTGCCTAGCGGCAGTGAGGCATTAGCCTCTAGTTTGCTATTTATTCCCATTTTTTTTGCGTATTTCACTAACGTTTCTTCACCTAAAAAAAGATGGGTTTTAATGGCGTATATGTTATCTGAGTAAGCGATGGCAAGAGCCATTGTTATTTTATCGTTAGGATAGATATCTCCATAATTACTTGGGGAGTAAGTAAGACCATCTCCCAATGAAAAAGTAGTTGGTTTACTTAAAAAAGTGGTTGATGCGGTAAGACCGTTTTCTAAAGCAGCATAATATAAGATTGGTTTCATCGTAGATCCTACTTGTCTTTTTGATTGTATTGCTCTGTTATATTGTGATTTTGAATAGTCCTTTCCGCCTGCTAAAGCAATTATTTCACCGTTATTAGGATTCATCATGATTGCTGAAGTTTGCATTTCTTCTTTTTCTTCTAAATTATTTTTTATGCTATCTTCTAACTTCGTTTGTGCATCTATATCTAAAGCAGTATATATTTTTAACCCTTCTTCTCTAATTGAATCATCACTTATAACTTTTAGGGATTCCAACTCTCTTATTACCGCATCTTGATAGTACATGATGGTGGATAAATTTAAGTTTTCTTTTTTACCATAATAAGTTAGTTTGACGTTTATTGCCTCTTCCATTTCATTTTTAGAAATAATATCATTATTAACCATGGCTTGAAGTATTTGTTTTTGCCTTTTTTTAGCGGCGGTTTCATCATTTAATGGGGAATAATTATTGGGTGATTTAGGTATTCCTGCGAGCATTGAGGCTTCTGCTAAACTTAGGTTTTTAGCGGATTTATTAAAATAGTATAATGACGCGTTTTCTATTCCTAATATTCCGTTTCCATAATTTATCGTGTTTAAGTAACCTTCTAATATTTCATCTTTTGAATACTGTGTTTCAAGTTTAAAAGCGTACCATGCTTCTTTAATTTTCCTTTTCCAGGTTTTTTCAAAGGTTAAGAACAAGTTTCTAGCGTACTGCTGAGTAATTGTTGAAGCACCTTCCTTTAAGTTTTTTGATTTTATGTTAACTAAAGTAGATTTTATTATTCTTGGCACATCAAAACCAGAATGACTATAGAAATTTTTATCTTCTGAGTAGATCGTAGCGTTTATTAAGTCTTTCGATATATCTTCTAATTTAAT
Organism: uncultured Bacilli bacterium; assembly: GCA_944329425.1. Taxonomy (GTDB): domain Bacteria; phylum Bacillota_I; class Bacilli_A; order RF39; family UBA660; genus Aphodocola. The sequence continues at coordinate 47,659 of CALVIG010000003.1, forward strand.
CCATTTTTTGGTACCATTATTACCTTCGTAAAAACTTTTTCCATCATTATCATACATATATATACAGTTTGAATTTTGTATATCTATTTTGCTTCCGTATTTAGCACAAATAAAAAGTAACGAGTATAATAAACAAAAAATAAGCATTAGGGCGATAATTATTTTAACGGCTATTTTAAGTTTTTTCATTTCATCGCCTTCTTTCTAATCATATTATTTGTAAAAAGATATAAAATATAAGTATTTTGTTGACCTTTTTTACTTTCTATGCTATATTGTCACTAGAATTTTTTAAAGGGATGTTTTATGTCTAAGATTATTGTTAATCACAAGGTAATTTCAAGCCAAGAAAAATCGTTATTAACAGACAAAATTGGGTTAATAAAAGATAACTTAATTCATTACCATGATGATGATGTTTACGTGTTAGTAAAGATTTTAAAAGGTAAAGTATTACTTACAAGAGAAAATAATGAATTTAAAATAAGTTTAAATTTTGATAAAAACAAAGCTTCTGTAACGGAGTATGTTATTAAAAATTTAGGTAAAACATTAGAATTAAAAACGATAACTAAAGAGCTTATTATAAAAGATAATTATGTTCATGTTTCGTATGATCTTTTTATAAATGGTTCATTTAGTGATAGTTTTATTTATGAGTTAGAATGGAGATGTTTGCAATGAGCGTTATAAATGACATTGAAAATCAAATAACAAAATTAATTAATGGTTTAAGTTATGATGTTGAACATGTGGTTTTAAAACCTTCAAGCAGACCTGATTTAGGAGATTATCAAATTAATGAAGCTATGATGTTAGGTAAAAAATATCATAAATTACCAAGGGATATAGCAACCGAAATATCAGATTTACTATCTAAAAGTGATAACTTTGTAAATGTTAATATAGCTGGGCCTGGATTTATAAACATAACTTTTTCTGATAAGTTTTTAATTAACTCTTTAAATAAAATAGCAAAGTTAAAGGAAAATAATATTGATTATCCCGAAAAACGCAAAATTCTAATAGATTATGGTGGTGCTAATGTTGCCAAAGAACTTCATGTAGGTCACTTAAGGTCAGCAAATATAGGGGAGGCTCTTAAAAGATTATCTAAATTATTAAAAAATACTGTTATTGGGGATGTTCATTTAGGAGATTGGGGACTACCTTTAGGTTTGGTTTTAAAGCAAATTAAAGAGGAACAACCAAATTTAATATATTTTGATGAAACGTATAAAGGACCATACCCTAATGTTTCTCCAGTAACTCCCAAAGATTTAGCTAGAATTTATCCTTTAGCATCTAAGAAAAAATCAGAAGACCCAGATTATTTGGCAGATGCACAAGAAATAACTAATAAAATACAAACTGGTGTTCCAGGTTATAGAGCCTTATGGAAACATGTTGTTGAAACTAGTAAGGCTGATATTAAGGAAGTATATGATGAATTGAATACCAATTTTGATTTATGGTTAGGAGAAAGTGATGCAGCCGTTTCCGTTCCAAAGGTTGTTGATATTTTTAAGAAAAAAGATATAGCGAAATTAGATGATGGGGCATTAATTGTAGATGTAAAAAAAGAAAATGATAAGATTGAAATCCCACCAATTCTTTTAGTAAAATCAAATGGTACTGCAGGTTATCAAACAACTGAAATAGCAACTTTATATAATAGAATGTGTGACTATGATTTGACGGATGTTTGGTATTTAACCGACTCAAGGCAATCATTACATTTCTTGCAGTCTTTTAGGGCTGCTAAAATGTCGGATATAGTTCCTGCAGATGTTAATCTAGAACACTTGCCTTTTGGAACTATAAATGGTAAAGATGGCAAACCTTTTAAAACAAGGGATGGTAATGTTATGTCTCTTAGAAACCTAATAGATATTGTTTACCAAGCAACTTTAAAGAAAATGAACAAGGATATAGTAGGGAAAAATGACTTGGAGAAAACCGCTCGAGTAATAGCTATAGATTCAATAAAATATGCCGATTTATTACCGTTTAGAACCACTGACTACATATTTGAACCCGAAAAATTTAGTGATTTAGAAGGTAAAACAGCTCCATATATTTTATATTCTACGATTAGAGTAAGATCATTATTAAATAAAGCTAGAGAAAATAATATTAATTTTAGTGAATATGTTAATTTAACGACTGAAACAGAAAAACAAATAATCATTAAGCTATTAGATTTACCTAAGGTATTATTGAATTCGTATAATTCAAGAAGTTTAAATGATGTTTCAGAATATATATATAATGTAATAAGTTTATACAACAAGTTTTATTCAGAAAACAAGATATTATCTTGCGATGATGAGAATACAAGAAAATCATGGTTATTTATATCAAATGTTGTGTATAATGTTAATATGTTATTATTAGATGTGATGGGACTTAGCGTTCCTGAAAAAATGTAAATATATTGCAAATTTAAATAAAAGGCATATAATTATTATGTTTTAGGAGGAATAAAAATGAACGTTAGACAAATGCCATTAGATGAATTGGAATTATTATCGTATGCTGATATTGCATATGAATTGTTAAAATTAGATAAAAAGCCAAAAACAACTCCAGTATTATTTGGTGAGGTTTGTGGTTTGTTAGATATAAATGAAGATAACATGATGGATATGATAGGGGATTTTTATACTTCATTAACAACTGATAAAAGGTTTGTGTTATTAGATAACGCAGAGTGGGATTTAAAAGAATTTCATATTATAAAACCAATAGTTGACGATGAAGATGAAGAAGAAGAGGATTCTTTAGAAGAGCAAAGTGAAGATGAAGTATCAGATGAAACAGAAGACGAAGCGGTAACGGATGATTCTGATGATTATGATGATGGTGATGAAATAACTGATGATTTAGAGGATTTAGCAATAGTTAATGAAGAGGATTTAGAGGAATAATATGTTTGAAAGATTAGAAGTAATAAAACAAAGAAATGATTTCATAACTAATGAATTAACTAAACCTGAAGTAATAAACGATGTTGCTAAAACAGCTAAATTATCAAAGGAACAATCAGACTTATCAGAAATAATAGAATGCTATAATGAATATTTAAAAGCAAAGAACGATTATGAAGAAGCTAAAGAATTGGCAAATGATCCAGAACTTGGGGATATTGCTAGAGAAGAAGAATCGAAGCAGGAAGCAAGACAAAAAGAGCTAGAAAAACAACTTGAGATTTTACTTTTGCCTAAAGATCCAAATGACGGAAAAAACATTATCGTTGAAATTCGTGGAGCGGCAGGAGGAGACGAAGCTAATATTTTTGCTGGAGATCTTTATAACATGTACGTTAAGTATGCGGAATCACAAGGTTTTAAAGTTGAAAATTTGGAGAGCACTCCTGGTACTAGTGGAGGTTATTCTGAAATTTCATTTATGGTAAAAGGAAAAGGTGCATATTCAAAATTAAAATATGAGTCTGGTGCTCATAGGGTTCAAAGGGTTCCAGCTACTGAATCTCAAGGTAGGGTTCATACGTCAACGGCAACGGTTCTTGTAATGCCTGAAATAGATGATGTTGATTATAAATTAGACATGAATGATGTAAGGGTCGATATAACAAGAAGTAGTGGTTGTGGTGGCCAAGGCGTAAATACTACGGATAGTGCTGTCCGCTTAACCCATATACCTACAGGTATTGTGGTATATTCTCAAACAGAGCGAAGTCAAATTAAAAACAAAGAAATGGGAATGAAAATACTGCAATCTAGGGTTTATGATTTAATGATGAGAAAGCAAGAAGAAGAAGTTGGTGCAGAAAGACGTAGTAAAATAGGTACCGGGGACAGATCAGAAAAAATAAGAACCTATAATTATCCTCAAAACAGAGTTACTGATCACCGTATAGGTTATACTACTAACTCACTAGATAGAGTAATGAATGGTAAGCTAGACGATATAATAGAAGCCTTAATAACTGAGGATCAAAGAAGAAAGTTAGCCGGAGAATAAAACTCTGGTTTTTTAAATAAACTTAATTTATGAGGTAAATATGGAAAAAGAAACGGAATATTTAAAAAAGTATTATAAAGGCAATATTACGGATGCGATAAAAAGGTTAGAAGAAGGTGAACCCGTTCAATATATAGTGGGTAACGTTGATTTTTACGGTTATGAATTGAACGTTAATAAAAACGTTCTTATACCAAGAAGAGAAACGGAAGAATTGGTAGAAGAAGTAATTAAAAGAAGTAGAAGTTTTATAAACCCAATAATAATAGATGTTGGGACGGGTAGCGGTGCAATAGCTATTGCACTTTCTAAAGAACTTAATTGCCATGTTTATGCTTCTGATATTAGTAATGATGCTTTGGAGGTCGCGAAGGAAAATGCGGAAAAAACTAATTCTAACATTACTTTGTATCAAGGAAACATGTTAGAGCCTTATATAAAAAATGATATAAAAGTAGATATAATAGTAAGTAATCCACCATATATTAAAGAAAATGAAGAAATAGAAGACGTTGTTAGAAATAACGAACCTTCTATTGCTCTTTATGCAAAAAATAATGGGTTGGAATACTATGAAAGTATTTTTAAAAACGCCAGTAAAATATTAAAAGATAAATATTTAATAGCTTTAGAAATAGGCCAAACGCAAGGAGAAAATGTAAAAAAAATAGCTTTAACTTATTTAAATAACGTAAAAGTCGAAATAAAAAAGGATTTGTCTTTAAAGAATAGAATGGTTTTTGTATACAATTATTAAAAATCACCCAATAGAAAATAGAGGGTGATTTTTATATGAAAAAATTAATTATAATATTAATAGCGTTATTTAGTATTTATTTAGTTTATAATACCAACGAGAAACAAGAAACCGTTAAAATACCCGATTCTGCAATAAGGTTTAGGGTATTAGCAAACAGTAACTCTCCTAGGGATCAGAAAATAAAAGAAGATGTTAGGGATAAAATGCAAAATGAATTATACACTCTTCTTAAAAATGCTAAGGATATAAATGAAGCTAGGGTTTTAATAAATGATAAAATGGATTATTTTGATGAAGTTGTTAAAAGTAGTTTAGAAGAGGTAGGTTACTCATATACCATAGATTATGGAATGCACGAATTTCCAGAAAAAACTTATAAAGGAATAACCTATGATGCTGGAGAGTATGAATCATTATTAGTAACTTTAGGAGAAGGAAAAGGAGATAATTGGTGGTGTGTATTGTTTCCACCATTATGTTTGTTAGAAGCTGAAGAAACTACTGATACAACCGAAATTGAATATAAATCTTTTATAAAAGAAATAATTGAAAAATATTTTTAGATAAATAGTAATAATATAATGTAGGAAGGTGATTAATCATCATAAACATTATATTAATTGCAGTGAGTTTAAGCATGGATACTTTTGCCCTTGCTTTATCTTACGGGATAAACAAAATTAATTTAAAAAGTGTTATTTTAACGGCAGCTATGGTTGGCTCATTTCATTTTTTTATGCCACTTATTGGTAACGCGATTGGTGTTTCTTTGTTTGAATATACCATAATTAAGCCAAAATTTGTTATGTTTTTTGTTTTTCTTCTGCTTTCTATTGATATGTTTATACACTTTTTTGAAGAAAAGCCTAAATTAAGAGCATTAAACATCATAGGTATATTATTATTTGCTTTCTCGGTAAGCTTTGATAGTTTGTCTGTTGGTTTAGGAATAAGGTATATATATGATAATTTGTTAATAGCGTTAATGTCCTTTTGTTTTATCAGTGCTTTTTTTACTTTATTAGGTTTTTGGCTAGGAAAAAAACTATCACAAAAAATAGGGCAATATTCTTTTTTAGTAGGAAGCATCACGCTGTTTTTATATTCAATATGGATATTGACAAAATAATCAATAAGTGTTAAGATATACCACATTCAAACAAAAGGGGGAGATTTGAATGACTGAACATAAAAATATTTATGAACAATCTCATAAGAAAGCAAAAAATGTTAGTGCGTTTACAGCGCTTTTGGTAACTGGCGCTTTATTAGTGGGTGGTACCCTTGCAGCTTCAAAGATAAAATTAAAAAAGCCGCAAGAACCAGTAACTACCACTACTGAAACTACCGCTTATGTACCAGAAAATGAATTATTAGTGTTAACCGAAGACTTTGACATAAATGATGCTGCTCAGGTAAAGAAAAGGGCACAAGATATTTATGATTTGTCAGAAAAAGAAGTTAGTGTTTTTGATATTCAAAATTTAATATACATCCATGCTGAGAAAATTGATAAAATAACTTATCCAGAAAATCTTAATAATGATGATGAAAAATTTGAATATTTCCAAAATTTAGCGTTGTCATTAGGGAAAATATTAGATGATTATTTAAATGATTATCGTGTTGTAATGCAATTAGTCGTAAATGACAAGAAAGATGATATTACTTTTACTGGTAATACTGGTAGTGTTCCTTGTGCATATATGTTCATGCCAAAAATGAATTATGCTAAGAAACAAGCAATTGAAATTGCTAATTTATACTACGAACAACGTTCAAATATATTAAATGGTAATGTTGCTGCAATGACTATAACCGCTAATGATTATTATAATTTATATTGTGAGTTAAAAAAAGCCGATTTATCTACAGGTGATAAAACTCTTATATTTAGACAATTTAATTCAATAAATTCTATTTTCACACCATTCTTAAGTAAAGAACAGGCACAAGAGCTAGAAGGTGCGTTAGGTTTTATAACTACATCAACGAATAAGTTATATAGTAGTGCAGCAGAAAATTTAGATTTGTCACCTAGATTAAGAGAGGATCTTGAAAAAGGCACGTTTGCCAAAAACATTACGAAGTTAGAAGAAAAATACATTAGTGAACAAAAACAAGAAGCAGAATCAATGTTTGGAGCAATTATTGATGATGAAACTTTGGTTGTTGATCAAGGCGGAAAACCTGCTGGTGACTCATCAGATAAACATGAAGTAATAGATGATAAGGTTACTACGACGGTAAGTACAAGTGATTTTGTGGTATCAATACCTAATGAAGGGATTTCTGAAGAGATTATTCCTGGTGGAGACGTTGTCGAAGAAAATACCACCTCAGCTTCAACGACAACTACTAAAGCAGAAACTACAACTTCATACGTTGATGGTGATGAAGATATTCCGGTAATGGATGAAAAAGATTTCTTTGGTCAAGCTACTGATGAGGATATAGAAGATTATAGAAACTCTGTTGGACAAAAAGCTGGATATGGTACAGGTTTTGGACTTATGGGAGTAGGATCTTTAGGTGCAGCATATACCAAAAAAAAGAAAAAATAAAAAATAATAAGTAAAAAATATATACACTAGAATGTAAATTCTAGTGTTTTTCTTTGACTAACATAGATAAATATAATAAAATTATATTAGGTGAATGGTATGTTAGTAAATAGTAATGAATTATTTAATGCGGCTTTAAAAGGGGGATATGCTATACCAGCATATAACGTTAATAACTTAGAATGGATTAAGTTTGTACTAGAAGCGTGTCAAGAAGATAATAGCCCGGTTATTTTGGCCGTGACACCAAAATCAATTCAATATTTTGGTGGATATAAAGTTGTTTATAACGTAGTTAATTCTTTAATAAGTGAATTAAATATAAATATTCCCGTTGTATTACATTTAGATCATGCAAAGGATTTTGATAGTTGTAAAAAGGCCATAGATGCCGGATTTACTTCGGTTATGATTGATGCATCTTTAAAAACGTTTGAGCAAAACGTAGACATAACAAATAAAGTTATGGATTATGCAAAAAAACGTGGTGTGAATGTAGAAGCAGAGCTTGGAGTAATAAAAACCGATGGTTATGGGATTAATGATAGAGCCTATTATTCTGATTTAGAAGATAGTAAAAACTTTGTTATTCAAACCGGGATTGACTCATTCGCACCGTCAATTGGTAACGTGCATGGCTTTTATAAGGAAAACGATAATCTTGATTTTGACCTTTTAGGTGCAATTTGTAAGGAAGTAAAGATCCCACTAGTTCTTCATGGTGGTTCTAACTTAGATGAGAACAAGTTAAAAGCAGCTGTTTTTTGTGGCGTTGTAAAAGTTAATTTTAATACTGATCTTATGCATGCATGGTCACTTGCGGTAAGAGAATACTTAAAGAAAAATGTTGATGTATATGATCCTAGAAAAATAATATTATCTGGGGAAGATGCTTTAAAGGAAGTTATTCATAAAAAAAATTGTATGATTGGAAGTAAAAATAGAAAATAAATTAGGGCTAATTAATCACTTTTTTTACATAATTAAATACAATACAATGTAGATATGGAGGAGTAGTATGCACAAAATAATAATTGAAGGTGGAAAAGAATTAAGTGGGGAAATAAAGATAAGTGGTTCGAAAAACAGTGCTGTTGCGCTTGTGCCGGCCGCAGTTTTATGTGATGAGGAAGTAACCATTGCTAACGTTCCAAACATTTCTGATATAGATGCTTTAGATGAGATTTTAAATCATTTAGGGGCTACTGTGACAAGAAACGATGATATGATAAAAATAGATTCATCAAAAATAGAAAACAAAGTTATACCTGAAGTTATTTCTAAAAAATTAAGAGCGTCTTATTATTTTATGGGAGCTTTATTAAGTAAGTTTAAGAAAGTTGAAATGTATTTTCCTGGAGGTTGCTCTATTGGGGCAAGACCAATAAACCTTCATCTTAAAGGATTTGAGGCACTGGGGGCAAAAGTACAAGAGAAAGATAACATGTTTGTTATAACCGCTGATAATTTAAGGGGGGCTAAAATAAACTTGGATTTTGCATCCGTAGGCGCAACAATTAATTTAATGCTTGCAGCTGTAAAAGCTGAGGGCACAACCGTTATTTCTAATGCTGCTAAAGAACCACACATTGTTAATGTTGCAACGTTTTTAAATAATATGGGAGCTAAAATAAGTGGTGCTGGAACCAGTGAAATTAAGATTGTTGGTGTTAACCACTTACATTCTTGTTTTCATGAGGTTGTACCTGATTATATTGAGGCCGGAACATATATGATATTAGCAAGTATAATCGGAAAAAAAGTAACTATTTCAAACATAATTCCTGATCATTTAGAATCTTTAATATCAAAATTAGAAGATATAGGAGTGCCAATGGAAATAGGAATAGATTTTATTAGAATAAGTGCTCCTGATAAATTAATGGCAACGAATATAAAAACGCAAGTATACCCAGGATTTCCAACTGATTTGCAGCAACCGATGGCAACCCTTTTGACTCAAGCGGTGGGTAAATCAATAATAAATGAAACAATTTGGGAGAATAGGTTTTTGAATTTAAACGAATTAAATAAAATGGGTGCAACAACTGAATTATTATCAAATAGTAAAGCGGTTATAGTAGGTCCTACTAAATTGCACGGAAAAAAAGTAAAAGCAACTGATTTAAGGGCTGGGGCCTCCCTTGTGATTGCTGGTTTAGTAGCTGATGGAAAAACAACGATCGAAAATGCGGATTATATTTTAAGGGGATATGAAGGAATCGTTGATAAGTTAACTAACGTTGGGGCCAAAATAAAATTAGAGCAAAGCAACGAATAATAAGTACTAAAACTTTTACCTCTTAAATAAGATAGTATTGTAATAAATACTATTTTATTTTGGGGTGAAAAATTTGAAAAGAAGATATAAGGTTTTAATAGGTTTTTTAATTACTAGCGTAATATTACTTTTTATTTTTTTAATTACTAGGGATAAAAAAATATATTATTTATCACTTGGAGATTCCTTGGCTGCGGGGCAAACTCCTTATAACACTATTTCTAATAGTTATGGGGATTATGTTGCAGAATATTTTAAAGATAAAGAGGTTTTGGAATTTTATACAAAAAAGTTTGCTAAAAGTGGATATAGAAGTATTGATTTGTTAAATGACATAAAATCTAATAAAGAAATAAAAGTTGATGGTAAAAAAATAACAATTAAAAATGCCCTTATAAAAGCGGATTTGGTTACCGTAAGTATTGGAGCGAATGACCTTTTTTACAAGCTTAACATTGGTAATGAATTTGATATGAATGAATTTGATGACGTTTATTCATACGTTGACGAAACGATTTTGGATGTTGATAAACTATTATATGAACTTAGAAAATGTTGTAAGGAGCAGATAATGGTATTTGGCTTTTATAATCCTTTTACTAATTTTTCATCATCCCTTGCAAACATGGTAGAACCCATAATCGTTTATGCAAATGGAAAAATGGAAAACATTGTTAAAAAGTATGATATGACGTATGTTGATATTCATGATATGTTTTTAGCAAATGATAATTATCTTCCTGATACTCTCGAAATACATCCGACAAAAGATGGGTATAAAGCTATGTCTAAAGCCATAATTAAACTTATAGATGAAAAATACTTGCAAAATAATTAAACAGTTGTTATAATATAAAAGATTTTATATCTATGACTTTGTAAAAGTCATGGCGAAAGGAGCTATGAGAGTATGCCAAAGAAAGAAAGTATTTATAAAACTTCAACGGTTACTTGTACTTGTGGAGCTACGTTTGAAACAAAATCTATTGATGATAAAATTCATGTAGAAGTATGTTCTAAATGTCATCCGTTTTATACTGGTCAAGCAACAATGCAGTCAAAGACTGGTAGGGCAGAGAAGTTTAATAAGAAATATGGTTTAAAAAATAATACTGATGCACAATAAGGTGCATGGTATTTTTACTTTAAAATAAAAAATATATTGACATATAACGAAAAAAAGTGTTATATTAATATAGCTGATTAATTAAGTCTTGCTTTTAGTAAGGCTTAAAAATATATCAAAAAAGAAACACCAGGTAGTGTGTTAAGAAAGGAGTAGAAAATATGCCTACAATAAACCAAATTCTTCGTCATGGAAGAAAAAACAAGAAGCGTAAACCAAAAGCACCAGTTTTACTTGTTAGAACAAATACTCTAAAGAAGAAAAACTTGGCTGCTAACTCACCACAAAAGCGTGGTGTTTGTACACGTGTTGGAACAATGACTCCAAAGAAACCAAACTCAGCATTGCGTAAGTATGCTCGTGTACGTTTAAGTAATGGTTATGAAGTAACTGCTTACATTCCAGGACAAGGACATAATTTACAGGAACACAGCGTTGTTTTGATTCGTGGTGGCCGTGTAAAAGACTTAATCGGTGTGCGTTATCACATCATTAGGGGTACTTTAGATACTGCAGGAGTTGCTGATAGAAAGCAAGGTAGATCTAAGTATGGTGCAAAAAAGCCAAAAAAATAAAATAATTTAAAAACATAAAAGGAGGACAAATATGCGTAAAAGATGTGCTGTTAAAAGAGACGTATTAGCGGATCCAGTATATAATTCAAAGGTAATTACAAAGTTAATTAACCAAATAATGTTAGATGGTAAACGTGGTAAAGCTGAAACTATCGTTTATGATGCGTTTGACATGATTCATGAAAGAACTGGAGAAAACGCTAATGACGTATTTAAAAAGGCCATGGAAAACGTTACTCCGGCATTAGAAGTTAAAGCACGCCGTGTTGGTGGAGCCAATTACCAAGTTCCAGTTGAAGTTAAACCTGATAGGGCTCAAGCTTTAGCACTTCGTTGGATAGTTAACGCATCACGTAGTCGTGGTGGAAAAACAATGGCTGAAAAACTAGCAAATGAACTAATAGATGCTTCTAACGGAACTGGAGCAGCTGTTAAGAAAAAAGATGATACTCACAGAATGGCAGAAGCTAATAAAGCGTTTGCTCATTATCGTTGGTAGGAAAGGATTTAGTATATGGGTCGTGAATATTCATTAGAAAATACTCGTAACATTGGTATTATGGCACACGTTGATGCCGGTAAAACCACATGTACTGAGCGTGTTTTGTTCCATACTCATAAAATTCATAAAATAGGTGAAACACATGATGGTGAATCACAAATGGACTGGATGGAACAAGAAAAAGAACGTGGTATAACCATTACTTCTGCAGCAACAACGGCTTTCTGGAAAGGACACCGTCTAAATATTATTGATACTCCAGGACACGTAGACTTCACTATTGAAGTTACTAGATCTTTAAGGGTATTGGACGGTGCGGTAACCGTTTTGGATGCACAAAATGGTGTAGAACCACAAACTGAAAACGTTTGGCGTCAAGCTACTGATATGCATGTTCCAAGACTTGTTTTTGCAAACAAGATGGATAAAATGGGTGCTGACTTCGCCGCAAGCGTTGAATCAATTAAAACAAGGTTAGGTGTTAAAGCTACTGCAATTCAATGGCCAATTGGTGCAGAATCTGATTTTGATGGAATTATTGATTTAGTAACCATGAAAGCATATCATTATGATGGTAAGCCAGAAGAAAATGCAACGGAAATAGAAATTCCAGCAGATTTAAAGGATATTGCTGAACAAAAAAGAACAGAAATGATAGAAGATGCTGCTGAATTTGATGAAGAATTAATGGAAAAATATTTGGAAGGGGCTGAAATTTCAGTTGACCTTATAAAAAGAGCAATAAGGAAGGGTACTATAGCTGTTAAGATGTTCCCAGTTATGTGTGGTACTGCACTTGGAAACAAAGGTGTTAAGTTAATGCTTGACGCAGTAGTAGATTACTTACCAGCTCCAACTGATATTCCATCAATTAAGGGACATGATGAAAATGATAAAGAAGTTGAAAGACATGCTTCTGATTCTGAACCTTTCGCAGCTTTGGCATTTAAAATCATGACTGATCCGTTTGTTGGTAGATTATCATTTTTCCGTGTATATTCTGGTACGCTAAAAAGTGGATCATACGTTTTAAACGCAAATAAAAACGTAAAAGAAAGAGTTGGCCGTATATTACAAATGCATGCTAATAACCGTACTGAAATAACTGAAGTATATGCTGGTGATATAGCTGCAGCTGTAGGTCTTAAAAACACAACTACTGGAGATACTTTGTGTGATGAAAAACATCCAGTAATCTTAGAAAAAATGGTTATTCCTGAACCAGTTATCTCAATAGCAATTGAGCCAAAAAGTAAGGGAGACCAAGAAAAAATGTCTACTGCATTACAAAAACTTGCTGAAGAGGATCCTACTTTCAGGGCAGAAACTGATCAAGAATCTGGACAAACTGTTATATCTGGTATGGGTGAACTTCACCTAGACGTATTAGTAGACAGAATGAGAAGAGAGTTTGGAGTAGAAGCAAATATCGGTAAACCTCAGGTTGCTTATCGTGAAACCTTAACGGCTGCTGGTGATTGTGAAGGTAAATACATTAAGCAATCAGGTGGTCGTGGACAATATGGACACGTATGGGTTAAGTTTGAACCAAACAAAGATAAAGGTTATGAATTCGTTGATGCTATCGTTGGTGGTGTAGTTCCTCGTGAATACATCCCAGTAGTAGACAAGGGATTGCAAGAAGCAATGAAAACAGGTGTTTTAGCAGGATATCCTATGATAGATGTTAAAGCAACGTTATTTGATGGTTCTTACCATGACGTTGACTCAAACGAAATGGCATTTAAAGTTGCAGCTTCATTAGCACTTAAGGAAGCTAAGAAAAACTGTAAACCAGTTCTTCTTGAACCAATAATGAAAGTAGATATTACCGTTCCAGATGAATACATGGGTAACGTTATGGGTGATATTACTTCAAGAAGAGGACGTCCAATGGGACAAGAATCTGTTGGTAACGCATTAAAGATAAGTGCATACGTACCATTATCTGAAATGTTTGGTTACGCTACTGCATTAAGATCTAATACTCAAGGTCGTGGAACGTTTATAATGTTCTTTGATCACTATGAAGAAGTACCAAAGAGTATTTCTGAAGACATCATTAAGAAAAATGGTGCTCAATAATAAATAATCCTGAGGGAAAATGCTTGATATTTTTCCTTAGATTAGATAAAATAGATATGTAATTTATATAGGGAGGAAATTTATATGGCAAAAGAAAAATTTGATCGTTCTAAACCACACGTTAACATTGGTACAATTGGACACGTTGACCATGGTAAAACAACGTTAACTGCAGCGATCACAAAAAGATTATCTGAAAAAGGTCAAGCTAAATTCGAAGACTATGCTGATATCGATAAGGCGCCTGAAGAAAGAGAACGTGGTATAACAATTAATACTGCTCACGTTGAGTATGAAACAGACAAACGTCACTATGCTCACGTTGACTGCCCAGGACATGCTGACTACGTAAAGAACATGATTACTGGTGCTGCTCAAATGGATGGTGCAATTCTAGTTTTAGCTGCTACTGATGGACCAATGGCACAAACTCGTGAACACATCTTACTTGCTCGTCAAGTTGGAGTACCAAGAATGGTAGTATTCATGAATAAATGTGACATGGTTGATGATCCAGAAATGCTAGATTTAGTTGAAATGGACGTTCGTGAATTATTAAATAAATACGGATTTGAAGGAGACGATACTCCAGTTATTCGTGGTTCAGCTTTAAAAGCTCTTGAAGGTGATCCTGAATATGAAAAGAAGATTGATGAATTAATGGATGCTGTTGATGAATGGATCCCAACTCCAGAAAGAGATAATTCAAAACCATTCTTAATGTCAATCGAAGACGTATTTACAATTACAGGTCGTGGTACTGTTGTTACTGGACGTGTAGAACGTGGACAATTAAAACTTAACGATGAAGTTGAAATCGTTGGTTTAAAACCTACTAAGAAAACTGTTGTTACTGGTATAGAAATGTTCCGTAAACAACTTGATTACGCTGAAGCAGGAGATAACGCTGGTGTATTATTACGTGGTATTGCACGTGAAGAAGTACAACGTGGACAAGTTTTAGCTAAACCTGGAACTGTTACTCCTCATACTAAGTTTGAAGGTCAAGTTTACGTATTAAGTAAGGAAGAAGGCGGACGTCATACTCCATTCTTCTCAAATTACAGACCACAATTCTATTTCAGAACTACTGACGTAACTGGTGTTGTTACATTACCTGAAGGTACTGAAATGGTTATGCCTGGTGATAACGTTAACATGTCAGTTGAGTTAATAGCTCCAATCGCACTTGAAAATGGTACTAAATTCTCTATCCGTGAAGGTGGACGTACTGTTGGTGCTGGTGTTGTTACTAAAATTGATGCATAATAAAAAAGAAAAGACATTCAATTGAATGTCTTTTTTTTTAATTCTTTTACTAAATAGGGGTATTAAGCCAGTTTAGTATAGGATTTAGTTTACTTCCCGTATAATATGATTTTTTATTTATAACTAAATCAAATTCTCCGACGTATTCTACAATATGATTTGATAATTCTCTTTTTATTAAACTATTATATTCATCCTTAAACTCACCAGTTATTCCGTTAAAATCTATTATTTGGTAACCTTGTTTTGCAAATTCTTGCATTAATTGCCACCTAAGTAAATATTCTGGGTATTGATCTTTAAATTTTTCGTTTATACCACTTGCGAAAAAGGTAACTGTTTTCCCATACTTAATAACTGCAACTCCCGCGGTTATTAATCCACTAGGGTACTGTTGAAATAAGTTAATTGCCTCTAACATATTCTTTTTATATTTAGATACTAACTCATCTGATTTTAATTTTTCGTTCATAATCATTTCTTTGTTTGGGTTATTCCAGTCCTGCATCTGATTATTTAATTCATTGTTTCTTTGCTCTTCTTTTTCATATAAAGTTTTACTAGAATTAACGTAAGAAACTGGTTCTAATTTAGTGAAATAAACCTCAAAACCATTATTTTGACCAAAAAATTGATAATAATCTAAATAATACTCTAATGGTGGATTTTGTTTGTTTATTACGCTATAAAGTAAACTTATATCATTCATTCCACCTTTATATACTTTATTTCCTAATTTTGATGATTCCATTATTTTTTCTCTAGCTTCTTTAGAGATGGAATTATATAAATTTATTATGTTGTTATCTAAAACGGTAATGGCGTTCCATCTGGGTTTACTTGCTTCCATTCCTTTATTATATCCCATGTGAATGTACCCTAAGCTTTGTAATTTCTGTACGAAACTACCATTATTATATCCATCTATTTTTTCACTACCATCAATGTTATGTTCCTTATAAACAACTTGAGGATCAACTTTAAGGTAAGTAAAACTTCTTTTTGAGAGGAAATCTTTAAGGGCATTCGTAAATTCACTTACCAACGCATCATTGTTCCAATCAATTAAAAAACCACGAGGAGCATACCCCATTTTTCGCTTATTATTCTTCTCGTTTTTTACTATCATTAAGGTTGCAGCTTTTATGTTTCCCATGTCATCAACTAGTCCTAAATAATATGCATTATAACCATGCTTTGTCATAAACCTGCCATAGTTGCTAGATTGATAAAAGTTATAGTTAGGATGATTCATAGCAAAACTATCAAATCTAAATTCATCAAGTAGCACGATTTGCATCTTCATCCCTCCTATTTATTCTTATACTTTATTATACTCCATATAAGCTTATAAAGTCAATTTACATAAGAAAAATTAGAACTACAATTTTATTTAAAATAATAATATTTCAAACTATTATATGGTATAATTAAAGCAAGGAGTGATATTATGAAAAAGATAGATAGATAATTTATCTGCACTCTTATGAAAGATAATTAAAAAAAGTTAATTATCTTTCTTTTTTTATGCTAAAATATACTTGTAAGATTGGAGGATAGCATAAATGAAGATTACTAACATAAAAGCAAGAGAAATATTGGATTCAAGGGGTAACCCAACCGTTGAAGTAGACGTTACGTTAGAAAATAACATAATGGCTAGAGCAGCGGTTCCTTCAGGAGCTTCAACTGGAGAAAGAGAAGCGCTTGAAATGAGGGATAATGATAAAAATAGGTTTGGTGGTAAAGGAGTTTTAAACGCGGTTAAAAACGTAAATGAACGGATTAAGCCAGTTATTGTTGGCATGGATGTATTTGATCAATATAGTATTGATACCGCAATGTTGGAGCTTGATGGTACAAAGACAAAGAGTAATTTAGGTGCTAACGCAATATTAGGTGTATCTATGGCATGTTTAAAGGCTGCTGCTAAGGCAAAGAATATGCCTTTATATAAGTATGTTGGTGAAGGTACTACTTTACCTGTTCCTATGATGAACATTTTAAATGGTGGAGCTCATGCCGATAATAAGCTTGATTTTCAAGAGTTTATGATAATTCCACAGAGAGATACCATTCATGAAAGGGTACGCGTAGGATCAGAAGTATTTCATGCTCTAAAAAAGGTATTAAACGAAAGAAAACTTTCAACAGGAGTAGGTGATGAAGGTGGTTTTGCGCCTGATTTAAACTCAAACACAGAAGGTTTTGAACTTATTATGGAAGCCATTAAAAAGGCAGGTTATGAGCCTGGTAAAGACGTTAAATTAGCAATAGATGTTGCGGCATCAGAATTTTATAAAGATGGTAAATATAACTTAGTTGGTGAAGGAAGAAGTCTTACAACTGATGAGCTTATTTATTTTTATAAAGAATTAGTTAGTAAGTATCCAATAATTTCAATAGAGGATCCAGTTGATGAAAATGATTGGGAAGGTTTTGCAAAAATAACTAGGGAACTGGGCGATAAGATTCAGTTGGTTGGAGATGATTTATTCGTAACGAATAAGGAGTGTTTACAAAAGGGTATAGACATGAAAGCTGGTAACGCAATTCTTTTAAAAGTTAACCAAATTGGAAGCATTACCGAAACTTTAGAAACAATAAAACTTGCTAAGGAAAATGGTTATAAAACAATTATCTCACATAGATCAGGTGAAACGGAAGACACAACCATCGCTGATTTGGCGGTAGGGCTTGATTTAGGACAAATAAAAACTGGGTCAATGTCTAGAACCGATAGAATTTGTAAGTATAATCAATTAATGAGAATAGAAGAAGAACTAGAGAGCTAGTTCTTTTTATATTATGGGAAACTAAAAGATATCATTAAATACTTCTGGATAATTATGCAACTAATTTTTTTTATAAATAATTCATTTTATTTGATATTTATATTATAATATGATAGAATAATTAATAGCTACAAGGAGGAATTATTATGCTTACCTTATTAATGGTTATATCTGTTTTGCTTATTATTATAGTGTTACTTCAAAGTGGAAAAGCTGAAAGTGGTAATATAATAACTGGTGGTAATGCTGATTTATTTATGAATAGAAAAGAACGCGGTGGAGAATTATTCATAACTCGTTTAACATATGTTTTAGGAATCGTTTTTTTCGTACTATGTATAGTAATAGACATGTAATATAAAAAAAGCTTGGTTAGAAGCTTTTTTTTGTTTTATAATATTATTAGATAGGAGAATACTTATGAAAGATAGAGTTTTAAACATACTTAAAGAAAAAGATAAATCTTATACTATTTATGAATTAAAAGATATATTAGGAATTGATACTACTGAGGAGTTAGAAACGTTATTAAAGACGTTAAATGAGCTTGAAAGTAATTTAGATATATATCATACAAATAAGGATAAATACATGGCTTTTGAGTATAGTCATTTAAAAAAGGGTAATATTTCCGTTTCTGAAAAAGGTTTTGGTTTTGTTTTAATGGATACTGAAGAAGACATACACGTTGATAAAGAGCATTTAAATGGTGCCATGGATGGTGATACGGTAATAGTAGAAATCGTAAATAAAAACACTGGCGCTAAAAAAGAAGGAAGAGTATTAAGAATTAAGGCTAGGTATTATGGCCCTATTGTTGGAGAGTACGTTTTTAATGATGGGAATCCAACCATTATACCAAATGATAGAAAAATCAAACAAAAGATTGTTTTAACTAAAGAAAGTACCAAAGATGCCGTGGATGGACACATTGTTGTTGGTAACGTTATAAAGGAACTGGATAGAAACACTATTTTAGTAGAAATAAAAACCATAATTGGTCATAAAAACGACGTTGGTGTTGACGTGGAAGCCATTGTTTATAAACATATGTTTTCTCCAAAATTTCCTGATGAAGTTTTAGAAGAACTTGATGAAATACCTAATGAAGTAAGACCAGAAGATAAAATAGGAAGGCGCGATTTAACTAATGTTACCATATTTACCATAGATGGTGATGATACTAAAGACATAGATGATGCTATATCCATTAAAAAACTTGATAATGGTAATTATGAATTAGGTGTACATATAGCAGATGTTTCTTTTTATGTTAAACCTGGTACCAAACTTTATGACGAAGCGTACGAAAGGGGAACAAGTGTCTATTTAGTAGATAGGGTAATACCTATGCTTCCTCATAAACTATCAAATGGTATATGTTCCTTAAATCCTAACGTTGAACGTTTAGCAATAAGTTGTGTTATGGAAATAAATTCTAAAGGCAACGTTGTTTCACATGACATATTTGAAAGTATTATAAAATCAAGAATCCAAATGACGTATAAAAAAGTTAATAAGTGGTTAGAAGAAGGTGTAATAGAACAAGGTTATGAACCATTTACAAAAGATTTAAGTCAGATGAAGGAACTTGCTGACATATTAAGAAATGCAAGGCAAAGAAGGGGTGCAATTGATTTTGACACTGATGAAGCAAAGATAATCGCTGATGAAAATGGCAAACCAATAGATATTGTTTTAAGAGAACGTGGCGTTGGAGAAAAACTGATAGAAGACTTCATGATTGCTGCAAACGAAACGGTAGCAGAACATGTCTTTTATATGGAACTTCCGTTTGTATACCGTGTACATGGAACTCCAAAAGAAGAAAAAATAAATGATTTTTTAAATTTTGTTAGCTCTTTAGGTTACAAAATAAGTGGTAAAATAAACGTAAAATATCCATCAAGTATTCAGCATGTATTAGATCAGTTAAAGGATAAGAAAGAGTATAAAATACTTTCAAGCTTAATGTTAAGAGCAATGCAAAAAGCGGTTTATCAGCCTGATAATATAGGCCATTTTGGTCTTGCAAGTAAAATATATACACATTTTACTTCACCAATAAGAAGATTTCCGGACACAACGGTCCATAGGTTATTAAGAACTTATTTATTTAATAAGGATGAGTCTAAAAAAACAATTGATTACTTTAAAGAATACTTACCTGTTTTAACGGAACATGCTTCTTTAAAAGAGCGTGATGCAATAGAATGTGAAAGAGAAGTAGAAGATATGAAGATGGCTGAATACATGATGAATCACGTTGGTGAAGAGTTTAAGGGTATGATAAGCGGTGTTACATCATTTGGTTTATTTGTTGAACTACCTAACATGATAGAAGGTCTTGTTCATATAAGCGATATAAAAGGAGATTATTATAATTACGATGAAAACACGATGAGTTTGGTTGGGCAAAGACATAAAAAAAGATACAGAATAGGCGATGAAGTAACGGTAATCTGTGTTTCTGCATCAAAGGAAGAGTCGTTTATTGATTTTGAAATCGTGACCGAAGGTAGTGATGAAAGTGAAGGAGAACAAGAAAAAAAGACATCTTAAAAAATGGGTTAAAGTAACCTTATTTTTGTTATTAATTTTCATATTGGTATTTATTGTTTATTGTTTTAGAAATGAAACCAGGTCCGTTTCTGTTAAAGAAAAACAAATTAAGGATAAAGAAATAACAACGAAACAAGAAGACACTAATAAACTTTCTATGGTTATGGTTGGTGATTGTCTTATCCATAGATTTGTTTATACGGATGCAAAAAATAATGATGGTTCGTATTCTTTTTCAAAGATGTTTACGGAAGTAGAGCCATTAATAAAAAATCATGATTTGGCATTTTATAATCAAGAAAGTAATATAGGTGGTAAATCGCTTGGTTTATCTGCTTATCCTAGGTTTAATTCTCCTGAAGAAATAGGTGATGATATGGTAGATTTAGGCTTTAATCTTGTTAGTTTGGCAAATAATCATACTATGGATAGAGGAGAACAAGGAGTAATTAATTCAGTTAACTACTGGAAAACCAAGCCAGGTGTTTATTATACTGGCCAAGCCTTATCAGAAGAAGATAGGGAAAGCAATATTAAAATAGAAGAAAAAAACGGAATAAAATATGCTTTTTTTGCATATACAACCGTTACTAATGGTTTGTTACCTCCAAGTGGCAAAGAATATTTAACTAATATTTACTCTAAAGAAAAAGCCAAGGCTGATATTAATAAAGTAAAAGATAAAGTAGATTTAATAATCGTGTCTATGCATTGGGGTGAAGAGTACACTACGAATCCTAATGGCAACCAAAAGCAAATCGCAAAGGAATTATCAGACATGGGAGTAAATTTAATAATTGGAAATCATGCTCATTCCATTCAACCTGTTGAAATGGTTAATGACACTTTAGTGTTTTATGCCCTTGGAAATTTCATTGCGGCTCAAGATACTCCAGATAGGCAAACTGGAGTAGTAGTATCATTAGACATTAACAAAGGTGAAGATAGTAAAGTTACTTTTGATAATATTAAGGCTAATTTAATATACACGTACTTTAAAAATGGTCGTAATTTTAAAATATACCCATATACAAAGTTAGATAATAATCTTTTAAATAATTACCAAACGTATTATAATAAATATAAATCTGTTTTAACCAGATACACTGATATAATAGAGGTGGAATAATGATTGAAATAAAAAATAAAAAAGCAAATTTTGATTATTTTATTGAGGATACATATGAAGCCGGTATTGTCTTAAAGGGAACCGAAATAAAGGCAATAAGAAAAGGAAGCTGTAATTTAAAAGATACTTATGCTAGAGTAAAGAATAACGAGATATACGTAATTAATATGTTTATAGCACCTTATGAACAAGGTAATAGGTTTAATCATGACGAAAGACGTGAAAGAAAACTTCTTTTACATAAGAAAGAAATAATTAAAATAAAACAAAAAATAGAAAAAGAAGGTTATTCGTTGGTTCCGATAAAACTATATTTGAAAAATGGTAGAGCAAAGGTTCTGATAGGAGTTGCTAAAGGTAAAAAGGCTTATGATAAAAGACAGTCCTTAAAAGAAAAAGATATTAAAAGGGATTTAGAAAAAACGGTTAGTAAATATTAACCGTTTTTTTGTCAAAAAAATGTCATTCAATGATATAATGATTATGAAAGGATGGTAAGATGAGGAGAATACTAAAGATTTTTGCTGTTTTCATTTGTATGTTTGTTTTAGCTGGGTGCGGTAATGAAGAAGAAAAAGTTGTTAAATGTACATTAACACAAAATAACGTAGCTCAAGGTTATAAAGTATCATCGGAGTATAAAATTTATACTGATGGTAAAATCGTAAATAAAGTAGAAACAACCGAAATTGCTACTAGTGATAATAGTGAGGTGTTAGATTCTTTAGAAAATTATGAAAACACTCTTTACACTAACATGAATAACGAGTATGGTGGATATGATTTTAAGATTACTAATGAGAACGGAACGTTAACAGCTATAACAAAAATTGATTATACTAAGCTTGATATGGAAAAATTAGCAAAAGACCAATCATCAATGAAGAATTACATGAATGATAAAAACGAAATTACTTTAGAGGGTATTAAAGCTTTATATAAAGCAATGGGAGCAACTTGTGAAGAATAAAAGAAGATTCTAAAAAAGAAAAGATTCTAAAAAAGAATCTTTTTATTTTGTAACTATAACCGTAGAAGCAATACCCCTTGTTTTATGCTTTAATGATGAGTCAACGGGATCATTAATGTAACAATAATCCTTATCACATGAATTTATGTATTTTAAGGCTTCTTTTTTGGGAAGAACCATCACGCTTGATGTTCCACCATCTAGGTTTGCGGCATTAACAGCACCATAGTTACCCATTATTTCCGTTAAATCAGTCATTGAAGCGCCCTTAGTTCTGGTAGAATTACTATCCACTACCAATAAAAGTATTATTCCGTCTTGTCTTTGCCCGATGGCGGTTCTAGCAGCGTACCCCCATCCTCCATTACCTTTTATAAATGATTTTTTTCCATTTACGATTAAGAAAGGCCCCCAAGAAACACCATCACGAACGTTCATTTTTTTTGCTTTACTTGCGGTAGCGTTTTTAATTAACACTAATTTGTTATCAGTTGTCATTCCGATTAACCCTCCAGACTGAGCGTCTGAACTGTACGTGTTATCGGTTATTACCTTTCCGTTTGAGATGGTAACGCCAGTAGGTCTTCCTCCAGTTGTATCACCCGGAGCATTAGCAAAACCCCCACCATTTACCGCTAATATTGCTTTGTTATCACTAGCCATTTTAGTTGCATATTGTCCAGTTCTTCCAACGTTTGATGATACTGCTACTTTTACTTTAGATGGATCATATATAGCGGCTAGATAAGCTCTTTGACCATTTACTTCTAGTTTAATAATCTTATAATCTTGATCTTTTTTTCTATTTAATATTTGCTTTTCATATTTGTTTTTATATTCTTCTTTTTCCATGTCAATTAAACTGGTATCCGTTTCTTCATTAATTTCAATTATGTAATTTTTACTTAAAACGTTAGCAATTTCCTCATCACTATAAAACCATTTACATATGTATTGGTGGCTCATCGTACTCATGGAAGTAGATATAAACCATGACCTAAAATTATCGTAAGGTCCGTACAATAAGAATAATCCAGTAGAACAACAAATCACATAAATTGATACAAATATTATACATAAAATTTTTCTAAGCTTTTTCTTTTTGGCTAATTTGTTTTTTTTCTTTTTTATCGTAAATAGTCCTAAAATAAACAGATAAATAAATAGTGATAATAAAACGTATATAACGTAATTTATAGGAATTATTACTAATCTTAATGAATGGGTAGAAATAATGGTTAAAACAAATAAAATTGGTATTAATAATATTGGTAATACTCTTAATAAAAATACTTTTTTATCCTTTTTATTAGGTCTCATAATTACATCATCAAAATTTAGTACTTCGGTTTTGTCGTTATAATTCATATTATCACCTATGGTAATTATACATAATATGACAAAAATTAACAATTAAATTTTATAAAATTGTGATATAATAACTATGTTATTTATTTGGGGCTGTTATTGGTTTCGACGGAAAGCATGAATCTATGGTTGCAAGTGGAAGGTACTCCTTAAGTACAAACAAAAATAAATAACAAAACAAATAATTATGCTTTCGCAGCTTGTGCTGCCTAGTCTCTAATAGAGGAAGCGCTTCTTTTTAAGTTTTACTCACGGATTTTTAAAGAGGCTCATTTTAGTGAGTTATACTATTCTTTTTGTTTAGGAAAGAATAATGAACGTTACTAAACTCGTTATTTGGTGGGTATGTTAGTTACCTTTATCATATAATTAAATTTTAATTACTAACTAAACTTGTAGACGTCATAGTGGAAAGTTTTTCGGACACGAGTTCAAATCTCGTCAGCTCCACCATAGGGAAATTAGTCGAACTATTCGAACTTTAAATACAAAAAGTATCAATTTCAAAAGAAGTTGATATTTTTTTGTGATTTAAGAAAGGGCAGCTGAAAATGGTAAATATCGTAAGTAAAGAATTACACTTTGATGAATAAATAAAAAAGGAAATGATAAAAATCATCATGATTTTGAACGATAATAAAGGTTAGAATATATTATTTAAGGGTAAAATATGATAAAATATTTTTTATTAAAATCAAAAATAAAAAATTAGGAGGAACTATATGAGCAAACTAATTATAATTACAGGCATAAGCGGTAGTGGCAAATCTACAATATCAAAAGTAATATATAACCATTATAAAAAATCCATATTAATTTCTATGGATATCTTAAAAGAAAATATTTATGAATTAGTAGAATTTTATAATTATAATCAAAAGCAAAATTTAAAAAAAATTGTATATAATACATTTCTAAAATTATTAGAAGAATGTATGAATAGAAATGATGAAAATATTATAATAGAATATCCATTTAATAAAACTTGGGAAAATGATTTTAAGAGTTTATTAAAAAAATATGACTATAATGCAATAACAATAAGAGTTAAAAGTATAAGCTATGACACTATTTATGAAAGATTAAATATAAGAAATAATGGTTCAAATAGGCATCCAAGCCATTCTTTAATTAATTACAATCCTAAAATGAAAGATATATATAAATCTACAAATGAACTTAAATATGATGAATTAAAAGAAGATTATGAATCTAATAAATATACATCATTAAATATTGGAAAGACCATAGATTTTATAAATGATAATTTTAATTTTGATAATCTTATAAGTTTAATAGATGGTGATTAAAATGATTAAAGAAAATTTTATAGTTATAAGAAATTATTTTAGGATAGTTAAAGGAAATAAGACTGGTATTGTTAAATTATTTTTGTCATCAATTATATCACATAGCATATCATTAATAATTCCTATTATAATAGCTAATATAATAAAATATATTACACTTGGAAATTATAATTATGCATATATATATTCTTTTGTATTATTTTTATCTTATTTATTTTACAACATATTTTTGAAATGGAATTATGATATTTATACACAAAACACAAAATTTTGCTGTGCTGAAATTCAAAAGGAAATTATAAGAAAAATTTCAATTTATGATGATAATTTTCAAAATCAAGTTTCAAAAGGTGAACTAATTAGTACAATAAATCAAGATGTTATTGATTTAACGAAGTGTATTGATAGAATTGCTGAATATATAATAAATTTTTTGAGTTTTATTTTTTTAATCATAATTGTGTCAACTATAAACTATATTGCTACTTTAATTATATTTATGGTAAGTTTTATTTATTTGATTTTATATAATAAATGCAATAAAAAAATAGTAACATTTACAAGTTTATATAGAAAAGATATGGATAATATTAGTAATACTTTTTCCCAAATGATGACAGGAATTAATGAGGTAAAAGTATTTAATTTAACTGATAAAATGTTAGAAAAATATAATGAATTAAAGAAACAATTTGATTACAATTATACTAGAAGAAGAACACCTTTAAATGTGAGAGATAATGGAATAACATATTTAGTTTATTTTGCAAAAGTATTAATTTATATTTTATGCATATATCTTATATCTAAAAATAATTTAACATTAGATTTATTAGTTTTATTAATTTCATATTATGATAATTCATTATCTATATGTAAAGGTATAATGAAAAATTCTAGTGATATAAGATTAATGTCTATTTCTATCGAACGTATTGGTAATATTTTAAACTATAGTCCATTGGAAAAAATTAATTTTGGTATAAAAAATATTCCTGTCAAAATTAACAATATAAAGTTTGAAAATGTATGTTATAAATATTATGATAAAGAAGATAATGCTTTAACTAATATTTCATTTGAAATAGAGCCAAAAAAAATAACTGCTTTGGTAGGACATACTGGAAGCGGTAAATCAACAATAGGAAAATTGTTATTAAGATTATATAAAAATAATAGTGGTAATATATTAGTAAATGGTGAAGATATATTTGAATTTGATAGAAATGAATATAAGAATTTAATATCTGTGGTAAATCAAAAAACTTTTATTTTTAATATGTCAATTATGGATAATTTTAAATTAGTACAAAATAATGAAGAAAAAATCCTAGCAGTTTGTAAACAATTGAAGATTGATCAGTTAATAAGAAGTTTAAAAGATGGATATGATACAATTTTAAAAGAAGATGCGACAGATTTATCTGGTGGTCAAAAGCAATTGATATCTATTGCTAGAACTATTATGTGTGAATCTAAAATAATTATTTTTGATGAAGTAACTAGTGCTTTAGATCCTAAAACTACACAACATGTTATAGAAATATTAAATGAAATAAAAAAGGAAAAAACTATAATTTTAATAACTCATAAAATAGATTTAATGAAAATAGCTGATAAACTAATTTTATTAGATAATGGTAAAATTGTAGGAATGGGCAAACATAATGAATTATTAAAAAATAATAAATATTATCAAATATTATTAAAAAAATAGATAATTCATTATATATTGAATTTAATAAGTTGATACAAACATTGTATTGATTACCTAATTTAGTGAAAAGTTGTAGATAACATCCACTATGGCCCCAGATTGATAAGAAACTCGAACTTTTATAAATTCGAGAGTAATAAATTACTAACAGAAATGTTAGTTTTTTGTAATTAAGAAATTGATTATGTTTATATATGATAACAATAAAAACTAAAAATTTAAATAGTAAAACTGATGAATTACAAAATAAATCTAATGAGATTAATGATATTATTGGTAATTTAAAACTAACTATTATGAATAAAAATAACTACTCTATTCTAAGTGATGATGTAAATAAAATCAAAAAGTATATTGAACAAGCTAACGATACTACTTCTAATTTAAGAGATGCTAATGACATAAATATAGTTTTAAAAAGATATGAATAGGATTTAAGAGAACACTCTAACGAAGTTAGAAACTTGAAAAAGAAAATTAAAACTCGTGATGATAGAATTGAAGAATTAGAATATGATTTAGATAATGCAAATGATACTATTGATGAGTTAGAAGATAAAGTATCAACACTTCAAGAAACATTAAATTACTTTAAAGGGTTATGTCAAAAGTTTATAGAATTTTTAAAAGATAAGTTCTTCTCTAATAATAAATATGATGATTTTATAAATGATTTATATGATGGAAGATATACTTGAAGAAAATGACATTGATGCTATACAAAATAACAAAGATAATTTTGAAAGGTAGTAAAAAATACTGATTTATAGTATAATTTAATCAATGAAAATTCTAAAAATAGATAGGAAATAATTAGGTATGAACTACAAAATAGAAAAAGCAAAAATAGAAGATCTAGATGCTATTCATAAATTGATATATGATAGATGTTTATGGTTTTCAGAAAAAGGCGTTAAAGGATGGAATGTAGATTTCTATCCTAATAAATATGACAAGAATTATTTTATAGAGCAAATGAAAATAAATAAATTGTTTGTTGCAAAATTTAATAATAAAATATGTGGAGTTATGCTTTTAAAAGATGAAGATAAGGATTATTGGAATAATGATGATTCTTCTTATTATATTCATCATTTAGCAACTGATATTAATTTAAAAGGTGTTGGCAAGACATTGATTAATTATGCAATTGAGCAATGTAAAATAAATAATAAAAAGTATTTAAGACTTGATTGTTATCAAGAAAGTAAATTTCTTAATGAACATTATGAGAAATTGGGCTTCAATAAAGTTGGAAGTGGAACAGATGAAAATTATAATTTTAATTTATGGGAGATGAAAATATAACATGAATACAATAGAATCAATAGAAAATAGAAGAAGTATCAGGGCTTTTAAAAATGATGATATTTCAAAAGAAATAGTTGAAGATATATTAAATTGTGGAAGACTGGCTCCATCTGCAAAAAATAGGCAACCATGGTATTTTGTGGTAACAAAAGGTAAAGCAAAAGATAAAATAGCAGATATGATGATTGAGTATACTATAAATAATGATGATACCATTGAGAGAAAAAATTTAGGTTGTGCAAGTAGTGTTAATCCAACTGCAAATGTAATAAAACAAGCACCAATATTAGTTTTAATATTTAGAGAAAAAAACGATAATTGGATTATAGGAGATAATTTATCAATAGGTGCTTGTGTAGAAAATATGTGTTTAAGAGCAACAGAATTGGAAATAGGTACTTTATGGATTAGAGATACTGTATATGTTGCAGAAGAAGTAGCTAAAATGTTAAATCACGAAAATATGGAATTAAATTGCGCTTTAGCGATTGGATATGCAAATCAAAGTCCTAAACAAAGACCTAGAAAAGAGTTAAAAGATATTGTGGAGTGGTACAAATGATATTAAAATATGAAAAAATAAGCAAAGATAAATATGATTTTGTTTTAGAAATTTAATAAACTTTTAAAGTTAATGAAAAATATATAAAATTAATAATAAAATAAAGAAAAATCATGATATAATAATTAGCAAAAAGGAGGACTTATGGTAAATTTAGAGCACAAATTAACCGTAGATGATTTAATAGTAGAATATATGATGTATAAAACTAATAATGGATATGAACCTAGTTTTTCTACTTCTGAATTTATTAATTTTTTATACTTTTTTGAATCAAAAATGAAAGTGGAAGATGCACTATACGAAAATGAAAAACTATTTAAACGTTTTTTTGAAAGAAAAAATGAAAGTGATTGGTCTAATGAATCACATATGAATATGATAGAAGATGAAATTAGTAATGATTATATTATTCAAGCAAATTATAGGTTAGGCGATTATGATAGAAGCGTTATTAACACATATTTTATGGATGGTGGTATGGGTGAGTATACTGATTTTAAAGGACAAGTATTTGAAATTAGAAAAATTATTGAAGAATATTTAGCGGATGTATCTAAGAGAAAAATAGATAATATTATTGATATAGATGAAAATGATTTATTAATGGGAAAATATGTAGCAGCACAAATAATTCAAAATATATGGGAAAGTCATATAGATAAATTAATTGAAAACCAAGAATGGCCTAGACAATGTAAAGATATAAATAAATACTTACTTGAAACAGACTTATCAACAATCATTAATCTTAAATCAATAAAAAAAGAATTGCTAGAACTATATAACGCTATTTCTAAAAGAATTGCTATTATGTATCATCAAGATAGAAATTTACAAATTAGTTCATTTGGAGGCTCTTATCTAGCAATGGCAAATTATAAACTATTAATTGAAGGTTATGAAAATTTATTTAGTATTGCTTTTGGTAAATACAATAAATCATTAAACATTAATTTATCAACATTAACATTTAGAGAAAGTCATGAATTAGGTGGTGTATATTACTGGGATGATGATCCAGATATAAAAACTACTACCACTTCAATTGATGATAAAAATGTAAAAAATTTGGTAAGAAGTTTGGATAAACATTATTTGTAGTTTTAATTATAAAATGTATGGTATAATAAAAATAAAGAAAGGAACTTTTTTTATGGACATAGTTCATTAATAAAATAGTTTTTTATTACTAGTTGCTATTATAATAGCTATAAAGTTATATAATACTAAAATCTTGAAAGATTAAATTGATTAATCTTTTTTTTAAAATAATTACTTAAAAAAATGGTATTATAATTATAGGAGGATTTTATGAAAGATAAAATATTAAATAAAAAAGTTAGTGGTTGGTTAAATATTAATACTGTGGATAAAGATAAAATATATGATTTTTGTGGTGGTTACATTGATTTTTTGAACAATGGCAAAACCGAAAGAGAAGTTTCTGATGTAATAGTTAAGTTATTAGATTCTAACGGATTTAAACGTATTAATGATATCGATAATTTAAAACCAAATGATAAGGTATACATGGTTAATAGAAATAAGAGTATATATGCGGCAGTAATTGGTAGTGATAACATAACAAGCGGAATAAACATAGTTGGTGCTCATATTGATTCACCAAGGTTAGATTTGAAGCCAAATCCATTATATGAAGATGCAAAACTTGCACTTTTTAAAACTCATTACTATGGGGGTATAAAAAAATATCAGTGGACTACTATCCCACTAGCTATTCACGGTGTTGTTGTTAAACCTAACGGAGAAAAAATTAACATAGTTATAGGCGAAGATGATAATGATCCAGTATTTACCATAACGGACATATTGCCTCATTTAGCAGAAGAACAATACCAAAAAAAGATTGGTCAAGCAATTGGTGGAGAGGATTTAAACGTTTTAGTAGGAAGCATTCCATCGAAAGATGATTCAATTAAAGAAAACATCATGACGTTAATTAACGAAAAATATAAGATAGATGAAATTGATTTTTATAGTTCAGAGCTTGAGGTTGTTCCGGCGTTTAAAGCAAGGAATTTAGGTTTTGATAAAAGCATGGTTGCTGCTTATGGGCAAGATGATAGAGTATGTGCTTATGCAACTTTAATGGCACTTTTAGATGCTAAGGAATCAAGTAAAACCAAAGTAGCTATATTCGCTGATAAAGAAGAAATAGGAAGTGTTGGTAACACCGGGATGTGTTCTCAAATGTTTGACCTTTTTGTTAACGAATTATTAAATAAAACAAAAGAAAATAATGCTGGCGCTTTAAATAAAACGTATTGTAATTCAATAATGCTTTCTGCTGATGTTGGAGCGGGTGTAGATCCTAATTATCAAAGTGCGTCGGAAAAAAATAACGCATCATACATTGGTTACGGAGTAGAACTAAACAAGTATACTGGTTCTCGCGGTAAGTCAGGTGCGTCTGATGCTAACGCGGAATTCGTTGCTAAGGTTAGAAATATTTTTGAAAAAAACGATGTTAAGTATCAGGTTTCAGAATTAGGAAAAGTAGACCTTGGTGGTGGCGGAACCATAGCATACATATTAGCTAATAAAGGAATGGACGTAATAGATTGCGGCGTTCCCGTTATATCAATGCACTCACCTTATGAAGTAACTAGTAAGTTTGATATATACGCAGCATATAAAGGTTATAAAGCATTTTTTGAAGAAGAATAATTAAAACTCCAATGATTTGGAGTTTTTTATATAATAACAATTATTGTACATAATAATATTGGTGATAATATGATTGTAAGATTAGGATACGTAGCGTTATCAAAAACTCTTGATAACTTAACTACATCTAGCACGGTAACCTATACTAATTATGTTTCTAAAAATTATACTGTGGATAAGTTAATAGATATTACTAAAGGTAACCTTGAATCCTTAAAACAAATAATGATTTACAACGTTAAAAATAACGTACATTTTTATAGGTTAACTTCTAAACTAGTTCCCCTTGCGACCCATAACAAGGTAAAGTTTGATTATGTTACACCATTAAAAAAAGAATACGAAGAAATTTCTGACATAATAAATAAAAATAACATTAGGGTTGATACTCATCCAGACCAATTTGCGGTATTAAACAGCATGGATAATAAAATAGTTAAAAACACTTTTGAAATACTAGAATATCATTATAAAATTTTGCAAGCGTTAAACATAAAAAATCAGATAATAATACTTCATGTTGGAAGTAGTGCATGTGGTAAAAAAGCATCGATTACTAGGTTTATTAATAATTTTTATAAATTACCTTCTTATATACAAAAATGTATAGCAATAGAAAATGATGATAAAACGTATAATATTAAGGATGTATTGTTTTTATGTAACAAATTAAACGTTCCTGTGGTACTGGACTATCATCACTACGTGTGTAATAACGAAAAAGAAAAATTAAATGATTATTTAAATGATATTTTATCTACGTGGAAATGTTTGACCCCAAAGATACATTTTTCATCCCCTAAAAGTAATTTGAAAAAAAAGTTTAGGAGTCACCATGATTTTGTTAACGTGGATGATTTTATAAAATTGTTAGAAGATTTAAAAAATTATACTAATAACGTTGATATAATGTTAGAGGCTAAGGCAAAGGATGAGGCTTTATTTAGACTTGTAAGGGAATTAAAGTATAAAACAAACTATAAATTCATTGATGAAACAACTTTTATTATTTAATTTATTAATGTTTAATATGTCCAAATTCATACAAAAAAATATAATATTATGAAAGGAAGTGTTTTTATGTACGAATATGGATATCCATGTTACTCTTATTATCCTGCATATAACAATAATGGTTACGGTTTTAGCTGGCTATGGGTAATAGTAATCGTTTTCATTGCTTTTTGCTTATTTAGAGGCTTTGGAAATAATGATTGTAATCACAATGGGTGTAATAGAAACTAAAAAAGGGCTTTTAAAGCCCTTTTAATAATTAATAAAATATGGTGTGTATTTGGAAGGAACTACAACTGCTTTTGTTAATGGAATATTTTATTTTAATTTTTTAATTTCAGAATAGCTATTCAACACCTCATATAAATTTATATTCAAACATTTTATATATATCTCATTATCAGTCTGTATTAAGTTATTGTCCATTAAGTAAGTTGAAAGAATGTTTGCAAGAGGATATCTTAATAAATAATTAACTACGCTACCATCAGTATCATATTTCATTACAGTTTTAACTTTATCAATTGATAGTGAACTTTCAGTTATTTGTCCTTCTTCTTTATATATTTTTTCACAGTATAATTCATACTCTATTGCCTCTAGCATTTGTGATTCATAATACATTCTATTATTTCTTCTTATATTAATTAAATTTTTATACTCATCATTATCAAGCCAAATTTCTAACTGTTTTTCTATATAAAATGAAAAAACCTCACCAAGAAAATCGTATTTACTAGGTATAATCATTGGAGTACTATTTCTATCAATGTAGTGAGCTAATTCATGAACCAAAATAAATATATCACTATCATCTCCAATTAATTTAATATAAGTAACGTTAGTATCCAAATCAGTAAATGATTTTTTTAACTTTTGACTAATAATGATGTTTGAATTCTGCAATCCTTCTATAATCATACTATAATAATCATTATTATAGTGTTTGTAAAATTTCAAGGCAATTTCTAAAGGGTCTTTAATTTTTTTAGTATACGTTAACTTTTCATAATCTTTATTAAACATACTAATTAATTGATAAATTATATCCTTTTTTAAAAATTTATTATAAGTTGATTCTAATTTTACTTTTTCTATAAATTTTTTAATTAAAATATCAGTCATATTATCCATACCTCTAATTATTTTTTAGTAATTGATAATGTTATTATACAAATGTGTTTCTAGATTAGAATAATCAATTTTGTTTTTGTAAGTATTTTATCATAAATTTTTGTATATTAAAACTCTAACCATTAAAGTTAGAGTTCCCTACAATCTGGTGCCGCTTGTAGGAATCGGACCTACAGCTAATCATTACGAGTGACTTGTTTTACCATTAAACTAAAGCGGCATACATGGGTTTATTTGAAAAACCCGTTTTCAACGTACTTTGTTTCGTTTACAACCACAAAAGCATTTTCATCTATTGATGTTATAGCTTTTTTTAAATCTTTTAGGTGCTTTTTTTCAGCCTCGATAAAAAGCATAGATTTTTTAACATTATCTTTGCCAGTACACTCAACTTGTGATACTGCAAATCCAGCGTCTCTTATTTTTTCTATTTCGTCACTAGCTAGATAATTTAATACTACTTGAACAGATATTTTTCCGTTTATTAACACGTTTGATAAAGTAGCACCAATAAACGTTCCAGCGGCATACCCGCCTGCGTATGAAAGTGCTATCCAAATACTGTTTATTTTAGCATTTAATGCTTCTCTAACTACCATAAACCATATTATAACATCTATAAACCCTATTAACGTTGCTATTAAACGTTTGTTTTTAACCGTTAATACCGTTACAAATGTTCCAAGTGATACATCTACTATTCTTGTTATGAATATTTTAATGCATAACAGAGATAATGACATTTATCCTCCCTCTGACGCTAGAAATATAATAACATAATTATTTTAATTCTTCAATAGATAAGTTTGTAATAAAATGTTATAATGTTTTATGTGGAGGAATTTATATGGATAAAAAAATTGATTTAAAGAAGAACTGTGTATTATTATTCGTGTTAAACATCTTAGTTTTTTTATCACTTATTTTATTTAAAGTGTATTTTACTAAAATGGGATATTCAAGCGTCTTGGTTAACTCGGCGTTAATTATAAACGTAATATTGCTTGTAATTGGCGTTATTTTTAACGTATTAATGTTTAAAAATCCAAGCTTCTGTTGTGATAAAAAACATTCGGTTATATTCGTGGTAATTTTTATAATATACTTATTTATAAATACCTTTGGAGTTGTTTTAATAAATAAACCATTAAATAGTGGGTATACAAAAATTGCGGAAGAGTTATCTGGTTATTGTGAATCTTTTATGTGCCAAAAGTATGAAACGGTTAATGATGGCACTTTAAGAGATTTTGTTATTAATAATTCTTACTTAGATTATAATGGAGTAACAAACGAAGTACAAATACATACAAAGTATGATTCTAAAGAAGTTTTATTGGTAGAAGCTACTATTTTTTCACAGAACGAAATGTTTTCTGAAGATCTTATAAAAAATCAAGTTGAAGCTTATTATAATAACTTTGGTGTAAAAGTTGATGCAAATGTAATAAAGCAAGCTTTTGATAACAGGTTTAATGGAAGCATAAAAAAGGAGAAGTTAACTTATAAGGTGTCTGAAGTTTATGATGAAGATACTTTAGTTGGTTTAAAAACTACCATAACTTTAGATTTAAAACAAGGTTAACTATCTAACCTTGTTTTTTTTTATTTTTTTTGGTAATATTATTAAAGAATAAGAGGTGGATGGTAAATGTCTATTTTTAACGTTTTTTTGGATAGCCCTATGTTAACCGTTTCTGTAATTTTATTTGCTACATGCGTAGTAATTGGTTTTTTTGGAGACAGGTACTTTAAAAAACACGGTACAACTATTATAAAACCATCACCTAAACAAACGGATGAAACTAAAGTTAGTCAAGATCAGGATAAACAAGACCAAGAACATATTAATACGGATGATAATGTTCGGGAAAATGAAAGTGATGAAAATAAAAAAGAGGTAGAAGATGTTGCTAGTAATGAGGAAGTAAGCGTAAGTAACGAAGTAACAACTCCATCTAATACTAATAATATAACTAACCCAAGTGAAAATATTTCTTCTTATATCGTGGATGATGATAATTTTAATAACATGTTTTAAGTTCCTTATTTAATAAGGAATTTTAATTTCTAAAAATAATTAATTTAAAAAAAGTGGTTAAATATGATATAATTTTGATATAATAAATTAGTAAAATATAGGTGATTAATATTATTTAGGAGGATGTATGACAGTAGATAATGTTTTAACAATAATAAAAGATATAATAGATATATGTATTGTATGGGCAGGAATGTATTTTATATTAAAAAGCATTAAAAACAACGTAAAATTTACGATGCTTTTTAAAGGAATAATAATCATAATAGTAATTAAATTGTTAAGTGATTTATTTGATTTGACCGCGATAGGTTTATTATTAGAATATGTTGTTATGTGGGGACCACTTGCGCTTGTTATCATATTCCAACCGGAAATAAGGTCAGTTTTAGAACAATTAGGAAGGTCGCAGCTACTTGGAAGACATAAGGTATTAACCATTTCTGAAAGAGAAAGAATTGTATATGAAATAGGACTAGCATTAGAATATTTAAAAAAGCATAGAATTGGTGCTTTAATCGTTATTGAAAGAGACAATTCCCTTGCGGAATACATAGAAAGATCTAAAAAATTATATGCTGAAATATCAAACGAACTTTTGGTGGCAATATTCTTCCCAGATAACCCACTTCATGATGGTGGTGTAATAATCCAAGGTGATAAAATAACTTCTGCGGGAGCCGTATTTCCTACTACCGTAGAAATGAAGTTTAGTAAAAGGTTAGGAACAAGGCATCGTGCTGCAATTGGTATAAGTGAAGAAACTGATGCAATAGCAATTATCGTATCAGAAGAAACCGGAAGAATATCGATTGCCATAAATGGCAACTTGAATTATAATTTATCATTAGAAGAAGCTAAAATGATGATTTTAGATGAATTAAAACCAAAGAAAACCGCTGAATTTGATTATGAGGTAGAAGAAGTGGAAGGTGAAGATAATGAATAAGGTATTTAAATCGATTTCCAAGTTTTTTAAAAAAATCGGAAAATTCATTGATAAAAAAATAATCCTTCCCATAGCAAAATTCTTTGTTGGAATTTCTAATAAGTTTAAGGGTAACGGTAGAAGTTTTGAAAAAATATTAACTAGGAAACCAGGGCTTATAATCGTATCTTTGGTGATTGCTTTGGGCGTGTTTTTTATCGCAGATACAAAATCAACGTCATTAATTGAAACGTCAGCCGAAGTGTTGTATGACCAACCTATTTCAGCGACTTATAATGAAGAAGCATACGTTGTTGAAGGCTTGCCAGAAACGGTTGATATAACGTTAATAGGTAGAAAATCAGATGTTTACTTAGCTAAACAATTACCAACCAATGATATAACCGTAGACTTAACAGGGTTAAAACCTGGGGTTCATAAGGTTAATTTAAAATATAAAAAGGCATTAAGTTCGGTTGAATATAAGCTAGATCCTTCAGTGGCAACAATAGTTATATACGAGAAGGTATCAGAAGAAAAAGAAATAAATTATGAAGTTATAAACAAAGATAAGATAGATTCAAAATTAATGATTGAAGACGTAACTTTAAGTACTGAAAAAGTTTATGTTAAGGGTAAAGAAGCTACGTTAAATGAAGTAGCTTCCGTAAAAGCTTTAATTGATTTAAAAAACTTAGTTGATCCTAGTGTTGGGGAACAAGAGTTAAAAGATGTAAGCTTAGTTGCATATGATAGTAATGGTAAAAAGGTGGATGTAGAAATAGTTCCTTCTAAAATTACTGCAACGGTTAAGATAACATCCCCACAAAAAGAAGTTCCAATAAAAGTAATACCTAAAAATTATGATAAGATTGTATTTGGTAAAGCAATAAGTAAAATAACTACTGATGTAACTAAAGTCACTATATATGGCGAATCATCTAAATTAGATAAAATATCTTATATACCGGTTTACGTAGATGTTGGGGATTTAAAAGAAGATAAAAAATATTCTATTACGATTACGAAACCAAACGGTGTAAGGGCAATCAGTGAAAATTCCGTTAACGTTAACGTTGAACTTGGTGATGAAACATCTAAGGAAATTAATGATGTATATTTGGAATACGAAAACCTTGGTGATGGATTGACAGTTCAAGCGGTTGACGCTGATAGTACTAAGGTAACCGTTAGCGTAAAAGGTGTTGAAAGTGTTCTAGCGGATCTTGATCCTACGACCATTAAGGCTTATGTGGACTTAAAAGGATTGGGCGTTGGAGTACACGAAATTCCGGTTCAAGTAACAGGATCTGATGAAAAAGTTAAGTATTCTTCTAAAACAACTAAGATAACGCTAAGAATAACGCAAAAAAATTAAAAATGGTTGACAAATGTACCGGTTTAAAGTAAAATTTAAATTGGTACATTTTATAACCCCACGTAAGTTTGTCCTGGGAAAACAAACTTATTAAGGAAAGGAAGAATTTATTATGACAACATTTATGGCTAATGCCGCAAACATTGAGCGTAAATGGTATGTTATCGATGCTAAGGGAAAACCATTAGGTAGGGTAGCATCTAAAGCTGCTGTAATGTTAAGAGGAAAACATAAAGCAACTTATACACCACACGTTGATTGTGGAGATAACATTATCATTATTAACGCTAAAGAAGTAGCTTTAACTGGTAACAAGTTAGCGCAAAAAATTTATTATAATCATAGTGGTTATACAGGTGGTTTAAGAGAAAGAACCGCTAAGGAAATGAAAGAAAATTATCCAGTAGAAATGGTTGAAAGAGCAGTAAAAGGAATGCTTCCAAAAGGAAGATTAGGAAGACAAATGTATAAAAAATTATTTGTATATGAAGGTGCTGATCATAAGCATCAAGCTCAAAAACCAGAGATTGTGGAAATTTAAGGAGGAGAAAAATGGCAAAAACATTCATTGGTACAGGTCGTCGCAAACGTTCAATCGCTCGTGTTAGAATGACGTCTGGTAAAGGTAAAATTACCATTAATGGTAGAGATGTTAACGAATATCTTCCTTTTAAAACTTTGGTTATGGACTTAACTCAACCATTAGATGTAACAAAAACACGTGATAAATTTGATATTGAAGTAACTGTTAATGGTGGTGGATTTTCAGGTCAAACGGGAGCTATTCGTTTAGGAATAACAAGAGCTTTATTACAATACGATAAAAATACTGACCCTACTTCAGAATCTTCTTTTAGAAAAATTTTGAAAGCTGAAGGGTTCATTACTAGGGATGCAAGAATTAAAGAACGTAAAAAGTATGGTTTAAAGAAAGCTCGTCGTGCACCACAATTTAGTAAACGTTAAGATAAAAAGATTTGGTATTTTGAACTGAACCCCAAAAGTTGGACAGTTTATAATTAGTTTCTAATTAGAGGATTGTAACCTGTAATTTACAGGGGACAGTCCTTTTAATTTTACTTTAATTCTATCATAATTGTAATAATAAATATAGTCATCTATTGCTTTTATCAAGTCATCTAATGTTTTATAATTATCTTCTTGATCATAAAACATTTCTGTTTTGAGTATGCCAAAAAAGTTTTCCATCATTCCATTATCCATACTATTTCCTTTTCTAGACATGCTTTGTTTTATACCATTATTTTTTAATCTTTGTTGATATGATTCATGTTGGTATTGCCAGCCTTGATCCGAATGAAATATCAATCCATTAAGATTATTATTCTTATCAAACGCTTTATTAAGCATATCGTTTATTTGTTCTAAGTTAGGTGATTTAGAAGTGTTATAAGATATTACTTCTCCATTAAATCCATCTAATATTGGTGATAAATAACATTTCTCTCCACGAAGATTAAATTCTGTAACATCTGTATACCATTTTTTATTAGGTTTATCTGCATTAAAATCTCTTTCGATTAAATTATCAGCAATTTTACCAATTGTTCCTTTATAAGAAGAGTATTTTCTTTTGTTTCTTTTTAATGGTTTTAATCCTAATTTAACCATTAATCTATAAACTTTTTTATGATTAACATTATAACCTTGATTTCTTAATTCTAATGTAATTCTACGATACCCATATCTTTCTTTATTATTAATAAATATTTCTTTTATTTTTTCTATTATTTCTTTATTTTTATCATCTTTGTCTATTTTAGATAAAGTATAATAATATACTGATTTAGCTAAACCAGATACTTGTAGAAGAATCATTAATGGATATGTTAGCCGAAGTTCACTTACAACATTTACTTTTTCTTCTGTTGTTGATTCTTCCTTGCTTGAACAACGGCTCTCAATTTTTTTGAGTAATCTAGTTCTGCTTTCAAATATAAATTTTCTTCTTCTAATCTTTTAACTTTTTCTTCTATGGTTTCATTTTTTGGGGGCTTTGTAGATTTCTTTGGCATAGTCGATCGACCTCGCTTTCGTTCAACTATATTATAACCCATTTCTTTATATTTTTTTATCCAAGTATGTAACATTCCTTCACTTGGAAGTCCTTCATCAACAGAAACAGATTGTATTGATTCATTATTTAATAATACTCGATTTATAATTTGTTCTTTTTGGTAAGGTGTATAATATTTATTTTTAGTATGTTTTAATATATCAAATCCATGCCTATCTATAAGCCAAACCAAATATTGAATATTATGCTTAGTTATACCATATTTAGAATGTAGAGTATTTAATGTTACTCCTGCTTTTCTTTTATTATATATTTCTATTTTTTCTTCATAACTTAATTTGCTCATATAAAAACCTCGTTTCTATGTCCAAGAAACGGGGTTCATATCATTTTCCAAATCTTTTTATTTTTGTTTTACAAACATTTTATTTTGACATATTTTATACAATGGCTTGTCTTATTATTATTTTAGTCATTAATAAATGACAATATTTAACATTATTACGTACTATTTTGCTGTTTGTGTGTTATAATTTATGATAGGTGATGCTAGGTGAAGACAAAGGAGTTTAAAACCCTAGATGAGCAAATAGAAATTTTAAAAAACCGTGGGTTGGTTATTAATGACATTGATGGTGCGAAAAGATTGCTATTAAGAGAAAATTATTTCTTTATTAACGGATATCGTCATATATTTCTTAAGAATCGTAATGGAAATGACTTCATAAAGGGTACTACCTTTGAAGAGTTGTATGCGGTATTTCAGTTTGATAGGAATTTTAGAAACATCTTGTTTAAGAATTTGCTTATCGTTGAAAACAACTTAAAATCAATACTATCATATTGTTTATCAAAAAAATATGGTATTAAAGAAAAAGATTATTTAAAACCTTCTAATTTTTCTCAAGACATAAAAAAAATTAGACAAGTAAACGATGTTTTAAGCAAGATTAAAAGGCAAATAAAATTAAATGGTAGGCAGCATAGTGCTACGCTTCACTATTTAAGTAATTATGGTTATGTTCCTTTATGGATCTTAGTAAAGTTACTATCTTTTGGTATGATTAATGAATTATATTCTATACTAAAACCGGAGGATAAATTACTAATTGCAGAATATTATAATTTAGATGTTGAAACGTTAGGAATATACATAGGACTTTTATCTAATTATCGTAATTTGTGCGCCCATGAAGACATTGTATATGATCATAAAACGCAAAAAGAAATTCCTGATACTAGATACCATAGAATACTTGATATACCTACCATGAATGATGAATATGAGTATGGTAAAAATGATATTTATGCCGTTGTAATAATGTTAAAACAAGTTTTAGACGAAAGGGATTTTAGCTCTTTTATAGGTGAAGTAAGTTACGAACTAAGTTTGTTAGATGGAAGGGTAGAAGTTATTCCTCAAAGAAAGATTTTAGATAAGATGGGATTTCCCGAAAATTGGGAGGATATCACTAATATTTAATAAAGAAAGGTGAGGTTTTGTGGAAAAAATAGAAGTTTCTAACAGTGAAAAAAATAAT
The DNA here is from genome assembly GCA_944329425.1 of uncultured Bacilli bacterium. Lineage (GTDB taxonomy): Bacteria > Bacillota_I > Bacilli_A > RF39 > UBA660 > Aphodocola. The sequence continues at coordinate 89,297 of CALVIG010000003.1, forward strand.
ATTGGTAAGAAAAATAATAAAAAAAGTAAGTTAAAGTATTTTATTTTTCTGTTAATAGCGTTTATTCTTGGCGGAGTAATTATGTACGTTTATAGTATCAATAATCCGACTGTTGTTACAAAAAATAGAACTATCTCCCAAACTAAGGTTACCGAAGAAGCAATGGAAGATGCAATAGATAAAGTGTATGATTCGGTGTTATGTATAGAAGTATTAAATGATAACGGGGATACGCTTAGTACGGGAACGGGATTTGTTTACGCAAAAGATGACAAGTATGGTTACGTATTAACTAACGCACACGTGGTTTCTGGTGGTAGTAACATACAAGCCACTTTATCAAATAACGAAGTTGTTAAACTAACCATATTAGGAACGGATTCTTATACTGATTTGGCGGTTTTAAGAATGGATGCAAAAGATGTTCTTCAAGTTGCTAGTATTGGTACGAGTGAAAATATGGAAGTGGGTAATACTGTGTTTACCGTAGGCTCACCAATGGGTGCTACTTATGCGGGAACCGTTACTAAGGGTATTTTATCTGGTAAGGATAGGCTTGTTGAGACAAGTACTTCTAATAATCTTTTAAATTCAGAATCTTACATAGTAAAGGTGTTACAAACTGATGCTGCAATAAGTCCTGGAAATAGTGGTGGACCTTTAGTAAATTTAGCAGGAGATGTTATTGGGATCACGTCACTTAAATTAGTTGACGAGGAAGTAGAAGGTATGGGCTTTGCCATTCCGATAGAAGATGCTATGAATTACGTGGATACACTTGAAAAAGGTGAAACAATACAAAGACCTATGATGGGTGTACAAATAATTGATTTAACCAATAAATACGTTTTATACAGATATGGTATAAACGTTGATGATAGCATAGAATCAGGTGTTATGCTAATGGAGGTTAGTAATGGTTATCCAGCAGCGGATGCTGGTTTAAAAGATGGGGATGTTATAACCGAAATAAATGGTGAAAAAGTAAGTACAACTTCTGAATTTAAATATGAATTATATAAACATTCCGTTGGAGATACAATAGAAGTAACTTATATTAGAGATGGAAAAGAAAAGAAAACTAACGTAACTTTAAATAAAAATAGTGAATAAATAAATATTAAGTAGAATATTCTTTAATGAATGTTCTACTTTTTGTTTACATGTTATATCATAGATATTATGTTTATTAATTAATAAATGCTATAATTGAATGGGGAAGTGATAACGTGAGTATATATACTTATTTTTTACTGTTCATAATTTATTCGTTTGTAGGATGGGTAATAGAAATAATTACTGAATATTATCATCATAAAAGATTTGTTAACAGGGGTTTTTTAATAGGACCTTATTGTCCCATTTATGGAGCGGCATCGGTAGTTATGATATTATTTTTAAATAAATACATAGATGATCCAATAGCATTATTTGTTATGGCACTTGTAATATGCTCAATTATTGAATATTTGGCTAGCTATGTTATGGAAAAATTATTTAATGCTAGATGGTGGGATTACAGTAATAATAAATTTAATATAAATGGTAGAATATGTTTAGAAACCATGATACCATTTGGTTTTGGAGGTTTATTATTAATGTATTTTATCAATCCTTTTGTTGTAAAAGTTTTATCCTATGTACCAACTGGTTTGTTAAAGATTATAGCGATTATTCTGTTTTTATTATTTTTAATGGATTGCTTCATTTCGTTTAAAATAATATTAGGGTTTAAGAAGGTTACTTTTAAACAAGAAAGAGATAATACTGCAGAAATAACGAATAAGGTAAAAGAAACTTTAATTAAAAAATCAAAGCTTAACAAAAGATTAATAAATTCATTTCCTAATTTAAGGGTAAGAAAACGAAAAACAAAAAAAAGAAACAAGTAGTTTCTTTTTTTAAATTATTAAAAATATAGAATGTTTCTTATTATCAACCTATTTTTAAATCCATATAATATAAAAGAGAAATGATGGAGGTTATTTTTATGTATTGTGATAAGTTAGATTCTTGTAATAAAAGTTGTTGTGGACCTTTTAAACGTGTGTATCCTATTCCTGGGCCTACTGGCCCGACAGGACCCACGGGACCAATGGGAGCAACAGGCCCAACAGGTCCAACAGGTCCAACCGGCCCTACTGGACCAGTAGGTGCTACCGGACCAACTGGAAGTGTTGAGGTAAACCCATATGATTTATATGTTCAATCTACGGCAGTACCCGGAGGAGATGGTAGTCAATCTGCACCTTTTCAAACAATACAAGAGGCACTAGCAGTATCAAAACCTAATGGCACGATAAACGTTTTAAGTGGCACTTATCCTATCACGCAGCAGATTACTTTAAATATTCCAGGATTAACGTTAAAAGGTAAGGCTGGAACAATGATTTTGCTTAAGGCACCGATTGTACCATTTCTATGTACTGGGGGTAATATCACGATTGATGGATTTACCATGACAAGTGATGCACCATATCCGGTTGAATTTATACAAATTGCAGGAGATGGGAACCAAATTTTAAATTGTCAGATTTATGGCCCAGACCAGCAGGGAGATTCTTCAACATGGGTAGTAAACAGGGGATTTGTAACCCAAAATAATGCTACTAATTTATTAGTACGAAATAATGTTTTTCATACGCTAAGGCAACCCGCGTATTTAAATCCTAACTCTACTGGAACAATTATGGATAACGTTGTTTATAATACTCGTGGGTACGTGGTTGATCAGGCGATATTTTTGTTTTCGGGTAATTCTTGGGGAATTCCAGAAAATACGGTAGATATTGCGTTACTTGCGGGGACTAAAACTGGTGCGCCTTATGATCCACTATCAGCTTTAGAAGCTAATAATAGTAATGTTACAATCAGTGATCAGCGGTAAAATAAGAGTATTTAAGTGTAATAATATAAATAAAAATAATAATTTTAAATTTAAAAGTAGCAGATGTAACTAAGACTTCAATAATTTCATAGTAAGTAGAAGTTCTTTATAACTAAAAAAATATGAATTAATATTTTCTGTATGTGAATATGAAGGAATTTATTAAAACTAATAGTATAACAAATCTTTTAGGTTTCTTTTTTTATGAAGGCTATAATTATTGTATAATTAAATCGATAACATCAAAAAAGATAGGATTTTATTTGATTATGAAACTAAAAGATTTAAAATGTGAAAATTATGATATTAATCTAGATGAATATATTGAATTTAGAGAAAATGTTAAAAAAAATATGATACACCCAGAATGGCTTGGTGATTTTTCAAAAGAAGATTTATTAAACCTATTAAATAATAACTCTAAAATATGGATTTACTATTTAGATAAAGAACCTGTTTGTTCTATGATGTTAATTCCAGCAGATAAAAATGCTTTATTAAAATTTAAATTAGGTTTAGATTACAAAGTCGTAGCTGACTATGGTCCTATGTTTGTTAATCCAAAATACGTGGGTAATGGTTTACAGTATCAGATGCTGCTTGAATTGGACAATTATTGTATTAATATGGGATATGAATATGCAGTAACAACTATTCATCCAGATAATATTTATTCAATCAATAATATAATAAAAGATGATTTTAAGCTAATTAACTATAAGGGTTTCAAAAGAGGCGTAAGAAATATTTATTTGAATTGTTTGGGTAAAAATCATATTCAAAAAATATTAACATTTATTATTTGTGATAATAAATTATTATTATTAAAAGGAAGTAACAAAGATCCTCAATTTCATAAATCATTTTGGTATGTTGTAACAGGAGCCGTAGAAAAAGAAGATAAAAGTTTAATGGATGCTGTTATACGTGAAATAAAAGAAGAAACGAATTTGAATGCATTAGAGATAAAAAGAATTCCATTTTTATTTAAATATGAGTCATTGGGCAAAAAATGCTTAGAACATTGCTTTATAACATATTCTAATAATGATAATATAATTTTAAATGAAGAAAGTATTGATTATAAATGGTGTGATCTAGAAGAATTTATAGATTTAATTAATTGGTATGATTCAAAGGCTAAATTAAAAGAAATATTAACTAAATATTTTAATAATAAACTTAAAAAATAAGTTAAGAAACCTTTTGGGTTTCTTTTTTTGTTATCACCCAAATAGGTATTAATCATAAAATACTTTGAAGGAAGTGATAATATGGTTATAGTAGATGCTGGACATCAAAGGTGCTTTTTAACAAGGTATATAAAATAAAGAACCCGCTAGCTATAAGTCATTATACATAAAAGATAAATTAGTTGAAAAAATAGAGAAAATAGCAATTGAAAACAATACTTCATTCAATAATGTTATTATATCAATGATAGAAACATGCCTAAAACAAAAGTAAGACTCTTTATAATTGATGTCTTACTTTTTAAATTTTAGAAATATTTATTAGTTTATCTACTAGTTTTTATAAACAGCATAAGATATTTTAAAATATATATTTTTTAAAGATTGTTTTGTGATATTTTTATTATTTTTCTAATATAAAAATAACATTTACTTTTATATTAGAAAGATATATAATAACACCCAAAAAGGAGCAATGCGTTTAATTATAATTATATTGGTATAAAGTCTTAGATATTGAGTAGTACATCTAAACACTTTTACTTTTGCAGTAAATGTTTGTGGCATTGTAGTGGGTGTGCTACTATGATTATAGAGTTTTATTTTTTTGATTTATTTTTTTATATAAATCTCGGATGCGTTTTTGTTAATAAAATCCCATCAGGGATTTTTTTTGTGCAATTTTATTTAGCACGAGCACCGCCTTTCTGTAAAAAAAAATTATTTTTACGGAAAGGAGTTTAAATGAATATACCTAGGAGACGAAAAAGTAAGGATAATCCTTATACCTTAGGCGTTAATAATGAAGGTAAGTACTTAGTTTCATTTAAAAATGCTAATAATTATAAAGTGTGTATTGAAGTTAGTTATTTAATTTATAAAACATTAAACGAATTTGAATTAAAAGATTTATCTCAGTTAAATGAATTTGATAGACATATAGAACATCTAGATTTAATGGAAAATGATGAAATTCTATATAAAAGAATTATAAAAAAAGAGTTATCTATTGAAGAAATAGTTAATATTAAAATTTCTAAAGAAAATTTAATTTATGCTATAAATAAACTTTCTATAAATCAAAAAACAAGAATAATGAAATACTATTTTGATGGTAAAACAGAAAGTGATATTGCTTTGGAAGAAAATGTGACACAGCAATCTGTTCATATAGGTTTAAAACGAGCAATAAAAAAATTAAGAGAAATTTTAAAAAGTTTAGAAAAATAGTCTGTTATTTTTCATTTTAGTGAGGAAATAGGTGAAGGGATATATATCCCTTTTGCCTATCTTTATTAATTAGGTATGATCTTTGACAACTTAATATTATTAATTTAAAAATGTCTAGTGAAATTCCAGTAGAAAAAATTTTATGATGAAGCTGTTAAAGAAAGGAGAATGATATTATGAATTTAACAGAACAAACTGTAAGTGGAACCAATGAAGTTAGCTTACAAGATTCACTTAATGCTTCTTTATTGAAGTTAAAAGTGACAATGGGTGCAAATACAGTAGCACCAGAAGATACAGATTGTTTTATCTATGTAGATAAAGCGTCTAGTGCAAATCCTACGGAAGAAAAGAAAAGTTATCTTTTTGAACTTTCAGAACCATTAAGATATTGTAATGGAGTAGGAGATGAGTTATTACAAGAAATAAAAATTGTAAATAACGATGTTGTAATGAAAACAACGGTAACAAGAAAGGTAGGAGTATCTGAAGATGGTACTTTAAGTGTTTTAGAAACACCTACAACAGAGGAGATTGATGCATATCCAGTTACTTTATTTGAAGGAATTAATTATATTTATACTAATTATTCAAATGCGGATATTGAATTAATATATCCAAAAGATACTGATGAAAACAAAATGTTTTTAAACAATGCCATTTATTGTAATCACAAGTTAAAAAATGATGGTGAATTTTCGCTTGATGATATTTACTTTAAAGACGCATTTACTAAAACAGAAGATAAATTAAACCTAGAAGTAAATAATGCTTCAGTTGATTGTATTACTTCGAATAATAATAAATTTAGCTTAGATAGTGAAGGTAATTTAATTGTTAATTCAATTACTACTGCGCAAGGGTCACAAGGCTCTTCATCTGATAATGAAACAATATGTAATTTGATATATCCAGTTGGTAGTATTTATATGTCTGTTAATAGTACTGATCCAACAACTTTATTCGGCGGTACATGGGAACAGTTAAAAGATAGATTCCTACTTGGAGCTGGTGATTCCTATGGAAACGGAGCAACCGGTGGAGAAGCAAACCATACATTAACTATTAATGAGATGCCAAGCCACACTCACACTCAAAATCCACATACACACAGTGTTAGAGCAAAAGGGTTTAATGGTACTTCGAACTTGAATGGATATTATATGCTACGTAGAAATAGAAATGATGATAGCTATGATGATGTCGATCCAAATGCAGCTATGAGTGCAACAGCAACTAACCAAAATACTGGTGGAGGAGCAAGTCATAATAATATGCCACCATACTTAGTAGTATACATGTGGAAAAGGGTATCTTAATGATAACCCTTCCCATTAAGGATCATTTAATTATGCGAGCACTTAATAATTATTCTAATACTGTTTATGAACTTAATATTTTAAAAAGAAGATTAAATTTACTTGTAAATTATGAATCCGAAATTGCTTTGGAAAAAAATAGGTTAATAAATTTAATAGATAACGAACAACAGGTGATAAAGCAAATGGAAAATGATTTACAAAATTTATCTGGTATTGAAAATAAACTGTATTATGAAATTGTTATTAATGGTACTAACGTAACAAAGGCAATAGATAAAGTAGCAACAAATGAATTTATTGATACTTCAACTTTATGGAAAAATTATTATCCTAAAGTAAAAAAAGAAATAGATAAATTATATCTACTATTATCTAAAGAAAATTAAATATAGAAAGGAGATTAGCAATGAAAGAAATAGAGTTAATTGGAAAACGAAAAGCAAGAGAAAAACATTTCTTAAAAGAAAATGGAATAATAACAGCTAATGTCTATGATGAAGATATTCATTTTTTAAAAGATGGAAAATATGAAGAGATTGATAATACACTTATTGAGGAAAATGGCTATTTAGTAAATAAAAATAATGCGTATAAAGTTTCTTTTGCAAAGAAAAGTAAAGATGAACTAATGGAAATGAGTATAGGTAATAATTATATTAAAACAATGTTGGTTTATCAAAAAGAAGTGGATTTAAAAGAAAATATTACTCAGTCCAAACTTCACAAAAACGTATGTTATCCTAATATAATAGAAAATGTTGATTTAGAATATAATATTATGCCTGGAAAGGTAAAAGAAGCAATTATATTAAAAAATAAAAATGTTGATTTAGAAAAATTAGTTTTCATAATTGAAACAAACACAAAATTAGAATTAAAGGAAAATAAAAAAATTATTTCAACGGTAGACAATAATAATTGTTTCGAATTTGACGCACTTTATATGATAGATGCTAACTTTAAAACAAATAATAATATTAATTATAAATTAACTAAAAGAGATGATGATATATATCAACTTGAATTAATTGTTGACAAAGAATGGTTAAATAATGAAGAAACAAAATATCCAGTAATAATTGATCCAACAATAACAAATTCCGGTCAGAACAATAGTGTCTATGATACTTATATTTATCCTGGTGATACTGGAGTTGATAGAAATAGTCAAGATATTTTAAAAGCAGGGGTTGAAAGAATTGATGGCGTTGATAGGGAAAATAGAACGTTAATAAAATTTGATTTGCCTGTAATAGGTACCGGTAGTCAAGTAATAGGTGCCAATTTACAGTTATATGGTTATCCAAAAATACCTTCAGATAGTGAAACAGATTTGTTGTTGGCTCATAGAATCACCACAAATTGGGATGAAAGTACTGCTACATGGGATAATATGAATGACAAATTTGATCCGTTGGTTGAAGGTTTAATATTTGTTGGAAGAGGATACTATGATTTTGAAAACGAAACTATTCATCCATTTAATTGTGGTGGTGATATTACTAGATTAGTGAGAAAATGGTACACAGGAACGCCTAATTATGGTATTATGTTGAAACAAAATCTATTGAAGTATAATGCAAATATATTACCAGCATTTTATTCAAACAATAATAATTCTACTGGTATAAATCCTAAGCCTGTATTATCTATATCATATAGAAATCAAAATGGAATAGAAAATTATATGAATTATCAGACAAAAGGTTTTTATGATGGCGAAGCATATGTCAATAACTATAATGGAAATTTGACCACAATATTTGATATTGGTTCAACAATAAGTGGAAAAATGCCAATTGGTTTAAATCTTATATATAATACAAATGATGTTGTGTTAGAAAAAAATTATGGTTATGGATTAGGGTATAAATTAAATTTACACCAAACTATAAAAGAACAACTTATTGATTCTAAAACATATTTAGAGTATTGTGATGAAGATGGTACTTTACATTATTTTTTAAATGAAAAAGCTATGTTTGATGAAAATGGTTATAATATCATTAATACACAAAACATTTATTATGATGAAGATGGGTTGGATATGACTATAACAAAAAATAGTAATAGTTATGTGCTTAAAGATAAAAATGGAAATACTATGACATTTATTAAAAATGGTGATAAAGCATATTTAACTAAGATAGAAGATGTTAATGGTAATAAAAATACTATTGAATATAGTCCTGAGAATGCAATAGTAAAAATAATAGATGCTAATGATAATGAAATAAATTTAGAATATGGTGCAACTACAATAACTATAATAAGTCCAGAACAAACAGTTACTTTAAGTTATTTAAATAACCAAGTAGTCAGTATAAATAGTTTAACAGGAATAACTCAATTCGAATATAATGCAAATAATATTATATCTAAAATTATTGATATTGATGGTATGAAAACTACTTATGATTACTATGATCAAAAACCATACAAAGTAAAAAAAGTATCTGAATATGGTGCTGAAAATACTTTGGGAGAATATTTTGAGATGTTGTATGATTTTGATTCTACAACTATAGTAGATTCAAAAGAAAACGCAAAAAATATTATATTTAATTCTCAAGGTAGTGTAGTATCAATTAGTGGTTTGAAGGATAAGGATGATATAAAAAATTCGTATGGGCTTAGCCAAATAAATGGCACATCTGGAATTACCATTAATAATGGAAACAATAATAAATTATTAAGAACAGAGATACCACTTAAATATGTTAAAAATTTATTATCTAATACAAGTTTTGAAAAAAATGTAATTAATTTTACTAGTACAGAAGATGTTAATATGATTATAACTAATGAAACCTCGGAAACAGGTGCTAATAGTTTAAAAGCTACTAGTACAATTAATAATCAAGCATTAACACAAAGTATAGATGTAGAAAAAGGTGATTATTATACATTTAGTAGTTATATTAAAAATACTGGTGATGTTAAATTAATTCTTAGTTACTTTGACAAGAATGGGATTATTATTCAATCTCAAAGTGAATTAATAAAGCCGAGTGATGTTTTTGAAAGATATGATGTAACAATAAAGTATCCTGAAGATGCAACAAGTAATTTAACTTTAAAAATAATTTTAGAAGATGCTGGAACAGTATATGTTGATGATGTACAGTTGGAAACCGGTGAAGTTGCAAATAATTATAATTTATTAGAAAATTCAGATTTTTCTAATGGTTTCTCTGATTGGGAGGTTTCAGCTAGTGATAATTTAACAGGTGATTTATTATCTATAAATGATGTATTTGAAATTGTTTCTTTGCCAGACAATTTAAACGCACTTAAAATAAAAATGAATCCTGCTTATAATTATATTATGGAAAAAACATATAATATAAGTGGAAAAGGCGGAGATGTATTTAATCTTTCATTTTGGTATAAAAATGAAGGTGTAGATTCAGATTTATCAGAGTATTATGGAAGCAGACCATATATTATTTTTCATTATACAAATCAAGAAGATGGACATTGCATTATTCCTACACCGTTACTTAATATAAATGATCAATCATGGCAATATGTTTCGAATGATTTTACTGCTGAAAAAGATTATAGTTCTATTACGATTAGTATTCAACATCAATATACTGCAAATGATTTTTATATTACAAATATGAGTTTATTTAAAGATATAAGAAATGTTTATTATGAGTATGATGAATTTGGAAATGTAATATTAGAAAAAAATTTAGATGATAATAGTAATAAATATAATTATGATAAAGATAATAAATTGATTCAGATGACTAATCCAAAAGGCAAAAATTTTACTATTGAATATGATAATATTTTTAAAAATAGGACTATCAATGGTATGACTGATATGGGGGTATCTAATCAATTAAAATATGACAATAATAATAATCCAATTATATCTAGGGTTCAAAAAAATAATATTATAGGTGATATAACAGATGGTTTATATAAAATAAGATTAAAGGGAAGCGATATATATTTAAGAAATATATCAAATGATATTAAATGTAAATTAGAAAACTGTAACCATGATATATGGAAATTAGAAAAGATAGATGAATATGTTAAAATCCATCACTCTATTCTTACTGATAAATATTTTACTGTTCAGAATAATAATATTATTTTATCAAATGAAAATGGAGATAATTCACTATTTAAGTTGAAGAAAAATAAAAACGGAAGTTATTCTATAAAATTAAAACTAGAGGATAAATACTTAAAATATAATAATTCAGGAATAGAAATATCAACTTTGATAGATGAAGATTACAGTTTTGAATTTTATTTTGAAACTGTAGATTGTGATTTATTTATTGAAAATAAAGCGGAGTATACAGAAAATGGTGCGTTTATAAGTCGAATAATTGATTCATTAAATCATTCTTATAATTATGAAATTGATCAGGAAAAAGGTTTGACTAAATCAGAAACAAACGAAAAAGGTATTAAAACTAATTATAATTATAATTCTAAAAAGAAACTTATTTCATCTATATGCAACGATAAAAGTGTATTTTATGAATATAATGATAAAAATTTGTTAAGTAAAGTTAAGCATGGTAAGAAAGAATATAATTTTATTTATGATGAATTTTCTAATGTTAAGACAATAAAAATGGGTAATAATATTAGGCTTATTACATATAATTATGATACAAATGGAGATTTGATTTTATTAGATTATGGGAATGAAGGCTCTCTAAATTATGAGTATGACGAATTTTCTAGATTAAGTAAAAAAACTAAAGAAAATGATACCTATGAATATAAGTATAATGGAAGTGGAGATTTGGTAAAAATTTTATCAAATAATTACATAACTAAATATACTTATGATTTAGCTAAAAGATTGAGTAAATATAATTTTGATGATTTTATAATTAAATATAAATATGACTCAAATGAAAATATAACGAATATTAAGTATAGTTTGGGTAGCATAAATAATGAAATAATAAATACTTTTAATGATGATGATTTGATAATTAATACGTCATTTTCAAATAAAAAAATAAATTATACCTATGATTTACTAGGTAGATTAAAAAGTGAAAAAATAAACAATATATATGAAACAAGTTATGAATATATAGAGAATGGAAAAAATACTTCTACTCTATTGAAAAAGCTTAAAACAGGTAATAATATATATTCATACAAATATGATAAATTAAATAATTTAACGCATGTTTATTATAATGACGACTTATTAACTAAATATTATTATGATGACTATAATCAGCTTATAAAGGAAATCGATTTTGAAGATAAAAAAATTATAAAATATAAATATGATAATGTAGGTAATATGTTATACAAAAAAGTATATGCTTTGGATACCTATGACTTTATTACCCAAGATATATATTATTACAATAATGATGATTGGCAAGATCAATTAACTTCGTTTAATAACACCGCTATTACTTATGATGAAATAGGGAATCCATTAACTATAGGTAATAATATTAATCTAAACTGGATTAATGGTAGAGAACTAGAAACTTATAATGATGGTACTAACCTAATTTCGTATAAATATAATTCTGAAGGTATAAGAATAAGTAAAAAGGTGAATAACACGGAAACGAAATATTATTTAGAGGATAATGATATAATATTTGAAAAGAGAGGAAATAATGTGCTATACTATTTACGTAATGATATAGATGATTTGTTTGGATTTATGTATAATAACGATTTATATTATTATGTAAAAAATAATAAGAATGATATTGTAGGTATATTAGATAACAGTTATAATATAGTAGCTAAGTATAAATATGATTCTTGGGGAAAAGTAATTTCTATAACTGATAGTCAAGATAACGATATATCAAATAATGTTAATAATATAGGAAATATAAATCCGTTTAGATATAGATCTTATTATTATGATTCAGAAACTAAATTATATTATTTAAATAGTAGATATTATAATCCGGAATGGAAAAGATTTATTAATCCTGATTCTTATGCTGGACAAATTGGTGGAAATATATTACTTCACAATATATATATATATTCTTTAAATAATCCTATTTTATATAGCGATGAAAGTGGTAATATAGTAGGATTAACATCAGTAGCTGCGGGTGTGTTATACGCTTTTGGAATTGCTGTATTTAAAGCTTCTGTGTATGTAGCTGTTAGTGGTTTAGTTGTTGGGGGCTCTATTTATGTGGGAAAAGCCATATCCAATAATAAAAGTAAATCAAAATCAAAGACGAAAGCACAAAGTAAATCTAAAATAAAAACTGCTGTGGCTGCAAAAGCAAAAACTAGTACAAAAAAATATTCGAACAACAATAAGCCATGTACAGAAGCCTATTTTACAAAAGATATGAGAGATGTTGTACGTGGTGAAAGATTAACAATTGAAGAAACAATTGCAAAAGTTAATGCTAAGGGAAATGTTATGTGTGATAATTATTGGCCCGCTAAAGAAGTTGCTACTGCCATTTCTCCAAATCCAATATGTGAAATAAATAGCATTCAGCATAAAGGATATAAATATTACTATCACTTTCATCCAAATAGAGATACTTATAAGGATGTACATATATTCTTTGAAGGATTACCATTAGAATTTTTTGAAGGGAAGGGAAATTGTAGATGATAATAAGAGATAAAGTGACTGGTGATTTATATAAAAATTTAATGAATTATATTATTTCAAAAAGTGACGTTTTATCAGTATCAGTAAATCTTATTTATAATAAGAAAGTTACGGATAAATTTATGAAAATTATTACATATAATAATGAGTATGATATTAATAATATTCTAAATGATGTTCCTAAAAAACTAATAGAGGAAATTTCTGAGGAAAACAAGAATAATACTTTAATTTTTGATGAAGAATATATAAATAATGAAAAAAGATATTTAATAAAATATATTCAAAATTTTTCAGAAGATGATAGGGTATCTCTCATATATAAAAGAAGAAAAACTTATATAAAAAATATGATTTATTGGCTAGTTTATGAATATAAAACAACTAATTGGTTACGTAAATTTAAAACTAGTATTATTTATAAAAAGCGTAAAAATTCATCGTATACTACTTATTATCTCAATCTGACGAAGGATTTAATAGATGATATCCTTAGCAGAAATTCATTTGATGATTGGAATTTTCCATTATCTGTTGAAGATATTGCATTTTTTAAGGATAAACAATGTTTATTATGTTCAGAAACTCATGAAAATATGTGGGATTTATATTGTAAAGATCAAAATGAATATAAGTATTTTAAATCTATTGGTATTAAATTTAATGATTTTAAATATAAATCAGAAGGAAAAAAAGGATTACCTTACAATAATTATTATATTTAATTAGATTTAGGTATTATTAATTTGAACTTTAACTCTAAAATTTGCAAAAGGCATTTTGATCGAGTTATCATTATGTCTTTTAATATTTTTCAAAAGGAAAAATTATGATAAATTTTATAATAAATTATTGGATTGAGATATTATTGACGTCTATTACATCAGGAATTATATATATTTTTAAACAATATATGGGTTTAAAAAACGGAATGAAATCTCTTTTAAGAAATGAAATAATAAGAATATATGATAATCAAGAAAAATTAGGATATTGTCCTAGTTATATGAAAGAGAACATTAAAGAAATGTATGAAAACTACCATAAATTAGGTGGTAATGGAATGGTTACAAAAATGACTAATAAATTATATGAATTACCAAATGTAAAGGAGGATGATAAAGTATGAAAGAAAAATTGATTTTATCTATTATTAATTTACTTAAAGTAAAATCAATAATAACGCTACTTACATTTGTAGCGTTCTTTTATTTATCTATTTCAGAAAAAATAGGTAGCGATAATTTTATGCTGATTATAGGAATGATTGCGACTTATTTCTTTAATAAAGATAATTCTGAAAAATTAAAAAATAAATCTATGGAAGTGGTAAAAGATGAGCAAGATAACTAACTTAATATTTAAAAATGCTAATCATTATGTAACATCTGGCTTTGGTAATAGAAAAGTAATGAATACCAAAGGAGGCTATACAAGTTCTTTTCATAATGGAACAGATTATGGGACAAATAATGTTAAATTACCACAATATGCTATTGAAAATGGAACTGTATTAAGTTGTGGTACGGATTCTTTAGGAGGAAAATTTGTTTGGGTTAAATATCCTAGAATAAATGTTAAAATGCTTCATTATCATTTATCTAGTGTTAATTGTAAAACTAATCAAATAGTATCTAAGGGAACACTTTTAGGATATACTGGTATGAGTGGTAAGGCAACAGGTATTCATTTGCATTTGTCTATTGTTGATCTATCTAATGGAGAGTTTTTGAATCCTGAGACGTATTCTTATACTGAACAAAGTGAAACATCTGTGCCTGTAATTAATAATTCATTTTTTGGTAATAAATCATATTTTAAGCGTGGTGATTCATGTGACAATATAGGTAAAGTATGTTATTTTTTTGCAGACTATTTTTATGGATATTTTTGTAAAACTAAAGAGGAGGCTCATAAGTTATTAGATGGTAATCTATTTGGACCATATCTTGAGAAATGGGTAAAAGAGTTTCAAGAAAGAGCTAAAGCAGAGGGAAGGTATTATGATAACATTGATGGCTACATTGGACCTAAAACTTTAAAAACTTTAGAAAGCTATGGGTTTATTTATTGATTAATAAAGGGGTACAAATTATTATTTTGTATCCTTTTAAAATATTCATATTTACTAAAATAATTAAATATGATAATATAAACTTATAAAATGTGTTGATTAGCAGTAAATAATATTTATTAGGAGAAATCATGACAAAGAGATTAAAACTATTTATAATAATTACTGTATTATTAATTATAATAATATTTATTTTCAGATTATTTCCTTTTGGATATAATCAATATAAAATTAGCTTGGATTTAAGTAAAATTACTTTGCCTAAATTTTCATATGATATTAAACAGGAACAAAAAGGTATAATAACTTTTAAATCACATAGAAGTAAATTTATAATTCAAGATGAAATAAATGATATGTTTGAATCTTATGATAAATATATTTGTAATAACAAAGTGTATTATTATGATAAAAATCATAATATAACATTTATGGATTATGAAATCTCAAATAGATTTTTTACTAATAATATTAAATTAATATATCATAGTGGTAAATTTAGTGATAATGAATGTGCAAAAGTATTTGATTATAAACAAATGGATTACAGAATTATCCCGGTTAATAGCACAGGTCATTGTTATATTAAAGAAGATAAGTTTGAATATAGAGATGAAAATAATGAATTACATAATGTGTATTATGAATGTTTTGGTAATTTAGCATTTAAAAATGGAATGAATAAAATGGAATATATTGATAGAGTTTTATTTTTTAGATGGATTTCTATGAAGGACATAATTAATTATTTAAATTATAAAACAAAAGATAAAACTTTTATGAAAAAAATAATAGATAAAAAACATACGTTATATTATAATAATGATTTTTATTTGTTGAAGTGTAATAATAAAAATATATATATAGGTGAAAAGTATGATGAATTTAAAAGTTATTGTAATTAAAAATAAATTTGATATAAAATAATCAAATTTATTTTTCTATGCACCTATAACAAATTTCAGAAATAGAAAAGTTATATCTTTTTGAAAGTAAGTAAAGTCTTTCTAATTAAATAATGACTTTACCATACTCTATTCCACTTAACATACTTTTTTGAATATTTAGTATTATTGCTAATTTTTTTAACTTAGATTTTAAGTTTTTCTTATTCTTAAAATATTTTTAGGAATGATTTTTAAATTCAACTCTGTAATATTATAAATTCTTTTAGAATCATTTTTAATAAATTAACAACAGAAGAGAGAAAAATTATATATTGGATTTATTTGGACAATAAATGAAAGAAGGAAAACAAAATGAGAAAAGACTCTTTAAATAGTGTGGCATCAGCAGTAAAAGAGTTCAAAAAATATATAAAAGAGAATGAAAATAATATTGATAAATCGAAAAAAATTATATTAAGGCAGGCTCTAAAAGCAGCGCGCTCTATTATAAGCTCTAATAGAACATATTTTAATAGCCAAGAGTTAAGAGAATTATTTAATGATAATGATTAAAAGTAAAATTATATTTCATTTTTTAAAAACATTAAAATAGTAAAGTTTTAAATCATGTTTTTATTAGTTTTATATTATAAAAATCTCATTTACTTTTCTGATGTAAAAGTATATAATAGCACTTAAAAAAAAGCAGTGCTTATTATAAAGTATAAGCGATTTTAGATATTTGAGTAGTACATCTATAAACTTTTACTAGTGCAGTAGTTTAGTAGCATTGCTATTAGGGTGTGCTACTATGTATGAAAAGATATTTAATAGTCAATATTTTATTTTTAATGCCGTATGGGGCTTGTTCGTTCAAGTCCCGTGCGGCATTTTTTTTATACCTGTTTTTATTATGTTTAAAATTCGTTCACCGCCTTTTCTATTGAATAACTCAATAGAAAGGAAGGTAAATGAATAATCCAAAAAGACGCAAAAGTAAAGATAATCCATATACTTTAATTTATAATTCACAAGATGATAAATATATTATTTCTTTTAATGATTCTAGTAACCATAAAATTATTTTTGAAATAGATCGTTCTTTATATATGTTATTTAATGAATTTGAATTAGAAGACTTATCAGAGTTAAATGAATTTGATAGACATATAGAGCATCTTAATATAATGGAGAGTGATGAGATTCTATATAAAAGAACCCTGAAAAAGAGTTTATTAGTAGATGACATTGTTGATAAAAAATTAGAAATGGAAACATTGAGAGAAGCTATAAATGAACTTCCAATGACGCAGAAAAGGAGATTAAAAAAGTACTATTTTGAAAATAAAACGCTGGAAGATATAGCAAAAGATGAACATTGCTCAAAAGTGGCTGTTAAATATAGCATTGATTGTGCAATTAGTAATTTAAGAAAAAAATTAAAAAGTTAAATTTTTAGGCTTAACTTTTAGGCTAGAAGTGAGGAAATAGATGGAAGGGTAAAATATCCTTTCCATCTGTTTTTGATTTTAATAACAAAACACAGAAGTTGATCTTTGACAACTTAATATTTATTCATCAGATACGTTCTTATTGTTCTGGAGCACGTTAACAAGTACGCTTGTCGGTAAATACTTGGTTATAAAACTAGATGGCAACTAGTATTGCGAAGATAAATAATAAGGTTAAAGATACTTCTGTTCAGCCATAGACTCAATCATTGGGAGCAGTCCGGAGTGATCCTCGGGAGAGTGAAAATCTCATGGAATTAGTTAGCCACTAATCGTCTGGTGAATGTTAAAAGTACTTGTTTATATTAAAATGGAAGGGAATTTATTAAATGAAAAAGTATAAAGTAAAAATAAAATTAATATTTGAGACTACTATGTATCATTCACAGACGAGTTTGAAAAAGACTAAAGAAGACATTAATAGGGTTATAACACATTATTTAAAGGGTAAAAAACTTAATATTTTAAATTTATTTAATACTACACCGCGAATTATTTGTAAGGTGGAAAAAGATGATAGAAAACAATGATATTAATTAGTAAAAAAATATTATGATTAAAAAGTTTTGCATACATATAAATAGGAGGAAGATAATGTGAATGAAGTTGAATATAATGTTAATGTTTTTGTAAATAAAAATGGTTATAATTCAAAAGATAAGAAAATAATTGAAAAAAAATTTAATCAAAAATTATTAAAGATAATTATTTCTATAGAAAAAAATAAAGTTTGTCAAGTTTAAAAAAATAAAAAAAGTATAATTTATATTTTTAAAAATTTATTTTAGTATTAATTTGCAAGAAAGGAGGGTGCTTTCTATAATGAAGAATAGAGTTGATATATATACAAGACTTTCCGATGAAGACAGATATAAAAAAAATAAAAGTGATGATAGTGAATCTATAGCTAACCAGAAAAGCATGTTATTAAAATATGCGTTAGAGCAGGGCTGGGAAGTAATAAATGTTTATAGTGATGATGATTATTCCGGTGCTGATAGTAATAGACCACAATTTCAAAAACTTTTAAAGGATTGTGAAAATGGCGTTGTTGATATAGTGCTTTGCAAAACCCAGAGTAGGTTTTCTCGTGATATGGAAGTCGTTGAAAGGTATATACATAATAAATTTATTGAATGGGGAGTACGCTTCGTTAGTATTGTTGATAATGCAGATACTGCAAATAAAGGCAATAAAAAATCTAGGCAAATTAATGGCCTTGTAAACGAATGGTATTTAGAAGATTTATCAGATAATATTAGAAATTCATTGCAAAACAGAAGAGAAGATGGTTTATTTTTAGGATCTTTCGCTCCATATGGTTACATTAAGGATCCGGATAACAAAAACAAGTTATTAATTGATCCCATTGCTGCTGAAATAGTAAGAGAAATATTTAACTTGTATAAATCCGGAGTTGGTTATTATAATATTGCCACAACTTTAAATAAAAGAGGCGTTTTAACACCTTCTAATTATAAAAAAGAAAATGGTAGTAAATATGTATGCGGGAAAGCACGATTTAAAGAGAAAACAAAATGGTCTCAAGATACGATTGCTAAAATATTAAGAAATGAAGTTTATATAGGTAATTTAGTGCAAGGAGTAAAAACTTATGTAAGTTATAAAAATCATAAATCTTATATTAAGCCTAAAAATGAATGGACTTATTCTTATGGTACACACGAACCTATAATAGATATGGAAACGTGGAATATGGTTCAATCTAAATTTAGATCTAGGACAAGAGTTAGTAGAACAACAGGTGAAGTATATTTGTTAAGTAAGAAGATTTATTGTAAAGAATGTGGTGGTGTATTTAATAGACAAATTTATCACACAAAAGACGGAAAAGTTCCATATATGAAATGTAAGGGAGTAAAGCTAGCTAATCGTGATTGTTCTAATAGGGAATCAATAAGATGTGAAAAAGTTGAAAAAATAATATTAGATGAATTGAATAAACAATTAGACTTATATTATAATGTTGATGAATTAGAAAGGTTATATGTTTTGCAAAAAAAATCTTTGAATAGTAGTACTTTATTAAAGAAAGAAACTTTAAATAATGAAAAACAAATATTACAGGAAAAAGTCGATAAAAAAAATGAACATTATAAAGCTTTATATGAAGATAAATTGGAGGGAATAATTACGCAAGAAGACTTTATAATGTTTAGAGAAAAATTTTTAAATGAAATTGAAGAATATAAAAATAGAATCAAAATTATTGACGAGGAATTGAAATCGTTAAAATCGGAAGAAGAAAATGTTGAATCGAGCAGAGAAGTTTTTGAAAAATATAGACATATTAATAAACTTACAAAAGAAATTGTTGATGAATTTGTTGATGTTGTTAAAATAGGTAAAATAAATAAAGAAGATAATAGTAGAGATATAGATATTCATTTGAATATCATTAATTTAGATTAATTACCTTGCTAACACGTATCCTGGACATGGAGGATCTGATCCAGGCGCATCAAATGGTGATATTATTGAAAAAGATTATACTTTAAAAATATCTAATTACATGTATGATAGGTTTAAAGATTTGGGTATACCGGTGGTTATAACTAGAACAACGGATAAAACTCTTAATCCAACAGACAGGGTAAATGTTATTAAACCCAACATAACTAGTAAAGATGATATAGTTATTTCTAATCACTTAAATGCCGGAGGTGGCGAAGGTCAAAGTGTAACAATAAATGTATAACAATTAAAGCCTAAATATAGAAAGAAATGAGGAAATGTTATGAATATTAGTTACACTAGAAAAGGTGATTATTTATTACCTAATTTGATATTAGAAAATAAAGAACAATATAATATAAGAAAATATGGATTATTAAGATTAGATTATATTAAAAATAATAAGAAAAGTTTATACATTAAATTACTTATGAATGATGAATTAAATAAATATTTACATGATATAGATGAATTAGTAGAAGATAAAGTAAATGAATTAATAAAGATACTTGCTGAAAAAGAAAATATAAATGAAGAAATGAAATGTAATCAACAATTACTATGGATAAAAAATATGAATAATATAAAAAATAGAGCTGAAGAAATTATATTAAAGGAGTATATCTATGTGTGATATAACAGAAAAAGAATGGAATCAAAAATATTTACCTTTTTATCATAATTTCAGTAAGTATATGATTAATTACATTATTCCTGATGTAGTAGCTTTTTATATAGCTAATAGTTATAGTAGAAAATGTTTATGTGATTCATCGCTTTATAATCATATTAATTCTGCAAAAGATGTATTTAATGTAAGCTGCGATACAAAAAAATTAATACCTAAAATCGAAGAAATATTAAGAATAAAATATAATCTAAAAATAGTAAATAATAATCCATTAAGATTAAAAAGATGTTATTAAAGAAATTAACGCTATCTGAAATATGATAGTGTTTTTTGTTTATGTGAGTATATTTATTGTCTAGCCAGCACTGAATTTCTACTCCCGTACGAAATTCTTTTGTGGGAAATGTCCCAAGCCCTATTTTTAAAATTAAAAATTTGTAAGTATTTCAATGCCAAAATTAAAATTTTGTCAAATTATATGGTATAATAATATCATATTGGTTTTGATACTACGAAAAACAATAGGATCAACTAGGATATTAATTAATTTGTAATTTTTATAGTTTGTTAAGCTTTATTTATTAATAGTGTGGTATTAAAAAAAATTAAAATTATACTTATTGCTAAAAAAGATTATTTAAATTCTTTTTTGTTGAAATAGCTTATTTTAATAAATAATAAATTGAAAAATAGTTATTAGGAAGTGATATAATGGCTAATAAAAATACTAACTTGCAAAACGCAAAAAAAGCAAAAGATGATGAATTTTATACGAGATATGAAGATATTTATAACGAAGTAATTCAATATAAAAAACATTTTAATAATAAAATAGTTTTGTGTAATTGTGATGACCCGTTTGAATCAAATTTCTGCAAATTTTTTTTGAAAAATTTTAACGTATTGAAGTTAAAAAGATTGATTTGTACAACTTATTATTGTTCAAAAATTGTTTCTAAAGAATTTGAATTTTTAAAAAAGGAAAAGAAGAAAAACAAAAAGTATGGATATGTTTTAGACGTCACCAAGTTTTCAAATATTAATGGAGAAATTCCTGATGAAATAATTTATGATTTCCTTAAAAAAGCAGATTGTATAAAAAGATTAAATGGTGATGGAGATTTTCAAAGTGATGAGTGTATTGAGTATGTAAAATTATCAGATATAATTGTAACAAATCCACCTTTTTCCTTGTTTAGAGAATTTGTATCTATTATTACAAAATATCAAAAAAAATTTTTAATAGTAGGTAATCAAAATGCATTGACTTATAAAGAAATTTTCCCACTAATAAAAAATGATAAGATATGGACTGGTTTTCAATTTGGTGAGATGAAATTTAGAGTTCCAAAAACATCAAAACCAAGAACAACTAGATATTGGGTTGATGAGTCTGGTCAAAAGTGGAGAAGTCTTGGTAATGCCATGTGGTTAACAAATATTGATAACGAAAGAAGACATAGACAAATAAATTTAACGAAAAAATATGATCCCAATGAATATCCTAAATATGATAATTATGATGCTATTAATGTAAAAACTATAAATGATATACCTTATGATTTTTATGGAATAATGGGGGTACCTATAACGATTATAAATAGATATAATAGTGAACAATTTGAGATAGTTGGTGAGGCTAATCATGGCTCTGATAACGAATATGATTTATTTAAACCAATATTAAATGGTAGGGAACTATATAAAAAAATTTTGATTAGAAGAAGAATCAAAGATGTAAAAATAAAAGAGTTTTTGATTTTAGATTTATTTAGTGGGGCAGGTGGATTTTCGTACGGAATGGAAAAAAATCCTCATTTTAAAACAGTAGTAGCTCTAGATTTTAATAAATATGCATTAGATACTTTTAAAAGTAATATGCCAGATTCAGAAATCATATGTGGTGATATTACTAATGACGAAATAAAAGAGCAGGTTATTAAAATAAGTAGAGAAAAAAAAGTAAATATGATTATTGGTGGGCCCCCATGTCAGGGGTTCTCGTTGAAAGGAAAGAAATTAGGTTTGGATGATCCTAGAAATTATTTATTTAGTGAGTATTTAAAAATAGTTGAAGCATTAAAACCGGAAGTTTTTATTATTGAAAATGTCAAGGCTTTATTGTCAACATCGGCTGGATGGTTTAAGAATCAAATAATTGAAAAAGTCTCTAAAATGGGATATTTTATTGAATGTGGAATATTGACAGCATCAGATTTTGGCGTTCCACAATCCAGGCAAAGAGCAATATTTATATGTTCAAAAAATAAAAAAATATCGCTTCCTAGTGCAACTGTTAAAAATAAAGTGACAGTTAAAGATGCAATTTATGATTTGGCGTTCCTTAATTCTGGAGAAGGAGATTTCGAACAAAATTATCAATTATCAGTGACTAGTAAATATCAAAAAGATATGAGAAAAGGTTGTAAAAAATTATATAATCATCAAGCTTCTAATCATGCAAAGATTGCAATACAAAAATTAGAAATGATTCCACCAGAAGGTGGGAAAGAATTTTTACCAAAAGAAATGTTAGGAAAACAAAAATATAGTGGAACATGGGGGAGATTAAAATGGGATGATGTTTCTCCAACTATTGATACTAGATTTGATGCAGCATCAAATGGAACAAATAATCATCCGTTTTTAAATAGGGCAATAACTCCTAGGGAAGCAGCAAGATTACAATCTTTTGATGATAAATTTATTTTTTTAGGATCAAAAGTGCATGTTAGAGAACAAATAGGGAATGCTGTTCCCCCTCTATTGGCAAAGGCAATAGCAGATAAAATATATATGGAATTAGGTGATGAATAATGAATACAGAAATGGCATATTTGTTAGGAATGATTTTGGGAAATGGTGAAATACAACAAGGAATTAATGAAACGGTTGTTACAATAGATATTCCTCATAAAAATTTATACACAGATGATGAGAAAGATGTTAGAGTATATGTTAAGGCTAGTTTAATGGATATAAGACAAATAGTAGAACCATTGATAGGGACTGATATTAGCTATACACAAAGTAGAAAATCTACTTCTATTTCATTCAAAAAGTCAAACGCCGAATATGTAATGCGGCAAATCTTACATTATGTAGGTAATGGAAGCAAGCATGCATATATGGAAATGAATGATGATTTATTTAATATAAAAAAAGATGAGAAGAAAGCACTTTTAAGAGGAATGGCTGATGTTACTGGGTACATTCGTAGGAGTAATTTGGCTTATGGAGTAGCAGGAGCACATCGTGTGTATATTGAAATACCTTGTAATTGGAAGATGGTAATTGATGTTGCAAATCTTTTAAAAGATATTGATGTTCCTATTCAAAATATAGATTTTGGACATCCAAACTTTCGAGATAGTAATTTAAAAAAGTATAATTCAGGCCAAAAATTATATTGGAAAAAAGAACATCAAATTAAAATATACGCAAATGAATTTTTACCAATTGGATTTAGTATTAGTCATAAACAAGAAGCTTTGATAAAATATAGTAAAGAATTGCTTAATCACATGAGTCCAGAAACAACACATAAATTTTATTGGCAAAAAAATAATAAAGTAAACAAAATTAAGCCAATACATCCTGGTGAAAATGATAGCTCTTTGCCTACGTCAATACGTGGTAAACATTATAATTCATGGACTGAGTTAGCAAAGGATTTGGGATATCATGAGTAATGTTGCATTAGAAATAGAATTGTATGAGCCAATGAGAATTTGGTTTCAACAATATTTAGAAGATAAATATAAAAATGCTGAAATAATTACAGTAGATGCTCATGCAAGAACCTTAGATAGTTACTTGCAAAAATATGGCGTTTTAAAATATTATCCTTTAACAATCGGATTGAATATTCAAATAGATGTTTTAGGTATTATAAAACAGAAAAACAAAGTGTCATTAGCTTTTATTGAGGCCAAAAAGACCCAATTAAATTTACATGATTTGGGGCAGCTATGGGCATATTGCAAGTTATGCGACCCACAAGAAGCATTTTTGCTATCTTCACAAGGGTTAGGTAGTTTAAATAAAATATTCAATCATTTATTGAGAGAAGATTTACTTGATTTTGGAGATGGAAAATTAATTAAAAAGATGAAAGTAGGTAAATGGGACATTCTGACAAACAGTATAGATTATAACTCATTAATACCAAAAATATAATTTAATATTCAAATAGAAAAATATATAAAAGCGCTAGTACAGGCTTAATCTATTTAGGTTTTGTATTGCGCTTTTTTAGTAGTAGGAGGAATTATGCAGTATAATATTTTTAGAGTAAAAGATGAAAAAGGGCTTTTAGAGGAAATGAAAATAAAAAATTACATTAAAAGTAATAATGAAAAAAAGGTAGATAATTATAAACTGTCATTATATTATTGTAAAAATGACAGTTCAAAAATATCATGGCAAAACATATTAAATGAGTTTAATGTTGATATAACAATAGATAAAGATAATTTGAAAGGGATATTATTAATATCTTCTGATATAGATTTTTATGCAGTTACATATGGTATGAGTAGTTCATTAGTGCAAAAGTATTGCGATACAGATTTTGCGATGAATATCGCTAAACGTGTAGAAGTTTCAAAAATAAAAAGAAAAGCAGCAAAGTTTTTAAATGGAAGTACTAGCAGTTTAGTAAAAACTATGTCTAATGCAAACATAATTGTTTTGGATAGAGGAGAATCTGTTGTTAATTTAGAAATTATACCTGATGAGTCTGAAAATTTAGGGAAGTGTATTATTATTGGAAAATCCTTAAAATTAAATCTAGATAAAAATATTGATAATATATCTGAAATTATATCAATAATAAAAAATATTGAGAATAGAGAAGATAAAAGACCGATACCATTATTCGTAAAAGTGACTGATGATGACTTAAAATCTAGAATATGGGATTCATTAAATTCTGAGTTTATGAAAAATATAAAAAACATTAATTTTTCACTTGATGAAATGAATGTTTTGGGGAGTTCAATATATTTTGATGATAATTTTAGATTAGAGTTAGCATATTTAAATAAAAAAGAAGAAATATCAATTTTAAGTACTGATATAGTGAGAAATTTTATTGAAAAAAATGATATAAAAATCGATAAAGTTTTAGATTATATAAAGATAAAATATATTTCTGATAGTGGTAATTTTGTACGTTCTTTAAAAGAAGTTGTAACTTTTGATTTTAGTTATGAGAATACAAATTACGTTGTTTATGATGGTGATATTTACTACTATAATGATGATTTTTATCAAAATATTAAAGATGGATTAAGATTGATAGAATTTAAACCATATGATAAAGTGGATGATAAAAGTATTGTTTGGTATAAAAATTATTTAAGTGAAAATAACCTTGTTGACGTAAAAGATAACAAGTCAAAGAAAGATGAACATAAAATAACTTATAGAGAAAAAGCAATAAATGAAGTATTAAGTAAAAAATACCAGTATGATAATTTAGATAGAAATCTTGTTAACATAAATAAAGATTTGATTTATAAAATAGAGATAGCAGATTTAGTTAAAAAGGATGAAATAATTTATGCTGTAAAAGTAGGTAGTCCTAGAGATTTTTGTTATGCTATAGATCAGTCAAATTTAACGATCGACGCTTTTTTATCTAGAACCTACGATAAAGATGAACTTATAGAAGAATATAAAAATGTTAAATATATTGGATTATGGTTATATCTTAAAGGAAAGAAAAAAATTCATGACCAAAACAATAATATCGATGTATTACAATTAGATTCTATTATGTTTTTAAATAAATTGGTTGACTGGGCTAACAAAGTAGTTTCTGCTAATTATAAACCTATTGTGGTAATTAATTATTATGATTAATATTTAATTTAATTTGGGAGTACATTTTGTACTCTTTTTTCGTGTTTCGTACAATTCAACTTTATTTTTATTTGTTGTAAGATATAGATACCTAGGAAAAATAGTATGTAAAAGTGCACTTTTATAAAGATATATTTTATTTATAATTCTATATAAGGATACTATGGAAGAATA